>NVTL01000028.1 GCA_002401565.1 Rhodospirillaceae bacterium
AGAGCCTGAGCCTGAGCCTGAGCCTGAGCCTGTTGTTCCGGTGTTGGCGGTGGCTCATGCTTCTGGGCGTGAGGATGAAGGCATTGTTTTGGTGATTGCCGCGGCGATGCCCACGGGGACTTCAGACACTTTACAGACCATTACTCTGAGCGGCATCCCTGACGGGGCTTTCTTAAACGCAGGTACCGAAAATGCGGATGGCAGTTGGAGCATTTCCGTCGATCAGCTGACCGGATTAATTTTAACACCACCTGCTGATTACAGCGGCGTGATCAACATCAATGTAACGGCAACGTCTGTTGCGGGGATTTCTGTAACCCAAGCCTTGGACGCGACCGTTATAGCGGTGACAGACCAACCAAGTTTGACGGTGTCGGATGCGGTTGTTGATGTTGTCCTTGCGCCGGATGAAGGCGAAGAAATTGAAGGCGGCAAAGGTGACGATGAAATTGTCGGCACCGATGGCAGCGATGAAATTGATGGCGGTAAAGGCGACGATATAATTTTTGGCAGCGCCGAAGCTGCGGGTGAAGATCCTGAACCCGAAGTCCTTGATGAACCTCAAGCGGTCAGCTTAGATATCAACGCAGCGTTGACCGACGTGGATGGCTCAGAAACCTTAAGCCTTGAAATATCGGGTGTGCCCACGGGGGCTTCCTTGAACTTAGGCCTGCCTGGCGAAGATGGATCATGGTTGTTGGCGGGCGCTAATTTAAGCAGCCTTGATACCCTTGAACTCACTTTGCCCGATGGTTTTGTCCGTGAAGATTTTAGCCTCAGCGTTAAAGCCACATCTGTGGAATTGGAAAGCGGGGAAATGTCGACCATCGATGCCGCATTAAACGTCAGCTTTGAAACCACGGAAACCCAAGGCGATGTAATCTTTGGCGGTAAAGGCGACGATCAAATATTTGCCGGGGCTGGCGACGACGTTTTGGACGGCGGACATGGCGATGATTATCTTTCGGGCGGAGCAGGGGACGACACCCTGATCGGCGATAAAGGCGATGATGAATTGTCTGGCGGCGCAGGCGCTGATGAACTTGGTGGCGGCAAAGGCGACGATATTATCGGTGGCGGCGCAGGCGATGATGTTATCGATGGCGACGCAGGCGACGATATTATTGATGGTGGCACAGGCGATGATGTTTTGAGGGGCGGTTCCGGCGACGATACATTTGTATTCAAAGCCGGAGACGGCAACGACTTTATTTTAGACCTCAGCGAAAAAGAAGAACTACGTTTTGATGGTCCTGAATTTAGCCAAGAAGACTTAACCGTTACCGACAATGGTGACCATACAGCAACGCTAACTTTTGGCCAAGGCACCGACGTCAGTGTCACCATCAATCACGATGCTGATGATATCGGTGACAGTTATAGCGTCACCCAAGACGGTGATAGCATTGTGGTCAGTTTTGATGATGACCTTTAAGTCAGGGGGTGAGCCCAGCCTATTTTGGAGCGAACGGGTTGGTGCCTTTGCGTACAATCAAACGCAACGGAATGCCCCATAAATCAAAGTCTTCGCGCAGTGAATTTGCCAAGTACCGCACATAAGATTCCGGCAGACCTTTTTCATGGCTGACGAACAACGCAAACGTTGGCGGCCGGGTTTTGGGTTGCGTGATGTAACGGACTTTGCTGCGTCGACCTGAAATCAACGGGGCTTGGTGATGTTCTAAAATTTCTTCCAACCAACGGTTCAATTTGGCGGTGGGAATACGGCGATTCCACACTTCGTAAACATCTAAAACGGCGTCCAACATCTTGTTCAAGCCACGTCCGGTTAACGCCGAAAGGGTGACGACCGGAATACCACGGACTTGGGGCAGGGACGTTTGTAAACGGTCATGCAGTTTGTCCAAGGCTACTTTGGTGTTGGCAATGGTATCCCATTTGTTGACCGCCAAAATTAACGCGCGGCCTTCTTCGATGATGTTGCGCGCGATGGTCAGATCTTGTTTTTCCAACATGTCATTGGCGTCTAAAACCAACACCACGACTTGAGCAAAATCGATGGCGCGCCGGGTTTCGGCCCCGGACAGGGCTTCGACTTTTTCGTTTACGCGGGCACGTCTGCGCAGGCCTGCAGTATCGATCAAATTGAATTCACGACCGCCATGTATCCACGGCACGGAAATGGAATCGCGGGTGATGCCGGCTTCGGGTCCGGTTAACATGCGTTCTTCGCCCAACAGTTTGTTGACCAGTGTTGACTTGCCAACATTGGGGCGACCGACGATGGCCAGCTGCAGGGGGCGTGCATTGATCACTTCGTCGTCAGCCTCTTCACCACTGTCGACAACTTGTGTCTTGGCATAATCCGCATCGGCCTTCGCCGCGTCCACGTGGGGCTGCAGGGCGTTGTACAAATCGACCATGCCTTCGCCGTGTTCTGCTGACAACGGAACGGGTTCACCCATGCCCAACGCATAAGCGTCTAACAATCCAGACTGGCCAGCCTTGCCTTCGCATTTGTTGGCGACGATGATGACGGGCGTTTTATGACGACGCAGCCAATTGCAAAAGTGTTCGTCCACGGGGGTGACGCCATCGCGCGCGTCAATAACCATCAGGGCAATGTCGGCTTCTAAGAACGCTTGTTCGGTTTGTTCGCGCATGCGGGATTCAAGGCTGTTGTCGTGGACGTTTTCCAAACCCGCCGTATCGATGACGGTGAAACTCAGATCGCTGAGCGTGGCATCCCCTTCGCGGCGATCACGGGTGACGCCGGGTTGATCGTCAACGATGGCAACACGCTTGCCCACCAAACGGTTGAACAGCGTAGATTTTCCCACGTTGGGGCGGCCAATGATGGCGACGGTGTAACTCATAATATGTCTTTCAAAACGTACTTTTTTAGAGGCTTAGCGATACGCCGCTAGCGTGGCATCGTCGGCCAAGAAATAAACCATATCCCCGGCAACAATAGGAGCAACGGAAACGCCGTCCGGCATTTCTTCTGAGCCTAAGATGCGTCCAGAATAAGGGGAAACCGCCACCGCAATACCATGAGAGCTGGCGACAATCAAACGGTCACTGACCAATAATGGTCCGGTCCACACGATGGGACCTTCAAAATTTTCAGGATCAGACCAGCGGGGCAAAGATTTCACCCACACAATGCGTCCGGTTTCCCGTTCAATAGCGGTCAGTTCTTCGTTGCCGGTGAGGGTAAAGATATAATCACCCGCCAACCAAAGCGATTGTTGTCCGCCGATGTTCTTTTCCCAAATGCGCAATCCGGTGCGCAGATCAATCGATACCATCAAACCACTGTGGCTGATGGCAAATACACGACCGCGATCAATCACCGGATTGGCGCGGATGTGCGCCATGGATGCGGTGGAATCTGTGCGCCGACGCGACGTCAACGAATCAATCCACAACTGGCGACCATTTTCGACCTTCACAGCGGCCAATTCACCAGATGAATACGGCACCACAACAACGCCGTTATCAACCGCTGGACTTGCACTGCCCAACAACATGGCGGTTTCGGGCGAACCATTGTGGGTCCAAAGGGGGCTTCCGTCATGGGCGGCAATGGCGTGCAGGGTGTTGTCTAACGATACGGCAAAAACCCGTCCGCCACGCACCGTGGGCGCAGACCGGATAGGCGCGCTGACGCTGCGGCGCCACGCAATTTTTCCGGTGGCCGCATCAATCGCGATCACTTGGGCAAAACCGGTGCCGACATAAATAAAGCCATTGTCATACGCCAAACCACCGCTCATGTGGCCGTCGTCTTCGGCGTCAGGGGTCAGTTCCGTCGTCCATAAATGACGCCCGGTTTGAGCATTATAAGCCGAAACTTCGCTGGCTGAATCCAGCGCATAAACACGCCCGTCCGCAACAACCGGCGGGGACGTCAAACGTTGCCCCGAAGTCGTGCCCGAACCGATGTCTTGGGTCCACAGGGCCGACAAGTTCGGAGCCGCAGACACATGATGCATAGCATGGTTGGCATAACCGCCATTTTGCGGCCAATCGGGGGTCGCAGACGGGGCGGGCAAACGAATTTCAGACGCATTCATTTCAGGATCAGGTTGCAACGCGGTTTCATGGCGCAGCACGGAAATACGTTCACCGGGTAAGGGCGGCGCAATGTTGTCGCCCCACCACGATGTGCACGCGCTGGTGCCCAAAACCACACTGGTCAAAGCCAAAATACGAAAGAATGAATGCTGTACAGTCACCGAAAATATCCTTTTAGCCGCCTAAGTGTTTCACCAAGTTTTGAGCCCGAGACCGGATGCCGCTTGGCGTTTTTGTATCTTCAGATAATTTTGTGAAGTTTTCCAAAGCTTTTTGCGTATCGCCAGATCCCATAAACACAAGGCCTAACAATTCCCGAGCACTGTAACGGTAAGGGTGGTCGTCGCCGGAAATACTTTCCAGACGCATGGTCATGCCCGAAACGTCATAACCGCCGGTGTTGATTTCCAACATGGCGCCCAAAATATTGGCCAATCCGCCCATGGCGACATCGGCCGCATTGTTTTTGGCCAAGTCTTTGTACAAGGCAGCGGCGCCAGAGGTGTCGCCACCCGCCGCCATCAGAGCCGCCTGTTGGAAACGCGCCAAGGTGCCATAGCCACCGTCAGAATCCTTAGACAATTGAGCAAAGGCTTGGACGGCCTCGTCGATATTGCCTGATTTCGCCAGCAAGCTTGCGGAATAAAAGCTATCGCCTTGCGCTGTACGGGTGGACAAGTCGTATTGTTTCCAGCCTTGATACCCCGCAACAATGGCGACGATCAAGACGGCCACACCGATGATGTAACTGCCAAAGCGTTTCCACAGCATCATCATTTGTTCTTCGCGCAGATCGTCATCGACCTCGCGGTGCAGGGCGTTTTCTTGGGCTTTTTGTGTATCGTCGGCCACGGGTATCTCCGGAAATATTTAAKGTTGGTCTATCGCGATTTTTCGCAGTCTTTAAGTTCCCGCCAAGATACCCAAGTGCTGGCGGCTTGGCAAACGCTCAAAATATATTATTTTCAATGTGTTACGTCAGTGGGAACTTTAAGAGCTCTGTTTCCACTTGATTGAACAGCCCATTGACGAGATTTGAGCCTTGGGACCGTGGCCCGTTTTCGAGATTTGGCTCATGGCATTCAGCAGTTCGCGTTCAGCATCTGGCGGGGCCGTTTCACGATTTGAAGCATCCAGCCGCCCCCGGTATTGCAGGGCCTGATCTTTGTTAAAGCCAAAAAAGTCAGGGGTGCAAATGGCATCATAAGCCTTGGCAACCTCTTGGCTTTCATCAAACAGATACGGGAAGGTGAAATTGTGCTCTTTGGCAAACTTAACCATATTGTCGAACGAATCCTCTGGATACTGATCAGGATCATTAGAATTGATGGCAACCACGCCAATGCCTTGGCTCTGCAAATCAGCAAGGTCCTGAACCAAACGTTCCGTAATCGCCAAAACATAGGGGCAATGATTGCAGATAAAAACAACCAAGGTGCCTTTGTCGCCCTTGCAACTGTCTAAAGTATGCGTCTGTCCATCCACACCGGGAAGGCTAAAGTCAGGGGCTTTTAAGCCAAAATCACAAATCGGAGGGGTTACGGCCATTTTTGTCTCATTTTTAAAGGTGGGTTAAGTCGCCAGAATCATAAACAGGGAATTCGCGCAAGTATACAAATGTAGGGTTTGTTTGGGAAGGGGTGACCGCTTGGTGCGTTAAGTAGTTCTTCTGACGTATAGGAGTTCCTTCCTTTTTGTTGTAACCCTTTTAAGGTATTGTTTAGATTGTTGAAAAGGAAAGATAGATGTTGATCAGTTATAGCAAAGTCATGCAGAAGCTTCTTCGATTGGGGACAGTTTTTGTTCTGGTTGCATACGGATGGACGTCATTTGTTCCCCAAGCCCTTGCTGTTCAGGGTGGAAACCCTGAAAAATATGACACCACGGGCTTGACCTTTAATGCCGGTGAAAATAATTTTTGTTGGCGAAATTCTTATACCACCGGACCCGGCGTAACGCCCACTTGTAGTCCTGGCGAAGAAAGAGTCGGTCTGTTTTGCCGCAACAAATGCCCAAGCGGCACCAAACGTAACTCTGTTTTCAAAGGCAAGTGCATGCCAACTTGCCCTTCAAACATGACCGACAAAGGGGCGACTTGTCTTTTGACAAAAACCAAATACCCCAATGATAAGAACATCTTTAAAAAGAAAGACTTTGCCGCCTGTGAAAAATGGCATGGGGCTGGAAAATGTGTTCTGAACGGGGCTTCGAAATACGTCAAAAAATGTGATGCAGGATTCAAGGCCGTTGGCAAACAGTGTAAGCTTGAGGATAAACCCGATTGCACCGCTTCTGGTTTGACTACAGGACCGGGAAACAACTGCAAAAAGGTCGCTTCGGCCAGCCCTATTAAAGGCGGCAAAAAATGTAAAAGCGGACAGGAAAAAAGCCTGGGCCGTTGTTATGATAAGTGCAACAGCAGTGATACACGCCTGGGCATAACATGTTGGAAAGAACGCCCACCAACATGGGTGCGCTGTGGAATGGGCTTTGCCAGAAATAAAAAATCTTGTGCTTCGGTTGTCATGGATCAGGCAATGTCTGTGGGCACGGTTGCCGCAAATATTGCAACACTGGGGGCCACCAGTGGCGTTGATAAGGCCGTAGATGGCGCTAAAAAGGTCGAGAAGGTTCCGCTATCGGATTGGAAAAAAATGAAAAATGGATGGGAGACTTTCTCAAAAACCAAAAAATTTAAGGCTGGGAAGGCCGCCTATGTAGCTCAAGGGGCTGTGTTTACCTCGCTGGAAAGTTACGAGACAAATGAAAATGCCCTGACCGATATGGATAAGGTCCGTGCAGCTGCTCAACTTATGTCGATTATTGATATCAGCGGTGTATCCGGTGTTGTGTCGGCTTTTTCTTATCCGGCGTGCCTTAAATATTACGGTGATGGAGCCAATCCCGATGCCTTCCTGTTTGCCGGGTATGAGATGATGGATACCTCGGCCATGAGCAAAAAAATTGCCTTGCCCTACGTGTATAAATTTAACACCGTGAGCCTGCGTTCAAAGGCCGGCAACAAATGTGTGGCTGGTACTGGCGATAAAAAGGGGGCTCACAATTGGGTCTGTGAAAAGGGCAACAAGAACCAGCAGTTTGAGATCATTCGTGTCGAGGATGAATGGGTCAGGTTGAAGAATGTCTTGAGCGGAAAATGCTTGGAAATTCACAATCCCAAGACCAAAAACGGCACCGTAATTTCTCAAGGAAAGTGCAATAAAAAAACAAGTAAAGCTCACTATAACCAAATGTGGCGTGTTGAAGACAAGGGCAATAAGTCTTATCAGATTCAATCGCGTGTGAAGAAACAAAAGTGTTTGGATCTTAAGGGCGCAAATTCTGCAAATGGTACGCTTTACCAACAGTGGGATTGCAAAGGCGTTGCTGCTCAGTTGTTTGAAATCAAAAGGGAAAACTAACCCATCAAAATGAGGCGCGGGTTGTTTCTGTTCTGAGGCAACCCGCGCGCTTGTTTTCACCTAAAGTCACGTTTACCCGGAATTAACCAAAGCTATGTGACAATAATAGACTGATCATTTGATGTATTGAGGATATGTTGTCATGCGTATCGTGGCCCTTTTGACGTTTAGCCTTTTTCTTTCGGCCTGCAGCGAATTTTATTCGATTGTGCCGCGGGATGTTTTAAAAACGGTGGGGAATGCTTCGATCATCAGCACCGGATTGGTCATGGGAACGGATAAAACCATCATGGATCACATTCAATCGTATCGCAGCGGCAAAGATTGTTCGACCGTGCGGACCGAAAAAGGACGTACGTATTGCCGTGAAGACGAACCCAATCCGATTCCCAAGGTGACCTGTTATCGTACCCTTGCGGATGTGATGTGTTATGAAGTGGCTGACCCGGACAGCTTGCCCGGTGAAGAACTTGATACATCCACACAGACTTCAATGCGGTCTTCAAACCTTTAGGGCTCTAACACCTCACCATGCAGCGCCTTTTTATCTTTACCCTTCTTTTGTTTGCGATTGCCGGAGTAACCTTTTGGCAAATTGGTGAAGAACGTTCAAAGGCCTTGGTGCAAAAGGCCATGTTGTTCAATACCAGCCCCGTTAAGGCTCTTTTGCCCGAGGCGCAAAGGGGCGATCGCAAGGCCCAATATGAATTGGGGTATGTTTATGAAACCGGCGATAGAACTTCAAAAAATTTAAGAAAAGCCATCCGTTGGTATCAAAAATCGGCCATTCAAGGCTATCCCGCAGCGCGTTATCGATTGGGCGTGTTGTTTGGCAACGGTGATGGGGTTCGCCAAGATTTTTACGTGTCGGCCAAATGGTTGCGYATGGCGGCGACYTTTGAYRATCATACTCAAGCTCAGTTTCGCTTGGCCGAATTGTATTATACCGGGCGGGGCGTCGAACACAATTACACCCAAGCCATCCATTTTTACACGCTGGCCGCAGAAAAAGGCCATGCGGCATCTCAATACCTTTTAGGCACGATGTTCGATGCAGGCTGGGGCGTGAAGCAAGATTTTGTTCAAGCGTATGTCTGGCTGAAACGAGCCATGCCCAAGCGCGCCGAGGCCTTGGCCGTTCATAAAAAATACGATGTGGCGTTAAAGTTCAAAAAACTAACAGCCAAAATGAACAAGTTTCAAATTTCTCAGGCTGAAAAGCTGTTTAAATCTATAAAAACAAGACGCTAGTCTTCGCTTTTGGATTCGCCAGCTGGTTTTTCTTGAGCCAAGCGCACCCGCACAATACCCTTAAAATCACGGGGATCAGCGACTTTGCCTTTGCGCATGATGTCCACACGACCTTGGCGCGCCATGTGCACGGTTTGTTGCTTTACGGCGTTCATGTATTTGCGCCAGCCATCCGCACGGTCTTTAGGACGTCTGCGGGGCTCGAAAATTTGAATGGCCATTTCTTTGAAGGTCAACAACGCATCGCCAGCCAACATGTCTAAGATGGCGGTGGCGATGGGATCATCCTTCGCGGGCTTTTTGTTTTCGATTTTGTCTTCGGTTTTATTTTCATTGGTCATGATGCGCGGTGTAGCATGCTTATGCGGCGTTGAAAAGGTGGCTTGCAGCTAAGCCTTCAAAGATAAATTGAACGGCCAACGCCGCCAACAGAACCCCAACCACGCGACTGATCACATTAAGGCCCGTAACACCAAAGATTCTTTGGATTTTTCCGGCCACCAAAAGCAACAACATGGTGATCAGCAGTACCGCAAACATGGCCCCCACAACGACTCCCCAATGGGTCCAGTCGCCTTTGGCTTCGGCGGTTAACAAAACCACAGCGCCCATGGTGCCGGGTCCGGCGATCAGCGGGGTGGCTAGGGGAAAAACAGATACGTCTTGTTTGTGCAGGGCTTCGTCAGTTTCGTCTTCGGTGGCTGTGCTGCCGCCCGATTGCCTGGCAAACACCATATCAATGGCRATCAGCAACAAAAGGATRCCSCCCGCCGTGCGCATGGCGGGCAAKGAAATGCCCATGCGGGTSAGCACRGCYTCGCCAAAAATCGCAAACAGCAACAAWATSAGSGTGGCRATGCCGACRCCYTTAAAAGCCGTYGCRCGSCGTTCWGCAGGYGTRTTTTTGGGTGTTAARGCSGCAAACARRGCGGCAACRTCCACAGGYCCCATGGTCGCGAAAAAAGTGGTAAAGGCGACCAGCGCGATTTCTTGCAGTTCAGGGCTCATGATTTTTCCTCAATTAGATGGGGAATCTATCATGAATTTGCCATGAACAAAGTCAAAAATTTCTGAGAAATTTTCTCGCGCCCAAGGTCTTGATCTGGTAGTTGTGAGCCATGAAAGATATTGTTCTAAAATCCCGTGAACACGGCGGAGACCCCAAGGCCGCAGAGGCTCGTTTTGGCGTGCCCAAAGACGGCTGGTTGGATTTGTCGACGGGCATTAATCCGGTGCCTTACCCGGTTGAGCCTTGTCCTGCAGAACTGTTGCATCGTTTGCCGTTAAAACAAGACCTGGACGATTTGTTGGCGGCGGCCCGGCGGGCCTATAACGTGCCGGACCGGGCGTGCATTGTGGCCAGTCCGGGAACACAGGCGTTGATCCAACAGGTGCCAACGTTGTTTGAGGCGGGGAACGTGAATATCCTTAGCCCCACATACGGCGAACATGCCCCGGCGTGGACGGCGGCGGGTCACGTTGTGACTGAAGTTTCTGAGCTTGATGCGTCCAGCCCGTATACGGTGGTGGTGCATCCTAACAATCCCGATGGGCGCACACAAAATATTGAGGCTGTGTTGAAGGCTGGCGAACAGGGGACCGTCATTGTTGACGAAGCCTTTGCCGACGTAACGCCCGATCTGTCCATAACACCACGTGCCGGATCGCAAGGCCTGATTGTCCTGCGGTCGTTTGGTAAGTTTTACGGCTTAGCTGGCGTGCGTTTGGGCTTTGCCATTTGTAATGAAGTTACGGCCGCAAAGCTCAATGAAAAGCTTGGGCCCTGGGCGGTGTCCGGTCCGGCTTTGTGGGCGGGGACCAAAGCCTTAAGCGATGCTGACTGGGCCTTAAAAACCCGTCAGCGCTTAAAGTCCGATACCGCTCGCCTGCATAAAATTCTCAGAAAGGCGGGCTTGGATATTATCGGCGGCACAGATTTGTTCACGCTGTGTGAAAGCTCAAAGGCTTCACAAATCTATGAAAAATTGGGTCAAGCCGGAATCCTTGTGCGCCCCTTTGAATATCAATCCACATGGTTGAGGTTTGGATTGGCAGGTGATGAGCTTGCTTGGGTGCGGTTGGAAGAGGCGTTACAGTAAGAACAGAAATTAGGTTATAGGAACTAAAAGTTTTTTGATAATTTTACCAAAATCACGGCGAAAAAGGTGATGGACATATTGTTTAGGGATTTTGAGTTTTAAAGCAATCCCGTAATCATCAATTTGTCCGGCCTCAAGTTTTTTTTGAAGTTCTTGTCGTTCGTTTTCAGGGCATAACACGCCCAACGCCATCCAAAAACAATCTACTTCAGATACCATCTGAGGAGACCATTCCAAAGGATGTGGAGCTGTTAGGTCGGTAAGTAATCGATCAAAAGCATCCCCGGAGTTCGTAGACTTCAACGGGTTATCAAAAATATGCATGAGTTCTTTTGTAAAGACAAAACGATCCCAGCACTTGTTTTCATCCCTAGCTAATACAATAAGATGGGAGCCGAATTGTTGAATAAGTGGGTGGTCTTTATTTTTGGCTGATACGTAAAAACCACGGCAAATAGAAACATCCATGGATGTCTTCATTACGGCCACTTTATTTATGCCCGTAATGTTAAGAACTTCATCTCTGATTATATTTCGGCGTACGTGTAAGCCTTGGTTTTGGCAAAAATTATAAAGCTTTTTGTATCCCATAGTCCGCCCCGATAAAACGAATTAGTCGTCAAAATTTTCGGCTAATTCGAAGTCACCAGTTTCGATCTGGAATAATGCTTTATTAACCTGTTCTGCCATGAGTTCGCGCGAAGCATCACGGCTAGAGCCGGGAAATAACTTTACATTATCTGCACCAAGCGCGTCTTGATCAAAAAGACGATGCTGGGCCACTTCAATTTGCGTTTTCATTTTCACTCCAGTGAGCGCAGTCTTAAATGATTTAGGCGCTCTGTACGATTGTTTTAATCTGTCTATATCACACTATAAYAGGACTTAACCTAACCACAGCGGACCGATATCATACGTTATTCCCTATCTTTCTACGATATGCTTTAGGGGAGCGCAAGTTATATAATAAACAGCTGATATCTCTACTCTCTCACATTTATAAGAGTTTTCTTTGAAGTTAGCGTTAACTTCAATTTATATATTGTTGCTACTTGTGTGTTTGCAATCGTTTAGTGGATGGTTAATTCAAAATTTTAATATATTATTCAAAGCCGTTCACGCTTTGGATACCCCGGATATAAGCAATAATAGATTTCATCGTACCATCGCTGATGTCGGGAAGCGGGGGCATGTTGCCAAATTGCCAATGGTGCTGTCGTACTCCAATTTTTGCTGCGGAATAAAAGGCGGCATCACCGTGGTGACCCGGAACGTAGACGCGGTGCAAAAAGGGAGGCCCTTGGTCCGTTCCGACAGTGCGTTCGCCATGGCACGCCGCACAGTTTTCAGTATAAGCGGCTTCCCCACGTTTTTCGGTGAGGTTAAAGGCGGGAAGCTTGATGTCCTTGGGGGCAAAAGCTTGGCCTTTTGGCGTGCTGTGTCCATCCACTGACCTATTGGTCGGTTCTTCAGATTTTAAAAAGGTAACGCCAACGCCACCAATAACAAGTGCCCCAACAGCAAGGCCAACGATATTCATATTCATAAAACAAAACCCCCGAAAAATTAATTCAGGCGCATTGTGAACCTTCCTGTTACCAGAAGGTCAAGGTTTAAACGCGATCTAAACCGCGCGGGAATGTTTCCCTTGTCCGCTGTCTAGGTATTCGTCAAAGGCACTGGCGACCAGGCGCACAAACGGGCGGCCGAGTTCGGTGACCGTGATGGTGTTGTTTTTGATGGTACAGATTTTGTCTTCGATCAGGGGGGCCAGTTTTTTCAAATCTTCGTCAAGGCTGGACAAATCCATGTTATGGGCTTTGCAGACAGCCTCTAAATCGACGGTCAGATTGCACATGATGTCTTCGATCAGGGTGCGGTGAAAGACGTCTGACGCGCTGATTTTGATGCCTTTAATCGCCGGCAAAACACCGGAATCGATGGCTTGACGGTAAGCTTTTAAGGGCCGTTGGTTTTGCACATAACCTTGCGGCATATACCCAATCGCCGACGCGCCAAAGCCCAACATAGCGGGCGAGGTATCGGTGGTATAGCCTTGGAAATTACGGTGTACATCGCCTGTTTCCAAGGCCTTAGCCATGGAATCATCGGGGTGAGCAAAATGGTCAAAACCAACTTGGATGTATCCGGCTTTTTTCAAGCGTTCAACGGCCAAGGTAAACTGTTCCCAACGTTCCGCAGCGTCCGGCAGGGTTTCGTCCTTGATCAATTTTTGGTGAGACTGCATCCACGGCACATGGGCATAACCAAACAAAGCGATGCGGTTGGGCTGTAATGCGACCGTTAAATCGACCATGGTTTCGATTTCAGCGGTGTCTTGGAACGGCAAACCGTACATCAAATCCATGTTCACGTGGCTGATGGAATGTTTGCGCAACCAACCAATGACTTCTTTGGTCATTTCGTAAGGCTGAATACGGTTGATGGCTTTTTGCACTTTGTCTTCATAAGACTGAACGCCAATGGATGTGCGGTTTACGCCGGCTTTTTCAAGGGCGATAATATAGTCTTCGGTAGAGGTGCGGGGATCAAGTTCGACCGCGATTTCGGCGTCGTCGGTGACGTCAAAACGTTCGCGCAACTTGGTCATGATCGCCATCCAGTCTTCGCCTTTTAACATGGTTGGCGAACCGCCACCCCAATGCAAATGACTGGCTTTAAAGCGAGCGGGCAGGGCGTCTGCGACCAAATCAATTTCGGCCAGCAACGAATTTAAATATTCTTTTACCGGGTCATAACGTTTGACGATTTTGGTGTAACAGCCACAAAACCAGCACATTTCATCACAAAACGGGATGTGGAAATACAAAGAGAGCTTGGTGCTGGGGTCCAGTTCTGACAGCCACTGTTTATAAACTTCACCATCCACTTCTTCGTTAAAATGAGGCGCCGTGGGATAGCTGGTGTAGCGGGGAACACGAAGATCGTATTTGTTGATCAGGTCAGTTTGCATGTGGAGGGGTGGCTTTCAGATACATTTAAGAATTGCCCTAAACTAAGCTTCGCCTGTGCATCTGTCTAGGGTCCGGCACGTGAATTAGGTCTATACGCACCAAAAACGGCTTTTTTATGGGGTGTTCACGGGAATCCGTGTGCTGGAAGCCAACGGAATATTGTTCAAGGGAATGATGGGGATGTAATAATCAAAGTTATAACTGGCCGAAATGGTGCGGTAATTAATTCCGCCAACAACATCGGTGCCCGGAGCATCTGCGGCAAACGTGATGCCGGTGAACATGGTTCCGGCCTTGGTATCGGCATACGTCGTCAGCGTTACTGCCGTGCTGGATGGGTTCACCATCGCATACCGTGCCGTTTGTTCGACCGAAAACTGCATGATGTTTTTAACCCAAAACAGGCGGCCTAAATCTAAAATACCRATGATYAGRATCAGGAAAAAGGGCGCCGTCAGGGCGAATTCAACGGCCAACGATCCGCGTTCATTGTGAACAGCGTTTCGGGCTTTTGAAATTCCTTTGCGTATCCATTTAGCGATCATCGTTTATAAGGCCTTATTGGGTGCGAATGGTGCTGTCAGCGGTGATCGAAACGGTGCCGGGATAAAAAATCCAGGTGTGCGTATAGGCCGCTGAAATTTGAGTGTAATATTGCGAACGCCCCGTGGTGCCGCCCGCGCAGGTGTTGGTGCCACAGGTGAACAAAACGCCGCCGTCTGAACATCCGCATTGGCTGTCGTCTACGGTTACGGTGACGCCGGTCAGCGGGCTGGAATCTTGAACCACGGCTTCGATTAAGGCTGTGGTGGCATTGTCCGTATCCACCAAAGCATATTGCGCCCCGGCGCGCACTGACGATGTCAGTTCCATTTTTTTAAACATAAAGTATGAAATATCGACGATGTTCAGCAGAATCAGCGATAGAACCGTTGAAATCATGGCCAATTCAATGGCGCTGGCGCCGCATTCGTCTTGACGAAAACTGTGCAGGATATTTAAAAACATAGAACGATTAGGCTTCATTATCATTCCACCAGTTTAGCATAATAAGACGTTGGAATCGAAATTGGATTAACGCCCGCAGAAGCACAGTCGTTATCGGCCAACACATTGGTATTGCCGGAAAAGGCGACCTGATTGGCGACCAATTGCAAACAGGTATAGGCCGCACTGTTGCCGCCCCCAAATTCAATCGTTTGATTGGGGAAATACACCACGCCTTCAAAAGACGTGGAAGAATTGCCGTTCAGCACGCTGGTGCAACTGGGGCTGCTGCATTCGGTGGTGGTGTCTCTATCTTGATAAAATAAAATGCCTTCCCAAGCCCCGCCCATGCCGGCGGGTGGGCCCTTTAAGGTGACGGTCGAGTTTCCGTTAATGTTGTTGATGCGTCCGCCATCTTTTAAAACAATCGTGGACCCATTGGTCGCGTCTGAGGTGATGGTGCCGGAGGCATTGCTTTTAAAATCGCCTTTTACCACGATCAACCCATTAATCGTTAACGTGCCGCTTCTGGCCCATAAATTACCGCAAATCACATACGGGGCGGCTTCGGTGCCGACAAGAGTGGTATCGGCTGTAATGGTTAAGTTGCCAGCCACATCGCACGTGCCATCATCGGGGTCGGTTAAGCCTATGTACGGATCATCCAAAGCCGAAGCCCCGGTGGATGGGGAACAATCCGCCGCTGTGGTCAGGCCCGCGGTCACACTGACATCGCCAACCACGCTGTAACAGTCAATATTCAATCCACCGCTTCCCGAAACCGATAAAGAGTCAGAATCGGCGGAATTGGACGCCACCTGACACCCATCAAAGGTCAYCGAACCATTGCCGCTGACCGAAACGCCCGTCCCGGTCGTGTCCAACGCCAAAACGCAGGCTTCTCCGGTGCTCAGCGTGCCCGTGGTGGCCACGGCTCGGGCCGTAGCCGAGGGGCTGAAACTTTGAAAAATTTGACTTAATACGGTGGTCAGTTGGCGGGTCACGATGACTTCAACATAATCAGTGTCGCCCGAATAGGTGCCTGACGTTGGTGTGCCGACATAGGTGATGGAATCGGTTGTGGCATCAAAACCGTTGTTGGTGGCTTCCAAAGTTGCGGCGCTGGTGACAACGGTGCTACCTTCGCCATAAGAGTTTTCAATGGCGGCCGATACCACGGCCGCGTCGGCAATGGTTTGCAGTTCGCGGCGTTCTTTAAACCACATGCCCGATTCAAAGCCCAATCCAATGACCCCAAACAAAACCGGTAAAATCAGCGCAAACATAACCATGATGCCGCCACTTTCGTCCCGCCCAAAACGGAGGGGGCGGGCGACGGTTTGGCGGGGGGGCTGCCGCAAAAGGTCTGTGCCTGCTTTTGTCATTTGGTGCACTTTTCAGCGAAGGTCATGTGGGGCAAGGTTAAATTACACAGCGTGTATAATACGTTGAAATTTAGCCTTATGATAATGTTTATTATAGTTTATTGATTTTGCACCGACAGTGATGTTCATCACGTCCTTAAAAAAAGCAATAAACTAGAGTGGTATTGTTGATCGAGGATGTACGATGCCTATAAATGTTGTAAACTCTGGTCAATCTCTGAACAGAGCCTGATAGGGACGCATAGATGAAGGTTGTTAATTTTTTGAGGTTCAAGCGCACGGCCTTAAGTGTGAGCTTCGCCTGTGCCGTGCTGTTGTCTTTGAGCGCATGCCAGACAACCAGCGGCGGATCATCATCATCGTCTGGTCAGAATATGACAAGCGCTCACAAGACTTTGTTGAGCGCGGGCCGCGAAGCTGAAAATGAACACAAATATGACATGGCGGCCAATGCTTATGGGCGTCTGTATGAAAAAAGACCCAGTGATGTCGCTGTTTTAGCGGCCTTTATCCGCACCATGCGGTATGCCGGGCAAGCGCGGGAAATCGTTGCTTATATCGAAGCCAATACCCTGCACCTTCTCAAAAACGCCTCGGTAAAATTTGAATACGGCAAAGCTTTGATTGCTGCTGGGCAAAAAAACAAGGCGCTTTCCGTATTGCAAGAGGTTTCAACGGAAATAGGCGACAATTGGGGCGTGTTTTCCGCCATGGGCATTGCGTATGATGCTTTGGGTGATTTTTCCAAGGCGGTTCAAATGTACACCCAAGCCTTGCGGCTTTCGCCGGGCAATGTGGTTGTGTTGAACAATATGGCCATGTCCCAAGCCATGAGCGGTCAGCTGGCCGCAGCGATTTCGACCTTGGAAAAAGCCGCGAACATAGACCGCAACAATACGCATGTGCGCCAAAATTTGGCTTTGCTGTACGCTGTACGCGGTGATGTGAATAAGGCTAAGGCTTTGGCTTCTATGGATTTAAGCACTGGCGATCTGGAAACTAATTTGACATTCTATCAGCGCTTTGGGGGCATGGGGCGATGAGCAAAGACCAAAGAACGGATTTGTCGGCGCGCAACAACGTGCGTTTGTCGACGATCTTTGCGGGGCGCATCTGCCAATACGGTCGAGCCTTTGAATGCATTATTTCCGACGTATCGGTGGGCGGGGCCAAGGTTAAGCTTAAAAACCCCGCTGATTTTGAAAAATTCACAACCTCAACACCTGTTCAATTGACCTTTGAGCGGTTGACCGATTACAAAGCGTTAAATGCTGAAGTGGCTTGGCTGAAACCCAATGAAGACGTTGTGGGACTCGCGTTTTCGGACCCTGAGCTTCGCCGCCGCATCGTTATGAAAAAGCTGATGCCGAATCGTTGGCGCATCGCCATGCAGGAAAATGGTCATAAAACAGAGCCTGTGACAGAGCCTGTGAACGAGGGCGAAATTTAACTTAAAAAAGTTTGCTATAAACGCATTGAAAACAAACGTCTTATTTGACAGTATAGACTGAAATTAAACAAAGGCCATTTGGGACTTAAATTTTTGGGAAAGACGGCAAAAACGGAATGGACGACAGCCTCATATTAACACCAGATCCAAAAGACTGCACATTGCAGGGTGTCGACATGTTGGTCGAGGCTCCGGCTGATGTTGTTCGGAAACTGGAAAAAACCTGTCGTTGGGTTAAATGCGACTCCAACCAGATCATTGTTGATCGCGATGATGATACGTCGGAAGTCTTTTTCATTATCAAAGGCAGCGTTAAGGTCATGGACCTTTTGGGCAAGGATCAAGAAATTGCCTTGGCCGAACTCAGCGCGGGCAGCAGTTTTGGTGAACTTTCCGCCATCGATTCATCTAGGCGCTCCGCTCGGGTCACGGCCCTTGAAACGACCACGCTGGCGGCCATGTCCAGCAAAGACTTCCGCAAACTTTTGATTGAATGTCCGGGCATTGGCTTGATGCTTTTAAAACGTTTTGCGGGCCTGATCAGAACCTTGAACAACCGGGTGACCTCGCTCAGCACCCTAAGTCCGCATCAACGTGTTTATTACGAATTGTTGCGGATGAGCGAGCCGAATCCTCAAGGGGATGGAACTTGGATGATTCATTTGCTTCCGAAACACGAAGAAATTGCAAGCTGGAGCGGAACTTCTCGCAATGATGTGGCTATGGCGATCGGTCATTTGGCGCGCGAAGGTATTGTGGGCCGAAAACACAAATCGTTGGTCATAAAAGATCATAATCGATTGCAAATGTTGGTAAACCTGTGATGGCGGTCATAGGTTAAGCCTTTTAAAGGCGGTATTGTATACCCATGAAGTGAGCTTCTTTTCAGGTCTAGAAAGATCATACGAAAAGATTTAATCACTTGGTTTTCAAAGGGAAAAATAAACAGGGGTGCTTGACTTCTGAATTCTGTTCAGCCAATCTATACGAAATTATGGTTGAGACCTTTTTGTTTAATTATCTTAATTGAAAAACGTTTAAAAACGAGGAGTTTTAAAATGGCTAAGTTTTCGAAATTAGTGACACGTTTCAAAAATGACGAGTCTGGTGCAACCGCTATTGAGTACGGCCTGATTGCCGCTCTTATTGCTGTTGTTCTCATCACGGCGTTGACTTTCATGGGCTCTAGCCTTGAAAGCAAATTCAACGACATCAATGATGGCTTGAACCAGTAATTTCGCATTTAGTTATTTCTATGCGATTTTAAATAAAACTGCCCTTGGCCTTTTTCGGTCGAGGGCAGTTTTTTTTGTTTAGCTTTGTTTAACGACAAGTTTTGGAGTCAGGTCCGTGGCGATTTTAAATTTTCTGTTAATGTCCGCATTTGTCGCATTGGTTTTATACAGTGCGTTCAGCGACGCCCGAAAATTGCGCATTCCAAATTGGATTTCTTTGGCTTTAATGGCCGGCTTTGTGGGCTCGGCCTTCAGTGTTGGTTTGAGTTTTGACGTCTTGCTGTGGCATCTGGCCTCTGGAGCCATAACCTTAGTATTTGGGTTCGCGCTCTTTGCATTCGGTTACTTTGGCGGTGGGGATGCAAAACTTATGGCCGCCTCAGCCCTGTGGATTGGCTGGGATCATCTGATTTTCTTTGTTTTTGCCGTGGTTTTTGTTGGCGGTGCATTGTCCTTGGCCGTGGTGGTGTTGCGCAAAGGTCTGGGGCTTTGGCCCGATTGGATTGTTAAAAATGCCGAAGGTCTGTTTACGCCCAACAAAGCCGTGCCGTACGGTATCGCCATTGCCGCTGGTGTTTTGTTGACTTTACCGCGTATGGATATGCTGCCCCCGACGTGGCAAGCTCATGTGAATTGGTTTGTCCTATAAGGGGAACGGTGCGTGCAAAGCCTCAAAACCGGAGACTGGGTAACTTTAGAACGCATTCGTGTTTATGCGTGGATGTTGCTGGTATTTTGGCTGATCGGCATTTTGGTTGTGATTTTTACGGCCAACGGCGGCGTTGATTTTTTAGGCAGACCCCTGGGCACTGATTTTTCAAATGTATGGTCGGCGGGCCGTTTGGTTTTGGACGGACATGCAAATGCCGCGTACGACATTCAAATCCATCATCAGGTCCAACAAGCGGCCTTTAAGACCCCCGATATCCCCTATTATGGCTGGCATTACCCGCCGTTTTTCCTGTTCATCGCGGCGGCGTTGGCGGTTTTACCGTATGGTTGGGCGCTGGCGGCGTGGTTGGCGGCGACGTATCCGCTGTATCTGAGCGTGATGCGGCATATTAGTGATGTTCCGTATACGGCGTTGGTCGCGGCGGCTTATCCGGCGGTTGCGGTGAATATCATTCATGGTCAGAACGGGTTTTTAAGTGCGGCGTTGTTGGGCGCAGGCCTGATGCTGTTGGATCGCAAACCTATTATTGCGGGGCTGTGCATTGGTCTGTTGGCTTATAAGCCTCAATTTGGCGTGTTGATTCCCCTTGTCCTTGCGATTACAGGCCGGTGGACGGTGATTATGGTTGCGGGGCTGACCGTGGGGGCGCTGATGGCGGCCTCGACGCTGGTCTTTGGCTTGGACATCTGGCAAGCCTTTTTCAGCAGTACAGAGTTCACCCGCAAAGTGGTCATGGAAGCCGGGGCATTAAGTCCGGACAAAGTATTAAGCCTGTTTGCGGCGCTTCGTATGTGGGGCACGCCTGTTAACCTAGCTTATGTCGGACACGGGCTGTTGGCGGTGGGTGTGGTTGCTGCCCAAATATGGCTGTGGCGAAAACCCGTGGCTCAATCGTTACAATCGGCAGGCCTTGTGGTTGGCGCGTTGTTGGTGACGCCTTATGCTTTGGATTACGATTTGATGATCGCAGGTCTGGGCCTTGCGTGGTTCACGATGCATGGTCTGAAAACGGGTTTTTTGGCGTGGGAAAAAACCGCGCTGGTGTTTGTCTGGTGTCTGCCGTTGATCAGCCGCATGGCCGCGATATTGCTAACGGTTCCGTTGGGGCTGATCGGGTTGTTGGTCTTTTTTGGATTAATTTTGCGCCGGGCTCAAAATGACTTGATCAACGGTTCATGATATTGATCGCCGCCGGGCCAATCACCACCAAAAACAACGGTGGCAAGAAAAAGAGAATCATCGGCACGGTCAGTTTTGCGGGCAGGGATGCGCCCTTTTTTTCCGCATTGGCCATGCGTTCTTGGCGGCGTTCTTGGGACAGAACTTTCAACGCGGTGCCGACGGGCGTACCGTATTTTTCAGACTGAACAAGCGTTGTCGACAGTGATTTAATCGACGGCAGTCCGGTGCGGTCGGCAAAGTTCGAATAGGCCTTATGACGATCGCCCAAAAAGGCCAGTTCAGCGGATGTAATGCCGAATTCCTGTGCCAAAACAGGCGATTTTTCGGAAATTTCGTTGGTCACGCGATCAAAAGCTGCTTCAACACTCAATCCGCCTTCGACGCAAATCACCATCAAATCTAAAGCATCGGCAAAGCCTGAATTCAATTCAACCTGACGTTTTTGCGCGCCATTGGTGACGATGATTTTCGGGAAAGAAAAGCCAATAAAGGCGGCAATGCCCATAAACAGAAACTTGACGGGTTGCGGGTATGGAAAATCAGGCATGTTGGCAATGTAAGTAAAGCACAGCAAAAAGAACACTAAGGCCAAGGCCGTGCGGGCAAACGTAAAGGCAATCAAGGCATTGGGGCGGCGGTATCCCGCTTGGGCCAAGCTTTCTTTGAGTTCTGGCGACGCCAGAGCCTTGTCGAGTTTTAGGGCAATCAAAACTTTTTTCATCAGATCAATGCGGGTTTGGCCTTTGCGTTGACGAATGGCAGAACCCTTTGATTGCAGGTTATCGACTTGTTGCTGGGCGAGCTCGTGACGTCTGGATGTGACGGCTTTGATGCGTTTGGATTGTCCGCCCCCGCTGAGAAACGGCAAGGCAATGGCAAGAACGGTGACGATGGCTGCGGCGCTGGACATCCAGACCAAAAGTGTTGGGGTTTCCATTTCCGTCTCCTATATATCGAAATTGATCATTTGGTTCATCACAGCAACACCGACGGCCATCATGCCAAGGCCGATGTAAACCAAGTGAATACCATCGCCAAATAACACGCCCACATAGGCAGGGTTAACCACCGAAAGCAGGCCCAAAACCAAAAATGGCAAGGCCGCAATAATGGCCGCAGACGATTTGGCTTCGGAACTGAGCGCCTGAACCTTGTCGACGATTTTTTTGCGGTCGCGCAAAACTTCAGATAAGTTGTCCAAGGTCTCGGCCAAGTTACCACCCGTTTGGCGCTGAATTTGCAGCACAATGGCAAAAAACTTAAATTCAGCGGTCGGCACACGTTTTAAGGTGCGGGCCAAAATATCATCCAAAGTCAGGCCCAAACGTTGGCCTTCGACAATAAAGTGGAATTCTTCGCCGACCGGTCCTTCGAATTCACGCGCAATGATGTTCAGGCATTCGCCAACCGGAAGTCCGGACCGAATACCGCGGGTGATCACATCAATGGCTTCGGCGAAATTTTTTGTAAATTGATTTTGGCGGCGACTGGCCATAACGCCCAACACAAATTTCGGCAAACCCGCCCCGGCGACAATCGTCGTGCCTAAAATCACAATGGGCTGCAGGCCTAGGATAAAGGTGAGCAAAAGCGTTGCCACACCTGAGCCCACGCAAATCATCAAAAATACGGTGCTGTCCAGCTGGATGCCCGCTTGCAATATTTTGGTGTCGATTTTATCCAGAAGCGTTTCTTTATTGTCTTCTTCGGAAATGCCTTTAACGCGGTCTTGAATACGTTTTTGGCGGCGCCCTTCGGCTTTTTGCGTCAGTCCGCCGCCGCCGATAGACGCCACGGTACCAATCGCATCCATGCGTTTTTTAAGGCGYARTTTTGGMCGCATRGCSARGCTGACCATAAGKCCCAAAATGACCAAGAAAAAGATCGAGGCTCCGGCGCCAATCATAATGTAAAGAACGGTTTGATCTGTCATAACATCACACCACCCTTCCGCTAGGAGGTAAATTGCATGGCTTCGGCAAGCTTCCGCTCGAGACCATAATATTTGGCTTTTTCCCAAAACGCAGGACGCAAGCCGGTAAATTTGTGGCGACCAATAATATTGCCGTTGGAATCTTCGCCTTCGATTTCATAAACGCAAATGTCTTGCAACGTAACCACGTCGCCTTCCATGCCCAAGACTTCGGTCAGGTGGGTGATTTTACGGGATCCATCGCGCAGGCGCGCGGCCTGAATAATCACATTCACAGCGCCGGAAATTTGTTCACGCATGGCCTTGGTCGGCAGATTATAGCCGCCCATCATGATCATGTTTTCAACACGCGACAAAGATTCTCGTGGGTTGTTGGCGTGAATGGTGCCCATRGAYCCATCRTGRCCSGTGTTCATGGCTTGCARSAGATCRAACGCTTCGGGACCACGCACCTCGCCAACGATGATGCGTTCCGGGCGCATCCGCAGACAGTTTTTCACCAAATCGCGCATGGTGACTTCACCCTTGCCTTCTAAGTTCGGCGGGCGGGTTTCCAGACGCACCACGTGGGGCTGTTGCAATTGCAATTCGGCTGAATCTTCGCATGTGATGATGCGTTCGTTCGGATCGATGTGTCCGGTCATACAGTTCAACAGGGTGGTTTTACCTGAACCCGTACCACCCGATATCAAGGTGTTCAGGCGAATAGCCGAGACGACTTCCATCACGGTCTTTAATTCCGGAGATATAGAGCCAAACTGAAGCAGGTTTTCCAGCGTCAGTTTGTCTTTTTTAAATTTACGAATGGTCAGGGCGGTGCCGTCAATGGCCAGTGGCGGAGCGATCACATTGACCCGAGAACCATCGGCCAAACGCGCATCGCAAATCGGGCTGGCTTCGTCAACACGACGTCCAACGGCTGATACAATGCGTTGGCAAATGTTCATCAATTGCGCTTGGTCGCGAAATTTGACGTTGGTTTTTTGCATTTTACCGTCGACTTCGATGTACACCACGTCGGGTCCATTCACCATCAAATCGGCGATGTCGTCGCGTTCCAACAAAGGCTCAATTGGACCTAAGCCTAAGATATCATTGCAGATGTCTTTGATTACGGTTTGTTGTTCAGGCAGGCTCAAAACCAATCCCCGCATGGAAATAATCTCGCTGACCATGTCGTTGATTTCTTCGCGCACTTGTTCTGGTGTTAGGGCGGTCAGCTCAGACAGGTCAACGGCTTCCATCAGGTCGTTAAAAACGTTGACCTTAATTTCATCCAGTTTTTCTTTGGCTTCATTGCTGAGGGACGCTGCTGAAGAAGGTTCGGGTTCCGGTTCCGGTGCAGGAGCTTTAGATTCGCTTTTTTCAGGAGCAGGGGCTGCTTCACTTTTTACATCTGACGTGGTTGTGCTGCTGCCACCGAAAGGTTTCGATGCATGTCCACTTTGTCCTGTTGTTCCGCGTTTTCCAAACATTTTATCTATCTTAGTCTTTTTTCTTGTTGAACAGCGATGACAGCATGCTGCCCTTGCTTTTTGTAACTTGTGTCAAAGATTCATGCCCACTGACAATTTTAGCAAGATCCTCAATGCCCTGAGCGGCCTTTGATCCTTTAGCCACCTTGCTGATCATTTCGCCATTGTTCATGGCCGTCATAAAGGTTTCGCTGTCATACGGAATGGACAGGGCGGGGGTAAGGTCTAAAACATCCTTGAATTCTTTTGCATCCAATTCGCCCTTTTTGGTTTGTCCAACTTTGTTGAGGATCAATCGTGTGGCGGCTTGAACACCCCGGTTAGGCGTCAAGAAATCGATCATGTTTTTGCCGTTGCGCAGATTGTAAAGGTCTGGCACACCGACCAAAACGGTCTCGTCCGCATCGACCAATACATCCTGAACCCAACGGTTCCAAGAATGTGGTACATCCAAAATCACATAACTGGCCATTTGACGAACAACGTTCAGTATTTTTTCAATGGAGCGGTCGGTGATTTCAAGACCCGTATTTAAGTTGCTGGGGGAACACAGCAGGGATACATTTTTTTCGCCCACTTCTAAAAAGCGCACCAACAATGCCTCGTCAATGTTATCAAGCTGAGACAACGCATCTATCATTGTGGCATTGGGTTGAATGTTAAAACTCAAGGCCAATGTGCCAAAGGCCATATCCAAATCAACGACAATTACATCGTCATTGTATAATTTTGCCAGTTGCGAACCCACATTGTGGGCCAACACCGAACTGCCCACGCCGCCGGACAATCCGGTAAAGGCAATGGTGCGACATTTTGCATTGGCGCTTTCGTCTGCATAGGCATCGATGATTGCATTTTTCAGCTCATCGGCCGWCAKGGTCGCWACAAAGTACTGGCTGATGCCTTGKTCAATCAGRGTTTTAAACAAGTTRATGTCATTTTCGGCACCGAYGATGATGACCCGCGTRCCCGGCTGRCAAAGTTCAGACAGGGCGTTCAATTCATCAAATAAAGCCTGGCCCCGCGCGGTGCTTTCAATGATCAACAGTTGTGGCGTTGAGCGGTCCGTCAATTTTGACAGAGCGCTTTCCATGCCGCCTTCTTTAATGGCAACGGTGGACCGCAAAAACAGGCGATCAGAGGTCAGAGACTGCACAGCTTCGCGCACGGCCTCCGTTAAAACATAAGCTCCAATGTCGATYCTAAGAATCAAGTCGGCCTCCYAAAATACTTAAACGGTGATTTAAACCGTCTCTATCAAATCGCTTCATTACTGAGCGCTATCCAAAAGGCGCGTTTTCACAGCCCCGGATTGATGGTTAAATATGGCTGCATCCGTACGCGCCGCTGACCCACCCGTTGCGGGTTGAGCCTGCATCAAATCACCCGGATCAGAAATAACGGAACCAATGTTGCGTTGTGTTGCGCAGCCATAATTGCTGTGAGGCTTATTGCCAGGCCGAAAGGTCGTGTCAGATGACCAATCGCCACATTCCGGCACCACCGCTTTGTTGGCGGCAAAAGTGAGCACCGCCGTGGGGGCCTGAAGATTGGTATCGGAAATCAAGATGATTTCGTTCGCCCGTAGGCCGTTTTTGATCAAAATGGTTTTCGCCAAATCGCCCAAGGTGCTTTCCACGGTGACTAAGGTCCGTCCACGTTGCACAAAGTCCCTCAGAAATCCCTTAAAACGACGTTGATCGCTGGGGGATAATTCAAGACCCTGCATCGGCAGAGCAAGCGAAAGGCTGACCTGTTCGCGGGTTACCTTGATGGCGTGGGTCTGGCGATAATCATAGCCTTCGGTCGGTTGTATCGTTGACGTTGTATCGGCACAGCCCGCTAAAAAGGTTGCGACAAGTCCGGCACAAAACAGACGCGTGGTTTTTGATTTAAGGATGTTGGATGTGAATGTGTTCATGATCCATTACTCCATAATATAGCCATACGGCCCGGCAAGCGGTGTCGCATACGGCGGAAGAGGGGTTTTAGTATACTGTTTGTGAAGCTGACCCAAGAGATAAAGATCAAGGTCACTGCTGTTCACAAAACCATCCGTGGGCAAAGCCAAGCGGGCTGAATTGCCAACCGGTTCGGCTAGGTACGCGGTGATGGTGACCACCAGTTCGGTCTCGCTGTTTAAGAACGCTTCAGAGCGGAACAATGCGCCTAAGATCGGCAAATCCTTGAGACCCGGAATGCCAGCAATTGTGCTGGTTTGATCGTTTTGGATCAAACCGGAAATGATCAAAGAACCACCGGACTGGAGGTCAACAATGGTTTCTGTGCGGTTTTTGGTAATGATGGGGAAATTATTAATCTGGTTAGCATTGTCCACTTCAGAAATTTCGGTGGCAACGTGCAGATTGATTTGTCCCTTATCCATGACCGTAGGCGTAAAGCTGAGGCGAACGCCCACTTCCTTTTCGGCATAAGTTGGGTTGCCGTTGCTATCCGTTCCAGATTGCTGAAAGAATGTTTTACCCGACAAAAAGGTCGCTGTTTCGCCGGAAATCGCCGTCAAAGTTGGTTCCGCTAGGGTTTTCGCCAGACCATTTTGTTCCAGAACCTGATACGCAATGTTACCAAATCCGGTGATGGCGGGTAAAATTGTGCCCGTGGCAAAAGCGGTGTTGGCTGTGCCCAAAATGGTTCGCCCGACCGCCGACAAGGTTAAATTATTGGCGGCGTTGCCGATGTCCTTGGTATAGGTGAAGTCAAAGCCAAGTTCTTTAATCGCGGTGCGTTTTATTTCTGAAATATGCACCTGCATGATCACTTGGCGACTGCCCAAAACTTCCAAATTGTTGACGATGTTTAAGGCATCGGTGACAAAGCGCCGCGCTATATCAACCGCCTGTGTGGACGCAATCGGAGACCGCACAAAGCCTTTCAAAAAGACCGTATTGCGCTGCGCCGTAACTTCGATTTTTTCTTCAGGCAGGACCTCGTTAATGGCGGACTGAATTCCGGTGACGTCGATATCGACCTGAATATCACCCTTGTAAAGAATGTTGCCTTCGGCATCYTCGAAAATGATGGATGTCGACCCCACCAACACCGCCAACACATAAACATGGTCGCGGGTGCCGTCATTGGGACCAACGACGTTGGCGATGGCCGGGTTGCCGATGATAACGTTGCGGACTTTGCCGGGCAATTTCACCGAAACAATTTTGTTCAAGGGCACACGGACAAGTTCCGTGTCGTTGTTCAATACCCATTCGGCCTGAGCCCGAACAGGGGCGGCTGTGCGGGTTAATTTTGGCGCCGGAGCTGTGCTGGCCATCGTTCCCGTGGCCGTCGTTGCCCGGCCCGGAACTTGCTGAGCTTGAACTTGGCTTGACGTTACCGCTGTCAACAGAGCCAATGTGGCGAATGCGCCGARTGTGGAGGAGATGAGTTTGTTCACGTTAATCCTCATTTTGCTCATTTTATTCATTGTGCTGTACTCCCCGTTGAACCTGTCGCTGCGGCGGGGGCCGCTGTGCCGCGGTAAATGGACAGTTGTTTTTTCTTAGGCGCCACAGGAGCAACGGGAGCTCTATAAACGGGCCTTGGCGCCACAGCTCGTGCGGGGGCTTTAGATTTTGAAATTGAAGTCGTGCCGCTGCCGCCGCTGATGATCTGATCAAAGTTACTGAGCAGGGGGCTGACTTCGACATCGGTGGTGTATTTCAGTTTGCGGTCGTCTTTGACGTCACCGCGCACGGCGCGCAAAATCAGGGATAATTTACCCATGGCCTTTGCCGTTTGCAGCTTTTCCGCATCCTTTGGAGAAACTTCTAAAAGAATGGTCTTGGCGATTTGAGCACCGCCCTTAAATTCGTCCACGTTTTGGTCAAGCGCCAGAACTTTTAAGTTTTCAAGAATGGTTTCGCTGGTGTGCAACATGCCGCCCTTGAATTTTTTAGCAACATCTGGACCCGCACGTTGCATGGCGGTGTTCAACATTGAATGGGTTAGCATTACGTCAACACGGTCGCCGGGCATAATAAATCCAGCCGCAGCTGATTCCGCCCCGCCCCGTACGGCAACGGCGCGCATGCCGGGCCCCAATACGCCGCGCAGATAACCGGGGTCTGATGATTTGTAAAGACGGGACAACGTAATGGGCTCACCTTTTGAAAGCGCCCGACGGGCAATGTATTGTTCTTTTTTCAAGGTTGCCTGAATTTTGTCGTCTTTCGATTCCAACAAATAACTATCTTGAACACCGTCTTCGGGCCAGTCTAGCCATTGGGTGTTTGCGTTGGTGACGGCGGTGCCAATTGGCATGTTCGCCGAAGCCACCAAGATTTTGGTGGTCGGAGCCTTAGGCACCATCGCCGCAAATTCGGCCTGTTGAGATGAAATATAATCGCGAAGGAGATAAGCCGTACCACCAGCAAGAATTACAGCGGCAAAGACCAAGCCTATAATAACCACTCTCATATCAGACTACGGCTCCCCTAAAAGGTCTGGTGAAGGTCAGGATCGAAAAGACCTTCTTTAACGGCATGCACAAGACAGTTTTTCTCTGCTCAATCTTATCAAAAAGACGCAACAAAAAGGCCTCAGTGGGGAGCTGGTGCAACGCGCCAGTGGCACGTGGACAATTTCCCCGCAGGTCTTGTGTTGCCTTTTTCAAATAGAGCCCTGAAAAGGCAAGAAAATTTTCTGTTCGAGAATACAACATCGTGTGCCTCAGATACAACAGCAACTTCATAATATTACAGATAAAAAGTTACGTTATTATTTATATACTTGACCCAAACTTTCTTTAAAACTCGTGATAGGATGTAAAAAAATCATGTTTTGAACTTTTAGGTCTCGATCTCATGGCAACATACTCAGCTTTTCGAAATGGTGAAGTGATCAAGGTCACTGTTGACGATCGACCGTTGGACCCCCGTCTGGATCTGCGGTGTTTAAGCGAAGCGGGCTTTGAATGGGGCTATGTGGGCAGTGGCCCATACCAGCTGGCCCTGGCGATTTTAGCCGAAGAACTGGGCGACCAAAGGGCTTTGGGTAACTATAAGTCGTTTTGTGAAGTCACCCTGGCGCGGCTTAGACAAGACCAATGGGTGCTGGAAGGCGACCAGATTGAGATGTCTTTGCGCGGCGTGGTTGAGGTTGATATGACCTTGTCTGAATTACTCGATAAGGTGCGGCGAAAAATTTAACGCGCGCCGGATTCTCAGCCCTTATCAAACTTAAACAGATAAAACTTATCTTGCAACGCCTTGGGTAAGGGGGCGGGTTTCAGCCATTTCGGCGGCTGATGTGAGGTTATTTTTCTGATTAAAGTATCGCCTTCGAAGGTCAAAAAGAACTTTTCTTCGACCGCTTTTACGCAAATCAGCAGAAAATCAACATTTCGGGCCGTTAAAATCGCTTTCGATTCGGCCTCGTTTTGGGCGGTGAAGGCGGTGAAACTGTCTAAAATTCCCCGCGTGTTTCGGTGATAGGGCGTGCCGATGACGCGATGTTTTGTGCGGTATAAAATTTCCGGGCCTTGGTGAATAAAACTCAGCAAGGTTTGCGGTTTCCCGTCTGCGAATGCGGGGCTGTTTAAGTACGGAGCAAGGTCCGCCCACGCGCACTGTGCGGGCCGGGTACCGTTGGGGATAGGCTCAAAAAAGGTCATCCCCCCCGCGACCAAAATATGGCCAATGGCGACAAAGGCAAAGGCCGGAACGCGCAAAATCGGTGTGCCGGGTTTTGGCCCAACAATCGGTCCAAACCGGGTGCTTAAAAGATGCTGTAATAGAAAAGCCCAACCAATCGAAACGGCAAAGGCCATGTATCCGCCCCACCGAGATTGCATCAACGTCAGCGGCAAATACAGCAATACGGCGATGATCATAATTGTGAAACGGTCTTGGTCCTGTTGGGTTGTTTCGGGCGATCTGTAAACATGAACACCCCAAACAACGACCCAAAGGATGGGCCCTAAAATGATTACGGCGGCGAGCAGTGTGCTGATATCGGTTTTGGTGAGGGGCTGAAATTCTTGAATTTTACTGAGCCAAAGCGATTCCAGTCGAGGGTCCATGGCCGCGCCAAAAGGGCCTTTGAAAAAATCGGGAAAGAACAAAGCCATGATGGCACCCGCGCAAAGGCTGGCCAATACGGCCCCACCCGCGCGTGTGAGTAGCGAAGATTGAAGCGCTGCGCGAAATCTCCACATACCTTCAAGGCCCAAAGCAATCAACGCCAGCAATGTTACGTGAACAATCGACAGGCGGTCATATTCTTCGGCCCCAAACCAGTCTGCTGGTGGACGTTCAATCATTAAGCCCACGGCCAAAACAAGGGCCCCCGAAAGGGCAAAATAACGCAAAGCTTCCAGCCACTTTTCTTCGCCCCGCCAAAACCACAATGCCCCCAACGACAGCAGGGCAAACAGTTCAATGGTCAATGCCTCGATGCTCACCCAAATGCTGAACGCGGCTAAGCCTCCGGCCCATGCGGCGGCTGAAAAAGACCATTCAGGCGCGTTGGTTTGGCGGATCAACAACGTCAAGACACCGGCAAAGCCAAACAGAATAAGGGAATGATGGTCGGGTCGGGCCGCCACAAAATAATAATGGGAAATTGGCTGGAAGGTGATCAGCAACACCAAAATCATGCGCCCCCGAGCCTCTAAAAATGGCTTAAGGCCCCACAGCATGATCCAAAAAATCGACAACAAGATTGCCGGACTGATGATCACGGCAGAGAAATATAAGGCTTTGTGCATACCCACAAAAGGGGCAAAGGGAGCCGCCAGAATCATCAATAAAATGTCAAAAGGTCGTGTCCAATGGGAAACATCACCGTTGGGCCAGTTGCTGCGATGTGAAAAAGTTTCATACCATTGCGCGCCATCCCACCAGTCGCGAACCCGCAATACGCGCATGTAAGTATCGGCGCCCACAAACCATTCATTTAAGAACTGTTCTAAAGGTTTGTCTATGTATGTAGGAATAATAGAAAATAGCATGGCGATAAAAATCGCGATGGCTAAAAACAGGGCGTTTTTTGCAGAGGGACGTACAGAGTTGCTTTTGATCATAATTTAATCTGAAACCTGAGACTTAAAACCATACAAATTTAAGGGTATAATTATAAAAATATGGTTATATATTATAAATAAAGAAGTATTTGTCAGGAATTGCATAATATGACGCCATCTTCTCGCCCCGTATCTTCTCGGCCTAATGGTGAGGCTCTGCACTCTAAGAAAATTATTATTGTTTCGCAATGCGTAGCAGGCGGAAAGAATGATATTTGTGTGGAATTAGCTCATTTCGGTTATGAATGTGTGGTTGTTGCTCATCCCAACGACTTAGGCGCAGCCTTGGAAAAAGAAAAGGTGGATGCCCTTGTTTGCGGGCTAACGTTTGATGGCGAATCTGAAACGTCTTTAAAAATCCTGACCGAACTGAACGATGCTCACAAAATCCATATCCCGTTGGTGGTGTTTACGGCCATTGACAGTGCCCAAATGCGTTTGGGCGCGGTGCGTGCCGGGGCGGCGGATTATTTGGTTAAACCCGTTGATGCTGCCGATTTGGTGCGGGTGCTCGACAACGTCACCCAACGCACGGTCAGCGAACCTTTTCGTATTTTGGTTGTTGATGATGATGCCACCTTGGCCATGCACACCCAGCTTATTTTGCAAGGGGCGGGCATGGAAACCTCGGTCGTTACCGATCCCATGACGATTTTTGAAGCGCTGGATGAGGTGTCGCCTGAATTAATCTTGTTAGATATCTATATGCCCGAAGCCAATGGCAAGGATATCGCGGCGGTTATTCGTCAAAAGGAAGAATATGCGGGCATTCCGATTGTCTTTTTGTCGAGTGAATCTGATAAGGATGAACAACTTTCGGCCCTAAAACTGGGTGGCGATGATTTTCTAACCAAGCCCATTCGGCCCTCTCATCTGATTTCATCGGTGAGCATACGCGCGGCTCGGTTCCGTGAATTGCGGACCTTTATGGCCAGAGATTCCATGACCGGGCTGTATAACCATTCCACAACCAAGCAATTTTTGGTTTCCGAAATTTCGCGGGTGCAGCGGTCTGATGAAGAAATGTCCTTGGTTTCCATCGATATCGATTTTTTCAAACTGGTGAACGATACCCACGGCCATGCGGTTGGGGATCGGGTCATCAAAGTTTTGGCGCGGCTGTTGCGTCAACGTTTGCGCGGCGCGGATATTGTTGGCCGCATGGGCGGCGAAGAATTTTCGGTTATTTTGCCGCAAACGTCTGCGGACAAAGCCCGTGGCGTGTTTGAAAAAATTCATGATGATTTTGGCAATATCGTTTTCCACGGTGAAGGCGAAACCCAGTTTTCCGTGACCATTTCGTTGGGCATTGCGGCTTACGAAAAAGGCCATTCCGCCGTCAGCCTGTCTGATGCCGCCGACAAAGCGTTGTACGAAGCCAAACACAACGGCCGAAATCAGATTGTGATGGCTGAAACGCTTACTTAATACACCAGTAAATCCAAGGCTTCGTATAAGTTTTTAGTGCCTTTGACCATGTAATTTTCATCGCCCACAGCCAAAGCCGCAGCGCGTTCACCGTCCTTTGAGCCATGCCCGGTTGATACATGAATGCCCCCCAGCAGTCTGGCGTTTTTGCCCGCCAAAACGTCCAAATGGCGATCGCCGATAATCCAAGATTTCTCTAAATCAACGCCCATAAGGTCGCGGGCTAAAGTCAACATACCCGGATTGGGTTTGCGCGCCGGGTGGTTATCGTGGGCATAAACGCCTTGGCCTTTGATGTGAAATGGACAGGCAAATACACCATCAATGTGGGCTCCATCATCGGCCAAATCGCTGAGGATCTGAGCCTGAACGGCCACAAAATCATCCCATTTAAAATAGCCATACCCAACGCCCGCTTGGTTGGTCACCAAAATAACGGGGATATTGTTATCATTGGCGAATTTAACAGTTTGGGCGGCGTTGGGGGTGAGGTTTACGTCTTTAACCTTGTGCAAATAATGCGCTTCTTCGACCACCACGCCGTCTCTGTCTAAAAATAAAGCGGGGCGATTTTGGGTTTGATCACGGGGGCTAAGGACTTGCGTCCAAACGCCATCGGTCAGGCTTGCACCCGTGGGAAAAGTTGTCGGTTCAGGAAAATTGATCATTTTTTTGGGTATCGTTTCGGAATAAGTTTGGTGGGCTGGCGGTGGTTTACATCATCAACATCGGCGTAATCCAGCGTGTAATGCAGGCCGCGGCTTTCTTTGCGCAAAAGCGCTGATTGGATAATCAGTTCGGCACAAACGGCCAGATTGCGCAGTTCCAACAAGTCGCCACTGACGCGGAAATTGCCATAATATTCATCGATTTCGCTTTGCAGCATGTCGATGCGGTTTTGCGCGCGGGCCAAGCGTTTATCGGTGCGCACAATGCCCACGTAATCCCACATAAAACGGCGTAATTCTTCCCAGTTGTGGGCAATCACCACGTCTTCGTCGGAATCTTTAACTTGGCTTTCATCCCATTCGGGGGGCGGGGGCGGTGTTTCGACACCGGACTTTAGGCGCTCTGAAATATCGGCGGCCGCAGATGATGAATACACCAAACATTCCAATAACGAATTGCTGGCCATGCGATTGGCGCCGTGCAATCCAGTATAGGTGACTTCGCCCACGCCATACAGGCCGTCTAAATCGGTGCGGCCTTCGCGATTAACCATCACGCCGCCACAGGTGTAATGAGCCGCAGGAACAATGGGCAGGGGTTCTTTAGCCATATCAAAGCCATACGCCTTGGTGCTTTCGTAAATCATCGGAAAATGTTTTTCGATGAAAGCCTGACCCTTGTGCGAAATGTCCAAATACATGCATTCAGACCCCATGCGTTTCATTTCAAAATCAATCGCACGCGCCACCACATCGCGGGGGGCTAATTCTCCGCGTTTGTCGAATTTGGTCATAAAACGGCGACCCTTGGGGTCTAACAAATGACCGCCTTCGCCGCGCACGGCTTCGGTCACCAAAAATGATTTGGCCTTTGGGTGATACAAACACGTTGGGTGAAATTGGGTGAATTCCATGTTGGCCACCCGGCACCCGGCGCGCCACGCCATGGCAATGCCATCGCCGGTGCAGATGTCGGGATTGGATGTATACAGATAGACTTTGCTGACGCCGCCCGTGGCCAAAACCACAAACGGAGCCGTAAAGGCTTTAACGGATTCGGACTGAGTGTCCAACGCATACAGCCCGGTGACGCGTTTGGTGCGCCCGTCCCGGTGGCGTTCGGTCCACAGATCAATGGCGTTGTGGTGCTCGAAAATTTCAATGTTTTTGGCTTCGCGAACCCGGTCTTCCATGGTGGTTTCGATGGCTTGCCCGGTGGAATCGGCGGCGTGAACAATGCGCCGATGGCTGTGCCCACCTTCGCGGGTCAGGTGGTACTCTCGGTCCCCGGAACTGTCTTTTCGGGTGGTGAATTCAACGCCATATTCAATAAGTTTTTCAATGGCTTTGCGTCCGTTTTCGACGATAAAGCGTACGGTGTCTTCGTCACACAGGTCGGCTCCGGCGATCAAGGTATCTTGAACATGAGCCTCAATACTGTCGTGTTCGTCCAAGACAGCCGCAATGCCGCCTTGGGCATAATAGGTGTTGGAGTCTTTCAGTTCGCCCTTGGTGATGAGGGCAATCCGAGCGGTGGCGGGTAGCTCTAAGGCCAAGTTTAAGCCTGCGGCGCCACTGCCGACAATCACAACGTCAAAGGTAGAGGTGTTTTCGGACAAACGGTATTCCCAACAAAAAGATTTGGGGTCTTATAGCTGTTTCTGCCTAAGGTTTCCAGTCCAGACCGATATCAACAGACGGGGCCGATTGGGTAATTCGCCCAACGGAAATGGATTTTACACCCGTTTCGGCAATGGCCCGCACCGTTTCAAGGTTCACGCCCCCCGAAGCTTCGGTCCGCGCTTGGTCGCCGATTAAGTCCACGGCTTCGCGCAATTGATCCAAACTCATGTTGTCCAAAAGGATCGCGTCCACGCCTTCGTTTAAGGCCAGTTTGACTTGATCCAAATCGTCGCATTCGACTTCCAAAATCGTATGTCCGGCGGCTTTGGCCCGTGTGATGGCGGTGACGATGTCGCCCGCCACCGCAATGTGATTGTCCTTGATCAGCACCAAATCGTCCAACCGCATACGGTGATTGGTGACACCGCCCATACGGGATGCGTATTTTGCGAGTTCACGGTACATGGGTACGGTTTTGCGGGTGTCTAAAATATACGCCCCGGTGCCTTTGATGGCGTCTACGTATTCATGGGCCAGTGTGGCAATGCCAGACAGGTGTTGCAGTAAATTTAACGCGGTGCGTTCCGCCATCAATAAATCGCGAGCGCAGCCCGATATGGTTGCCAGAACCGTTCCGGCCTTAACAAATTCACCGTCTTCGACATCGCTTTGCCAGTCTAAATCTGGGTTAACCGATTTAAAAATCAGTCCGGCCAAGCCTAAACCTGCGATGCACATGGAATGGCGCGCCACCATCATGCCGGAAAAATTGACGTCTTCGGGGATAACAGAATCCGAGGTGATGTCGCCGTTTTTACCGATGTCTTCGGCCATGGCGGCATAAATCAGGCTGATGACAACACTGTTGTCAACGCTGTCGGGGATATTAGGCTGCATTTTGAGCGGCCTTTGGTTTTGG
>NVTL01000029.1 GCA_002401565.1 Rhodospirillaceae bacterium
GCCGATGCTCATGCGGGCGTAAATCGCCGCGTGTGTGCAGAACAAAGAGAATAGGACATTCCAGCCCGCCATGGAAATACCAAATAAAGTCCAGTCCACCGCGTCACACGGCTTGGCCTGTTTTTGCTGCATCATTTTCATCAAATCTTGGGCCTGAAAAGACGTCGACGCATCGCCGGAACAGCCCGTCGCCGAAGCCCACCAATGTTGTTCGACGCCAAAATGATAGGCGGCAATTGAAGCGCCGGAAAAAAAGGTCAGCGCGGCCAAGACCAACACGGGCTTGATCAGGTGCGGCTTTTTCATACCAATAAAGCCCAAGATCGCGACCAAGGCATACGGAATGCGTTGATACAGGCACAAAATGCACGGTTCTAAACCAAAACCAAACTGAGCAATATACGCCATGATCAGCGCGCCGGAACCAACCAGTGCCAATAGTTTTGTATAAAGACGAGCGTTTTGGGCGTTTTCCATGGTCCGTATTTTCCGTTACAGCAAATATTTAAGGGCGACAAAACTGCCCACCAGCACGATAAAACCAATGGTCACCAACCAACCCAGATATTTTTCGATAAAGTCCCGGATGGGGTCGCCAAAGTACCACAACAACCAAGCCACCAAGAAGAACCGAGCCCCGCGTGATAAAATAGATGAGATGATAAAGGTCGGCAAATCCAACGCGGTGACGCCGCTGGCGATGGTGATGACTTTAAACGGGAACGGTGTAACGCCCGCCATGGCGACGATCCACGCACCATATTCGTTGTACATGCCTTGGAATTCATTGAATTTTTCAAGCTTGCCGTACATTTGTAAAATCGGCTGGCCAACGCTGTCAAACAAGAAATAACCAATGCCGTATCCGCCAATGCCACCTAAAACGGAGGCAACGGTACAAACTCCGGCGATTTTCCAAGCTTTTTCACGCGACGCCAAAACCATGGGGATGATTAAAATATCAGGGGGAATCGGAAAAATTGAGCTTTCGATGAACGAAATAATGAACAGCGCCCACAATGCATTGCGGTTCGCCGCAAAGTCCATGGTCCAATCGTATAAGCTTCGCAGCACGCGGTTTCTCCCCGGATTTAATCAATCAGTTGCCCGTGGTCATAGCAGTCTATAAGCCGTTCATCAATGGCGGCTTTACCGATGGTGAAAAAACTTTCGAGTATGTGTTGACCAATTCAAATTGGTGAGTATTATGGCGCCGCATACCACCGTTGCCCCTGTGGCGGAACTGGTAGACGCGCGGGATTCAAAATCCCGTTCCTGCAAGGGAGTGTCGGTTCGATTCCGACTGGGGGCACCACCATCTTTTTACCTCACTGAAATCATTATACTTTTCAAATGTGAGGGAAAAGAGTGGGTTTTGTGAGGGAAAACCAGTTCCCCATTCATCCATCAATCCGCGTCTTAACCTGCCCTGCAAGCCGTTTTCTGTTCGCCAGTTGGGCTGGCATTGATGGTTTCTTGTAGTGCATCCAGTATTGGGATATCGACAAGCATACCGGTCTTTTGCTGTCTAATTGAAATCCATCCATCTCTCACATGTTGGCGACCCCGGTGACCAGCACATTGACCGGGAAAGCATTTTGATTTTAGCCGCTCGCCCCCCTTAGTCCTGAGGCTCTAAATAATCGGCCATCAGTTCGGTTAGACTGACCACCTCTATATCCATGTCGTTGTCTTCCAGCGCGTYTTCGATGGTGTGATGGCAATAAGCACACATGGTGACAATGGTTTTGGCTTGGACTTTTTCAAATTGGCGTTTCTTGCACCCGAAAGCTTTTTTACGCAGGGCCTCAGCCCGAACGTTTGAGCCAACGCCACCACCACCACTGCAACACCAATTCCAAAGTCCAGCGTCTTCGGTTTCAACAAAATCTGCGGCAACCATGTTGAGTAGCCTGCGAGGCTCTGCGTCTATTCCTCCGCGACGATTGATTTGACAAGGATCATGAAACGTCACCCGGTCGGCAAACTTCCCCCTTGTTTTAAGGCGACCTTGGGCGCGCAATTGATCTAAAAGTTCGATGATATGAATGACCTCAAAATCATACGCTCGACCAATCAAATTAGGACCTTCCCAACGCAAGGCCTGATAAGCATGTCCGCATTCCGGACTGATGACGCCTTTGACGCCAAGTTTTTCCGCCGCATCGACAACCCGCTGCACCAAAGTTCGGGCGATATCTTGACTGCCGATTTGAACGCCAACATTCGAAGCCTCAAAGCTTTCGCTTGAGATCGTCCACGAAACTCTAGCTTGTTTAAACACACGCGCCATGGCCCCAATCACGCCGGGATATTCAGCCGTTTCCTGAGCCGATAAAATGACCATATAATCCACATTGGGCGTATCAAACGTAATCTCGATACCGGTATCTTTTTGGGCATGAGCAACTTGCGCCCGCAGTGCCGGCAACAATTTTCCCATGGGGCTTCCTAAATTCAGATGCCGATCTGCCGCCTCGGTGAGCTCAATTGGGCATTGTCCCGCCGCACTCATGCCTTCGCGCATTTTGCGCAACATATAGGTAAGGTCAATGCCCACGGGACACACCAACGAACACCGTCCACACAGTGTGCAGGAATCATAAACCAACGGTTCCCAAGCACGAAAATCATCATGCGTAATTTTTTTTGTTAAGCCCAACGCCGTAGCGATACGACCCAACACCGTAAATTCATTGCGCCAAATTCGCCGCAAAAGGTCCAGTTTGTAAATAGGTGTGTACTGTGGGTCTTTGGTTTCGACATAAAACAAACAGGCCTCGGCACATAGACCGCAATGCACACAACTGTTGAAAAAAGCCGCCACCGGAGCGTCAATTTGTTGACGCAGAGCCTTCAGGCCGTTTTTGAGCGTTGCCTCGGTCATGACTTGGCCCCCTTATGGCCTTGGATCGCCCCGTTATAATACCGCGCCATAAAAGTCGTGACGCCATGCATCAATTTGGTGAACGGAAATGCCACCATCAACATTTCCGCCGAAAGAAAATGCAGGGTTTTCATCAACACCGGAACATCGGTTAAATCATGTGCCGACATATACCCTGTCACCAAAGGTGAAAAAGTCAAAGCCCAAACGGCATAATCGCCCATGGTGGAAATTTTTCGCCGCACCGGGTGGGCAATTCGCGTGATCAACAAAACCATCAAGGCCAACATGGTGATAACGGAAATGTCGGCAATAACCGATCTGGGCCAGCGTGACCACGGCAGATAGAACAAGTCATCTAACACGCGCATGTGGGCAGAATAAAACAACACGATGACAAAAAAACCAATATGAAACAGCCACCCGCCAATGTGAATAACCGGCGCGCGTTTGACCATACCCGGGGCCGGAGCCGTTCGGGTAAAGATGGTTTTCAAACCTTGGGCAACAGCATTTCCTCTGGCGGGGGCAAGGTTCGGTTTTCGACCGATAAAGACGATTTCGCCAAGGCGCAACGCGATGCCTAAACCAAAAATTAGGCTGGCAATATCAAGCCCCGGCCCACGCGACCAATCCAGAAGTTCATAGGAAATATCGTTCATTTTTTCACCTATCCCTCAATCTTAGAAATCGTCTTCGATCAGGGCTTTCAAAATATCGTGACGGCTGACCTGACCAGCCAATTTACCATTATACAAAACAGGGAACCTGCGATACGGTGCGTTGAGGAAATGTTCCGTTGCGCTGATCAGATCGGTACCCGCGTCTAGGGTATGAACATCCTTGCTCATATATTGATGCACCGGACCGCCCCGGTCTTGATGATAGGCCGTGCTGAAAATAATTTTCAGGCCATCTTTTTTAGACAAAACACCCACCAGGTTTCCATCGTTATCAACTACGGGGGCTCCCGAAATTCGTTTTTCCAATAATATATGAATGGCTTTGTGAATGTCCGTATCCGGCGCAAAAATCACCAATTTGGTGGCCATGATATCTGAAATCATGCGGGTCATATTTCCTCATCCTTTTTACAAAGTGGGCAATTTTTTAACACAGCATTTCCCCCGCACGAGGCTTTGAACGTTCCTCGTCCAAACAAAACACCAACAGCCAATGCCATCATGGCGAAAAAAATAATTGCAAAGGTCAGAATGAATGTTGTCATGTCTTTTATGTTCCAAAATCATCGCTGATAACATTGTCCGTTGGCACACCAAGTTTGTCCAGCATGGTGCGCACGGCTTGTATCATCAACGGTGGTCCACACAAATAATACTCACAATTTTCAGGTGCCGGGTGGCGGCTTAAATATTTTCGATAAACAGCCTCGTGGATAAATCCAGTTTCTCCGTTCCATTCGTCTTCGGGTCTGGGATCTGAAAGAACCGGGTGCCATGAAAAATTTTCATACCGCACGGCCAAGGTTTCCATCTCGGCGGCGTAATACAAATCTTCTTGGGCACGGGCACCATACCAATACCGAATTACCCGTTTGGTTTTTAATCGTTCAAGTTGATCATGCACATGGGCATAAAGCGGAGCCATACCAACGCCGCCGCCGATGAAGATCATTTCGCGATCTGTGTCTTGCACAAAGAAATTTCCAAAGGGCCCCGTGACTTCAACTTCAGCACCTTTGGTCAACCCAAACAAATACGAAGACACTACACCGGGCGGAGCATCAGGAGCATTACCCGGGGCCAAGGCCAAACGGATATTGAGAATCAGAACACCTTTATCATCAGGACGGTTAACCAGAGAATACGCACGGGTTTGTGGATCGGTGCTTTGAGCCTTCAGGGCGCGTAGCCCCAAACGTTGCCACGTCGGTTCATATTCGGATTGTATTTGTATTTGAGAAAAGGAAAGCTTAAATGCGGGGGCGGAAATTAAAATATAATTTCCCGCAGAAATAACACCGCGATCAAAGGTGGAAATATCTAAAACAATTTCCTTGATCAGCGGAGCCAACGTGCGTGTTTTAAGGACCGGACAAACCCAAGTTTTGGCGCTGAGCTGGCCTTGATCTACGGTGATGTTAAAATCTTCGCGCACCACAAACTGACACGCAAGACGATCACCGTCATCATTGGTTCCCGAAATATTAACCTGGCATAAAGCACAGGTGCCCGCGCCGCCACAAGACGTTGGCAAATGGATGTCATTTTGACTTAAAACACTGAGTAACTTTTCCCCTAAAATACCTTCGATTATCCGATCATTGTTGACGGTGATGCGGATAATTTTGTTGCCCCAAATGATTGCGCGCGCGCCTATAATTATCAAGACCAAGGCCATAATCAGGCTGGTAAAAACGATCGTTCCTAGAAGTATCTCGTTCATATCATGTCACCCAAAATTCAGGCTGCCAAACGTGGCAAAACCCATGGACATCAATCCGGTCAAAATGAAGGCCAGACCTAAACCTCGCAATCCTTTCGGGACCAAACGTTCATCCACGCGTTCGCGCAAGGCGGCCAATGCCCAAATTGCCAACGCCCAACCTAACCCCGCGCCAAAACCATAAACGATGCTTTCGGAAAAATTATAATGCCGTTCGACCATAAACAGGCTGGCCCCCAAAATCGCACAATTGACGGTGATCAGGGGCAGGTAGATTCCCAAAGCACGATACAGACGCGGAAAGAACCGATCCAATATCATTTCCAAAATTTGAACCGTGGCGGCGATCACACCGATGGCGGCAATCAAGGTCAAAAAGCTTAAATTCATTTCGCCAAGACCTGCCCAATCCAGAGCCCCTTCTTCGAGTACGCTATGAAAGATAAGATTGTTGATGGGGACCGTGATGGTTTCCACGGCAATCATGGCAAGGCCCAAACCAAACGCCGTTTCAAAATGTTTGGACACGGCCAAAAACGTGCACATGCCAAGGAAATAGGCGAGCGCCAGATTTTCGCTAAATATTGCGGTGAGCAGGATATCTATCATGATGCATCCTCTTGTTTCTGAGCTTCATCCGCTTGATCCGGTCGCAAAGTCCGCACCACCCACACCAACAATCCCAACAGAAAAAAAGCACTGGGCGGCAGGGCCATCATTTGCAACGGCGTAAACCATCCCCCATCATCAACCAAGGGCAAGATGGTTTGGCCCATCAAAGTTCCCGCCGACAACAGTTCCCGTATGGTGCCAATCAACAGCAATATCCAGCCATAGCCAAGCGCATTGCCAATGCCATCCCACAAGCTGGGCAACGGTGGGTTTTTCATGGCAAAGGCTTCGGCGCGCGCCAGAACAATGCAGTTGGTGACGATCAAACCAACAAACACGCTGAGCCGCTTGCTGATTTCAAACAAATAAGCCTGCAAGATCAAATCAACAATGATCACCAACGATGCAATGATTGTGATTTGCACAATCAAGCGAATATTTTGTGGGATATGATTGCGAATCAGGCTGATCGTAGCGTTTGAAAGGCTCAGCACAAAAATAAGGGCGGCACTCATCACCAACGATGTGGTCAGCGATGTGGTCACCGCCAAGGCCGAACAAATACCCAACACATGAAGCGTCACGGGGTTGCTGGTGAGAATGGGATCAAGCAAGGGGGCGTGGTTTTTGGTCATGACCCCGCCTCTAATTTCAAACGTTCAAGATAAGGGCCATAACCATCGGGACCCAACCAAAACTGCAATAAATCATTGATACCCCACCCCGTGCGCGTGGCGCCGGTTATGCCATCAACTTGATACACACCTTCACTTTTACCTTTGACGATTTTTATGCGGATTACGCCATTTTCATCTATGGTATTTTTGCCTTTCCACAGATCCTGCCACTCTTTTTCCATGATCCTTGCCCCCATGCCGGGACTTTCATCTTGTTGATGAAATGTCAGCGCCGCAATGGTTTTCAGGTCGCTCTTTAACGCCAGATAACCTTTCATCATAGATTTGTAACCAACGCCACGGATCGGCAAAACCACAAGTTGAAGTCGACCGTCTTGTCGCAGCTCATAAACTTCAAAAACGCCTTCGACCTGTTGCAGGCCTGCCAGATCCAGTTCAGGTTTCAACAGGGTTTGATCCTGTGTTTTTCGATTTGCATATTCCCCCGTGGTGCGATTGACCCACCGTTGTTGGGGGAACCCTGCGCCAATACCGTCCAACATTTCGATCATTGCCGATACACGGGCTTGCAAACGATTTTTATCGTGAAGCGGCTTTAAAGTGACCGCAGCCAGCGAGACAATCACCGAACACACCAGGGCCACCAAAAACGCCACACCCAAAGTCTTAAGCGGGGTCGTGTTTGGTAAGGCCAAAAAAGATCGCCAAATATTCAGGGGGTTAAGATTACGCATCACCTTTCCCCCAATTTAGCAAACGGTCAAACAACGGGGCAAACAATCCGCTCAACAATATCGCAAAAATAACACCGTCCGATTGCTCTGGACTGGTGACGCGAATGCTGACGACCAAACTGCCAATCAAAAGGCCGTAAAGCATTTGGGCACGCATTGTATGCGGAGCACAGTCTTTTGCCGCCGCCATAAACACAACGCCCACCGTAAATGTGCCCAGAACAAAATGCCCCCACCACGGCACAGAGGAGGAAGGTCCAATGAATTCCACAGCCAAGGCAACACCCGCCAGGGCCCCAATCAAAACAGGCCAAGCCAGATCTTTTTTCCACAGCAACCAAACCGCACCGGGCAGGCAGGACAAAGCCAAAAGAACATTCGGAGCCGTATAAACAACCCACAACACTTCGAACCCGCCTTTGGGGAATGAAAAAATGGCAAAAGCCACGGCGATCAGTGCCGGGGGTAAAATGGCTCGTCCGCCAAAAATCTCACGCCCGAACACCCAACCAAAACTAATAGCCAAGGCCGTAGTCCCCAAGCCGACGGACGCTGGCAATAAAATGGCAAACAACATTGCAAAATGTAGCTGAGCGATTTGAAGGCTTTGCCCAAATTGTTTTTTGAAAAGAGCCGTCCACAAATAGGCAAGAACAAAGGCCATAACCAAAAAGGTCAACCGTTGCAGGACGATATCAGGGTTATCTTGATAAAAACGAACCACCAACGGCGGGCCAAGCGCAAGCCCCAGTGCAATGTCTTTTTTATGATCCTCGTACATGAACATATCGCCTGATCCCAAAAAATGTTCAAACGGTTATGAAGCAAAAGCATAGCATTAATAGTTACATGGATTTATCTGTTTCACAATCGCCAATCAGGTCAGAACAAGGAACGTATGAACACGACAATTATGCGCATGCCCGTCCCCCACATCCGACAATAAAATTCCGCTGAGTAACGTGATCTGTTCTTTAGGTGGCTTGTTTAAGTGAACCACGACTGCAATACGTGAGTGAGGGAAAACATCATGCAACCTGTTGATATACAATGCCTATTATTTCTCCCTCCCATTGCATTAAGAGCCTGAAAGCCCATCGATCTTGGACAACGACTGGCGGCGTTCAGTCTGCTTGGTCCAAAGCTTTGCGTATAGCTGCCGCCAGTTCAGATTGATTGTAGGGTTTGCTCAACAGGTTTGTGTGAAGGCTGTGGTCTTTGTTGATGATTTCTTCGCGTTTTTTGGTGAACCCGCTGGTGAGCAAGACTTTGAGCGCGGGATAAGCTTTGTGGACGGCTAAGGCCAGTTGATAGCCGTCAAGTTCTCCGGGCATGATGACATCTGAAAATAATAAATTGATGTTTGGATTTTCTTTTATGATCGTCAAGGCTTGGGCACTGTTTTGAGCTGTCAGGGTTGAGTAGCCAAGGTCTTGCAGTTGGCTGACCGCGATGTCGGTGAGGGCCTCTTCGTCATCGACCACCAGTATCGTTTCAACGCCACGGGGAAGATGTGGCGTAGTTTCTGATGTTGACTTTGACGCGTTAAGTTTTTCTGCTCTCGGCAGATAAATCTGAAAAGAACTGCCGTGTCCGACTTCGGAATAAATGGCAATATGCCCGCTAGAACGCTGCACAAATCCGTAAACCATGCTGAGGCCCAGTCCGGTGCCTTTGCTTTCTTCTTTGGTCGTGAAAAAAGGTTCCAAGACCCGGTCTTTGATGTCTGTGGACATGCCATGACCGGTGTCGCTGACAGACAGCATGACATATTCTCCGGCGGTGGCTTGGGGGTTCAGTTGGACATAATTGTCGTCCAAAACTTTATTGCATGTTTCAATAATCAGTTCGCCGCCGTGGGGCATGGCATCGCGAGCATTCAAAGACAGATTTAAAATAACATCTTCCAAATCACCGGGGTCGATAGATACAGGCCAAAGGTTTTCAGCCAGCGTCGTGGTGGTGTGGATCGATACCGTTAAGGATTTGGTGATGAGGTCTTCGATGCCCAAAATAAAATCGTTAATGGAAATACGTTGTTCTTTGTGTGTGCTTTTACGCGAAAATCCTAATAATTTTTTGTTGAGATCGGCCCCCCGACGGGCCCCTTTATAAGCGGCCGCAGCAAAGGCTGGAATTTGTTCATCCCCAGAAACGCTGCGTTGAATGAGTTCTAAATTCCCCATAATAATGCCCAGCACATTGTTGAAGTCATGGGCAATCCCCCCGGTAAGTTGGCCGACCGCTTCCATTTTTTGAGACCGCCGCACTTGGTCTTCCAGATGTTCCAGATTGCTGATGTCCGAAGCCGATCCCCTGTACCCGGTGAAAACACCTTTTTTGTTAAACTTGGGTATGCCGTTTACGCGTACAGTTAAGCCAGTCCCGTCGGTTTTTTTTAAATGATACGTAAAATCTCGAAAAGGTTTATGGCGGTCGAGACGGTCTTGGTGTTCGGCCCACTTTTTTTCATAGGTGCTCTCTGTTGTCACAAAGTTTCTTTTTTTGCCAATATAAAAATTTGGATCATCCCCCGTGATCTCATGGTATCCCGGTGAAATATAGGTGAATTCAAGCTTGTCATTCATTTCCCAAAACCAGTCGGACGAGGCCTCGGCAAAATCTTTAAAGCGTTGCTCTTTTTCTTGTAAATCCAAAAACAGATCGTTCAATTGGGTTTGCATGGTGTTGATGGCGTTCACGACGGTGTCTAATTCGTCTTCTCGTGATTTTGAAACCGCTCGATCAAGCTTTAGCGTTGGTGCGTCCTTTGCTAAAAGATTGGTGTTTACGTGGTGTGCTAAGGTGTGAAGGTGACGGGTCACAAGGTATCGAAACAGCAAGAATATAAAGATTGAAACAGCAAATGTTTTGACGCCATTGCCCAACAATATAACCCACACCTTAGTCCATAATCGTGCATACACACCATCAAGGGACGCGCTCGCTTTGACCTCTCCTAAATATACATTTTGGCCTTCATAGGCATGGAAAATCGATTTGTTCCAATGCAGGGCATTATTTGTTACAGGCTGGCCAACGGATGCGATTTCTTGACGGCCCTTCATGACTTGAACAAATTCAATATCGCGCAGGCTGACGATGCCCTGTAAAATCGTTTTTGTTTGTGTGTGGTCGTAACTCCACAAACTTGACCGAATGCTGCTGAGATAGCTTTCTTCGATCTGGATAAATTTATGCTGAATGGAATTTATGTCATGACGGTAATCAATAGAAATTTGGATCGCCGTGGTGATCAACGTAATGCATGAACTGAACAGCACAATGCTGACGACCAGTTGTCGAGCGATTGATTTTTTTAAAACAGGCTGCGTTGATGTGTTTTCCATCGGCTAAGGCGTAAGTAATTGGCTGACCGTGCGCGCATAAATCTTTTGATAGGTGCCATCGCGTTTCATCGCCCGTAAAGCCGCATTCAATTGGGGGATGAGTTTTTTGTGTTTTTTATGCACGTAAAAAAACATTTCTTTTGTCGCCAAGGGATTTTCGATAACCCTTACAGTTTTCAAGCCCAAGTCTTTTATTTGCTGCAGTCCCGGCCAACGGGCAAAGGCAATAATGTCCACCCGGTCATTCACCAAAAGCTTAAAGAGGTTTTTGGCATCTTTGACTCTCGTCAGGGATTTCACATCCTTGATGTTCCATTCCATTATTTTCCAACCGGTGATGATGCCGACGTTATAAGGCTTAAGATCTTCCCAGCCTGAAATTTTTAGGTCTTTCTTTTTGGAAAACGCAATAAATTCACGGACCAGCGTGGGTTCGTCCAATTGAATAAGGTTGGGGTAGTTTTTTGTCATGCCGCCGATACGCGACAGTATTCCATCTTCGACGCCTTCGTTGGCGACCCTTAAGGCCCGTTCGGCGGGAAGGTGATTGATGCGAATGGAAATGCCTAAACGCCCGTATAATTCTTTGGCAATAAGATCTTCAAAGCCAGTGCGGGCGCTGTTGGAAAAAGGCGGAAAATTTTCCGAATTAATGACAAAGCGGGTTTCGCTAAAGGCAAAACTTGGGGCAAATATAAGGCCCGAAAAAATCAACCAAAGGGCAAGTGCTTGTTTAAGGAGGGACCTTTTTTTCATATCATTTTCTCCGGCAATGATTTGTAAAGTGATCGTCCATAATCTGAGTGCAAGGTGTCTTATTGGATATTTATATTCTCATGACATTTTTCAATGCATAGATGGTGTTTGCCCTGATATTTAAAGAAAAAGGTGTGAGACCAAAAAATAACGCCGCTTTCCGAAGAAAGCGGCGTTATTTGAATTATCAGCTCAGACCCGCGGGAAGTGGGGGGAAGAGGCCTGAACGTGATAAATTCTTGATGATCACAGTATAGAGAACCTTTGCTGAAGGCTTTCTGAAGCACTTGTTCAGTTTATATTCAGTCTATTCGGCCTTGTTTAAGCGGGTGACTTGAACACGGCGATTGACGTCACCGTCGGGATTTTCCTTATTTAACAACTGGCTCTCGCCATATCCCACCGCATCCATGCGCGCCGGATCAATGGCAAAGGTCGTTTCCAAATATTTTACAACGGCCTGAGCCCGGCGTTCGGAAAGTGATTGGTTGTACATTTCTGACCCAACCGCGTCGGTATGCCCGGCGATGCGGAATCGATAATTGTTCAAATCACCATACGTCAGGGCTTTGCCAAGGTCGTCCAAAACGCCCAAGGTATCGGGTTTTAAGATATCGCTATCAAATTCAAAATAGACTTTGATGTTGATAGTGGGCTCCGCTACCTCGGGAGCCAATTCAGCCACCATAACCGGAACAGTCGCCGTGTATTCAGGTTCAGGCGTGCAGGGGCCTTGTTTGTCGGTGCCGTTCAGGCCCGCCGCCATAATCATGGACTGGCTGGTTTTCAGATAGGTTTCGACACAGGTGTCGCACATGTCGCGCAAATTTGTGAAAAGGTCTAGGTTTTGTTTAATCTTGTCGGAATGGCGACCATAACTGAGGGCTTTTCGCAGGGTCACAATGCCTTGATCCACGCGTCCGGATAAACCTTGGGAAATGCCTAAGTTGTTAATAACAGCCGGATCATCTGGGCACATTTCCAAGGCCGTATTGTAAGCCTGTTCAGCCTCTATATACTTTTCACCGGAATCCAGACCAATGCCCAAGGCTGAATACAGGCGCCAATCGTCATCTATTTTCTGAGTTGCTTGTTGCAAAAGGTCAACGCCTTCGCCACTTTGGCCTTGGATCAAACGGACTTTGCCCAATTCGGCCAAGTACCGTCCATCGGTTTGAAATTGTTCTTGATAGGTTTTAAGGACTTGGGCGGCCTCACCATTGCGTCCGGACCACCGCAGATTGCGGGCCAGGCCCAAAACCGCTTCGATTTCAGCAGGTTTTTCCGTTAATAACTGTTCAAAATGCCCAATAGACATGGAAAAGGCCTGATTTTCCTCGTCCGTGTTGATGCCTGTTTCGGGCGGGGCATCGACGGTTTGCATACAAGCCGCCAAACTGAAGGACATTACAGAAATACAGGCGGCGATTTTCAGGACTTTGAACATATCATTTTTCCAAAATTATAAGGTATAATTTGTATATAGATTAAGTCATGCCTATCTTGCAGTGATAACAGTCACAATACCCCTTAATTAGGATACTCTGCAAATGCCCCCGACCCTTAAAATCGAAGACCCTTTTGATCGCCCACCTGTCCCCACTGGCCGATTTGCCTTGTTTAATTTTGGGTTTCGTCCGTTTTTCTTTTTTGCGGGCTTGTTTGGTGTGGTGAGCATCTTGTTTTGGGTCGGGCTGTATGCGGGCCATATGGATTTAAATCTGACCAGTTCAGATAACGCGTGGCACGCCCATGAAATGCTGTTTGGTTATACAACGGCCGCGATTGCCGGGTTCTTTTTGACCGTGATTCCCAATTGGACCAGTGCCAAGGCTGAAAAAGGCCCTAAATTAATGGTGCTCAGCCTGTTTTGGGTGTTGGGCCGTGTTGTGATCTGGGCACAGGGCAGCTTGCCGTATGAAATGGTGGCCCTTGTCGACATGCTGTTTTTGCTGACCCTCACCGGGTTGGTTATTCGCCCGCTGATCGATCCTCAATATCGTCGTCAGTTTGTTTTTGTACCGATTTTGCTGTCTTTGATTATCGGCAACGCCATGACCCATCTTAGCGTTTTGGGCTATGACCTGTTTGGCGCGGATTTGGGCGAACACGGCATTCGTTTAGGATTAGACGCCATATTGGTGTTGATCGTCGTGATGGGCGGACGGGTGACCCCCAGCTTCACCTCCAGTTTTTTAGGCCACGCCAATCCAGATGTTAAGGTCAAACAAGACCCCACCCTGAACCGCGCGGTTATGGCGGTGACGTGGGCGGTTTTGATTGTGGATCAGGTGTGGGCGACCAGTTTAGTCAGCGGCGCCGTGGCGATCATCGCTGCTGTCTTGCATTTTTGGCGACTTTTGGGCTGGCAAGGTTGGCGCACGCTGGCCAATCCGCTTTTATGGGTTTTGCATTTGGGTTATTTGTGGCTGGTGATTGGTTTGGTGTTTAAGGGCTTGGCTGATTTTGACATGGTTGATGAGGCCGCAGCGCTTCACGTTTTGACCATTGGCGCCATTGGCACCATGACCATGGCGATTATGACGCGGGCATCCTTGGGCCATACCGGGCGGGCTATGAAAGCCCATGCCTTGATTGTCGTGGCTTATGTGGCGTTAAGTTTGGCGACCATCGTGCGGGTCTCGGTCATTTGGTGGCCGGACGCGATGATGCAATTGATTATGATATCAGGTGGTTTGTGGATTTTAGCCTTTGCGCTGTTTTTTGTAATTTACGCCCCAATCTTAAGCCGTCCACGGATTGATGGACGGCCGGGGTAATATGTACCGCAACGCTCTAGGACTCTTGTAAAAGGCCCGGTCAATATATATGGTGATCACAGTTAAGAATTAATTCGTTTTTGGAAGATGAGATCGAGATGGAAACCGCTGAAATTGCTCGCGTTCAGGAATACCTGCGCAAAAGTTTGTCAAACAACCGCATTGTTATCAAACCACCAACCCGGCCTGATGCAASAGTTGAAGTTTACATTGCCGACGAATTTGTCGGTGTTTTGTATAAAGACGAAGACGAAGGCGAAACGTCTTATTCTTTAATGATGACGATTTTGGAAATAGATTTGCCGTCCACTTCCGCTGTGCCGATAATTAAAAAATAATCAGCCTTCAAATGTAAAAGGCGGGCCAGAGAGATAATCTCGGGCCCGCCTTTTTTTTATTTAAGGTCCGCGTAGGCTTCGGGTGAGTAATCTGCAACCGCGACCACTTGGTCCCGCATCCGTTCGACCTGTTCAATGGATTTGAACTCGGCGTCGGTTAACAGTCCAAGCTCAAACGCCTGCGCGGCCATGTCCAACGTGGACGCTTTGTCCAATTTGCCACTTTTTCGTCCATCGGTTATTTTTTGGCGCGCCGGGGCGGTGACTTTGATTTGGGCTAAGGTTGCTTCTAATAAACCCAGACCCGGACGATCACTGGCGGGAATGAAGATGTCCCCGGTGATGGATGTGCGGGCTTTGTCGTCAAACAACACGGCCTCTGCTGTGGCTTCGATTTGGGCATCGGTTAAAGGTTTACGAGATGGGCCAAAGGGAAACGCAATTTGTTTGATGGGCCACGCGATAAAACGATGGGGCAAGTTATCAAACACACCAATCAGAGCCTGTTCAACCTGATACAAAGCATACGTACAAGTCCATTCCAGATACGCCCGGTGGTGATCGGGGCGGCCTTGGTCGTGGAAATCTTTTAAGGCCGAAGTGGCTAAAAACATCCACGAAAAAGCATCTGCAAAACGACCGCTCAGGTGTTCTTTGCGTTTTAAGGCTCCGCCCAAAGTCCCCAAAGCCACATCCGCCGCCAGCGCAAAAATGGCTGAGAACCGGGTGATGTCTTTATAATATTTGGCTTCAAAGCCTTTCACGGGCGAGCGGGCAAAAAATCCACAGGTGAACCCGTGGAAAATCGTGCGCAAGGTGGTTTTGATAATATGCCCGATGTGCCCAAAAAAGGCTGCGTCAAAAGCCTCAAGATCGTTGTCTGCCACCGCATGCATTTCTTTGGCCGCATACGGATGGCAACGAATGGCGCCTTGACCAAAAATGATCAGTGACCGGGTCAGGATGTTGGCGCCTTCGACCGTGATGCCGATGGGGATGGAGATGTAGGATCTGGAAAAAATGTTGTTGGGACCGCGTGAAATGGCGGACCCGGCATGAATGTCCATGGCATCGTTCAGGCACAACCGCATGCCTTCGGTCAGGTAAGCTTTGGATATTGCCGACAATACGGACGGGCGTTGTCCGGCATCGACGGACCCAAACGATAACCGCCGCGCTGCATTCATGAAATAGGTATGCCCGGCAATGCGAGCGATGCGTTCGCGCACACCTTCGAACCGACCAATGGGTAAGCCAAATTGTTCGCGCACAATGCCGTACGCCGAGGTCGCGCGGGTGGCAAGTTGCGCCGCGCCAACAGACAGCGACGGCAAAGATATGCACCGCCCCACGGCCAGATTTTCCATCAACATGCGCCAACCGTTTCCGGCTTCATCGACACCGCCAATGATATAATCCAATGGAACAAAAACGTCTTCGCCTGAAATTGGACCATTGGGGAACGGAACGCCCATGGGGTCGTGATGATTGCCGACAACCACGCCTTTGGTTTTACGCGGCAACAAGGCACAAGTGATGCCGATGTCTTTTTTGTCGCCCAACAATCCGTCCGGATCAAACAGTTTAAAGGCAAGGCCCAAAACCGTCGCCACCGGGGCCAACGTGATATAGCGTTTATTGAAGGTCAGACGCATGCCGATGATATTTTTGCCTTTCCATTTGCCTTTGCAAACGATGCCTTTGCTTTGGCCGTTGGCGGCGTCGCTTCCGGCGTTTGGTTCGGTCAGGGCAAAACAAGGGATGTCTTTGCCGATGGCCAGGTTTGGCAAGTACTGATCTTTTTGCGCGTCGGTGCCGTATTCCATCAGCAATTCACCGGGGCCTAAAGAATTGGGCACCATTACGGTGACGGCGGTGCCAACCGAACAGCTGGCAATTTTCGCCACAACAGCCGAATGAGCATGAGCTGAAAAGCCCCGGCCCCCATATTTTTTAGGAATGATCATGCCGAAAAAACGTTCGTGTTTCAGGAACGTCCAAACCTTAGGCGGCAGGTCTCTGTCTTGGGCCAGTTGCCAGTCGTCCAACAGGGTGCACAGTTTTTCAACGGGGCCGTCCAAGAACGCCTGTTCTTCTTGCGAGAGCTCTTGAATTTTAAAATCCAAAAGCTGAGCCCAGTCGGGATTCCCGCCGAATATCTGACCTTCCCAGCCGACCGTCCCGGCTTCCAAAGCGATGCGTTCGGTTTCGCCCATGGTCGGCAAAATACCGCCGACAATTTTCATGATGGCCGGCGATACGATGGCGCGGCGCAACGGCACAATGACAAAAAGGGCAAAAAGGGCGATCAGTCCAAAGGCGATAATCAGTATGATGGTGATCATGACATGTCTCCTAATTGCGTAAGGGTTTTCCCGTTTTCAACATATGCCCAACACGCGCACGGGTTTGCGGCGTTTTGGCAAGCTTGATGATGGCTTGGCGTTCTAGTTTTAAAATATATTTTTCACTGACCGGATCTAAAACATCGGTATCACCGCCGGATAAAACCCGCGCCAGTTGTTTGGCGATGGTGACATCGTGGGGGGTGGCGACCCCTTGGTTTGAAAAATTCCGAATGGCCAGATTTAACGCCGCCTCGCCCGTTGGTCCAGGCAGGTAAAGGTCGATGGGGGTGGGGGGACTGTAGTCTTTTGCCATGTCCAACACCGCCGCTTTGGCTTGCCCCAGCACCCGATCTTTGTTCATGACGATGACATCATCGGGGCCTAAATAAGCCAAGTCCTTGGCCTCAAACGCCGACGTTGAAACTTGCGCCATGGCAATGGCTTCGAAGGCTTTTGTGATGGGCGGCATGGGGCCGTTGGGCAGGGATGTGTTTAAGGTCCACCGCCGCAGCAATTCTTTGCAACCGCCCCAGCCGGGCACAATGCCGACCCCGGCTTCGACCAATCCGGTATAGGTTTCGGCGTGTGCGGTGATGCGGTCACAGTGTAACAATACTTCGCAGCCGCCGCCCAAGGCCAAACCAGATGGCGCGCCGACGACGGGAAACGGCGCCGATTTTAAATTGCCAAAGGTTCTTTGTCCGTGTTTTAAAATGCGATTGATGACGGGCCACAGCCTTAAATGCGCGGTGACCAAAAACATCAACAGGTTAGCACCGACCGAAAAGTTTGGGCCTTCGTTGTGAATCACCAGACCTTTAAAACCTCGTTCGGGAAGTTCTTTTATGGCGCGGTTCATCAGCGCCAAAATGAACGGGTTTAAGGAATTCATTTTGGAACAAAATTCAAAACACGCCACGTCATCGCCCAAGTCCCAGACCTTAGCTGAACCATTTTTAAACAACGGCGGGCCTTTGCGTTTGATGTCTTGCAACAACACCACACCGTCTGGACGTTTGACGGGGACGTATTCACCGTCAAAAGACAACTGGTGCAATGCCCCTAAGCCCGTTTGGTAAAACGGTTTGTTGGGGGCAACTTGTAAAAGATGCGGAGACGTGCCGCCGTCTTCCATAAACTTATGACGAAACCAAGCCGTGCCCATTTTATCGATCAACTCGAACGGTCCCCATTTCCAGTTGTAGCCTAATCGCATGGCGCGATCGACGGATTCAATGTCGTCGGCGATGAGGGGGGCAAGTTCGGCCGCATAAGCCAAGGTCTTTGACATCACGGACCACGCATAGCGGCTGCCCAAAGCCGGGTCTTCGAACAGGTCCCGTAAATTCTTTTTTCGTTTTAATTTAGGGCGCCGGGCCGGGCTGTAATCTCCGGTTTTTAAATCAATGACTTCTTTGTTGCGGTGGGCATCCAAGCGGTAAAAACCACCTTTGCCTTTGCGTCCAGTATAGCCATCTTCAATCATTTTCGCCAATAAATCCGGGGCGGGGCCAAGTTTATGAAAGGCATCTTTTTCGCAAAGCGTGGTTTTGAAACTGTCCAAGATGTGCGGCATTAAATCCAGCCCCACCAAATCGATCAGGCCAAACACGCCGGTCTTGGGAATGCCCAACGGACGGCTGAGCACGGCGTCGGCATGTTCCACACCGATGTCCATTTTGAACGCTTCGGTGATGGCGGCGTGCAGCCAAAATGTTCCGATGCGGTTGGCGATAAAGCCGGGTGTGTCGTGACACCTAATCAGGCTTTTACCCATATGGTGATCGGCAAAATTAATCACCGCCCGCACAGCTGTCTTTTTGGTGTCCGGGCCAAAGACAATTTCCAACAGCCGCATGTACCGGGGCGGATTAAAAAAGTGCGTGATCAGAAAATGCGCCTTTAGTTTGTCGTCCATGCCTTCGGTCAGAACTTCGACGGGCAGGGTGGATGTGTTTGACGACAGCACGGCGGTGGCCTTTAAATGCTTGGCAACATCTTGGTATAACTGTTGTTTTATTTTTGGGTTTTCAATGATCGCTTCGATCACCCAATCACATTCTTTCAACAGTTTTAAATCTTTGACGCTGCTGCCCGGTGTGATGCGTTTGGCAAAATCCTTGTGCATGAACGGGGCGGGTTTTGTTTTCAGCATTTTTTGAATGGCCCCGGCGGCGGCACCGTCCACCACGTCTAATAACACCACATCCGCGCCCGCGTTGGCGGCTTGGGCCGCGATGCAGGCCCCCATAACCCCTGCGCCGATGACGGCTATTTTTTTGATGGTTTTCATTTGATCCCCTCCAAAATTGTGGCGATGCCTTGCCCGCCGCCGATGCATTGGGTGGCCAACGCCCACTTGCCCCCGGTGCGGTGCAAAATTTGTGCGGCCTTTCCGGTGATGCGGGCTCCGGTGGCACCCAACGGATGACCCAAAGCAATTGCGCCGCCGTCTAGATTAATTTTTTGGATGTCCAATTCCAAAACACGAATGCTGGCGAGCGATTGACTGGAAAAGGCTTCGTTGAGTTCAATAATGTCCAGATCAGCAACCTTAAGTCCGGCGCGTTTCAGGGCTTTTTGGGTGGCGCTGACCGGGCCGATGCCCATGATTTTAGGATCACACCCCGACACCGCAATGGATTTAATGCGCGCCAGAGGCGTTAGTTTATGGGCGACAGCATAGTCTTCGGTGGTCACCAAAACGGCGCTGGCTCCGTCGGTTAAGGGCGACGATGTGGCGGCGGTAACGGTCCCGGTTTTCATGAATGCGGGCTTTAATCCGGCCAAGGCTTCCATGGTCGTATCGGGACGAATGCAGCCGTCTTGGGCCACCAGTCCCGTGGATGTTTTGATGGGAATGATTTCATCGTTTAAGCGTCTGGCCTTTTGCGCCTTGGCGGCTTTCATGTGACTGGAAAAAGCAAACAGGTCTTGTTCTTCGCGGGTGAGCTTATATTTGACTGCGACGTTTTCCGCCGTTTCGCCCATGCCCATATACGCCCCCGCCATGCGTTTGGCGAGATCCGGATGCGGCAACGGATTAAACCCGGTCAGCGGTACGCGGCTCATGCTTTCAACACCTGCACAAATGTAAGCTTCCCCGGCCCCCATCTGCATCGCCCCTGCAGCCATGTGAATGGCCTGCATGGATGATCCGCAAAAACGATTGACCGTGACACCACCCATGGATTGGGGAAGGCCCGCCAGAAACCCGACAAGGCGAGCAAYGTTWMRAYYSTSYTCRCCKKCSKGAWWRGCACAGCCCATGATCAGGTCTTCGATGTCTTTGGGGTTAACGCTGGTGTGGTCAATCAATCCTTTGACCACTTGCGCGGCAATCTCATCGGGGCGGGTGTGCGCCAAGCCGCCTTTGGTGGCAAAGGTGAACGGAGACCGCACATATCCGGCAATGACAATGGACTTCATGATGCTAACTCCTTTATGAGATCTTTTTTGGATAATTTTCCGACTAATGTTTTGGGCAGGCTGTCGCGAATTTCAACGGCCACCGGGCGTTCGATCCGGTTTAGATCTTCATTTGCAAAATCGAGCAGGGTTTGATTGGTTGCAAACGATCCGGATCTGACCGTGACATAAGCCATGGGCGCTTCGCCTCGGTAATCATCAGGCACGCCAATGACGATGACTTCCAAAACGTCTTCGTGACGGTACAGCGCATTTTCGATGACTTGCGGATAGACTTTAAAGCCCGAGCAAATGATGATGTCTTTGATGCGGTCGGTGAGGAAAAAATAGCCGTCTTCATCTTGATAACCAACGTCCCCGGTGCTCAGCCATCCGTCTTGTAAGACCTTGTCTGTTTCGGCTTTTTGGTTCAAGTATCCGGACATGACTTGAGGCCCCCGGACCACCAATTCCCCCACCTCACCTTGAGCGGCGACCTGTTCAAAGTTTTCCAGATTTCGACATTCAATATCCGTCCACGGCAACGCAAGGCCGATGGACCCGATTTTGTTTTCGCTGTGCGGTGGGTTGCAGGTGACCACGGGCGAGGCTTCGGATAAACCGTAACCTTCGACCAAAATGCAATGGCTTAAACGTTCAAATTCAATTTTCACTTTGCCGGGCAAGGGGGCACCGCCGCTGATGCAATAGCGGATCGATGTTAAGTCAAAATGATCAAAATCTTTTGCCGTGTTGATGGCTCCGTAAATGGTCGGTACGGCGGGAAAAATCGTGGGCTTTTTGTGTGTGATGGTCTCCAACACTTCGCCCAAATCAAAACGCGGCAATAAAATCAGTTCCGATCCGGTGGCGAGGCCCAAATTCATGCCAGCCGTCATGGCAAATACATGGAAAAAAGGAATCACACAAAGGAATTTGTCTTCCCCTGCCTTGGTCCGGCCCAGCCATAGACGCACTTGTTCTGCATTGGCGCGAATGTTGGCGTGGGTCAACATGGCGCCTTTGGGGGTGCCGGTCGTGCCGCCCGTATATTGAATAACCGCGATGTCTTTTTCAGGCGTAATGGTGACGGGTTTGGGCGCGTCTTTGTCGGCGATCAATAAACGGAACGGAATGTGGCCTAAATCCTTTGGCACGTTTGCGACCTCGGCCCGTTTGAAAATTTGAAACAATAAACTTTTTATCGGGGGCAGGGCTTCGCTTAACGCACATACCACAATTGTTCTTAAGGTTGTCGTGTGAAGGGCCGGAGCGACTTTTTTATAGACGCTTTTTAAATCCAACGTGAACATCAAAACAATGGAGCTGTCTTCGATTTGTTCGCGAATTTCACGTTCTGTATACAGCGGATTAAAATTAACAACGGTGGCGCCAATCAAAAGCGTGGCGTAATGGGCAATCACATAATAAGGGCTGTTGGGCAAACACAAACCAATCCGGTCATCCTTTTGAAGGCCTAAATCCTGAAGCCCACGGGCGGCTTCGCGGACTTGTGCCCAGACTTCGCCATAGGTCATTTTCTGGCCTAGAAAATCCAAACAGTCTAAATCCGGATGAGCCTCGGCCCCTTGGCTGAGAATGCGCGTGGCGGGGCCTGTTGGAATGTTGGCGGTAGGATGCGTATTCATGCTGATTTCGCCTCCTCTTTTTCTGTGACGTGGGTGATGAATTTATCCAACACGTCCCAGCTGTTAGAGCCTTGGTCTGTGACGATGCCGTGTTGGTCGCTGGCGATCCATTTCAACTGACAATCGGTGGCGAGTTTTCCGTATATGGATTGCACACTGTCCGGATGCACCACCGGGTCTTTGTCGGCTTGGATCAACAACACCGGGACTTGGACTTCGGGCAAACGCCGCTGCATTTCATCAATCATGATGCGCAATTCGTTTAAGGCCTGAATGGGCATGGCGCGATAATTGATGTCGGGATGTTCACTGTCGTTATCGCGAAACGGAACAACGTCATCGACCAACGGCAACCAACTGGCCATTTTGTTTAAGCCTTGCAACAACGGCACAAAGGCAATTTTGGCGTCTTGAAATTTTATAGGCGCGTTTATGCTGGCAATTCCAGCCAGATTGTCGGGCCATTCAGAAGCGTGGATTAACGCCAAGACGCCCCCTGATGAAAAGCCCATGACCACCACCTGATCACAATGGGCGGCCAAAATACGGTAACACCGTTCAATGGATTTTAACCATTCGGGCCATGTGCGTTCATGCAAATCCCAAGGCGATGTGCCGTGCCCGGCCAAGCGCACACCCAAAACCGCATAACCATCATCTTTTAGTTTGTGGGCATAATGGGTCCATTCCGATGGAGAGGCCAAAAGCCCGTGCACCAACAATACGCCAACCGAGCTTTTTTGTTTGGGCAATAATAAATAAGGCGCGCCGCTTTGCGTTGCGGTTTCTTGGTCGTTCACATCGGCATGTTTGACTTTGTGGAAATGCTGGCGGTTCCAGTCATGGGCGCGGATTTCATCATCAAATAAAAGCTCGGCAAGATCTAATTCTGAAAGGGTATGGGCTTCTTCTAAGGCTTCATTCATGATGGATTTTACGGCGGGGATCGGGGCCACTTCGTTGGCATAAATTAAAATGGGATTGCTGATCCGCACTTCGTCAAAATGAAACTCTTCATAAAGCGGTGGCAGAAAATGATAACCCTGATCCGTCAGTTCAATCAGGCCCGCCGATTTTATGGTGGTTAGGAACCTGTCCAATTCGGTGCAGTGACCTTCGATTAATCCACGATACCGATCCGGCCAATACAGGCTTCTGTGCAGGGCCACTTCTTTTTGCTTTTGAAGCTTTTTCAGGGCCAGATATAAAGTGTAATGAAAGGTCTTTAAGTCAATTGATGACTTTCCAGCTTTGACCATGCACAAAATTAAAGACGAGGCCAGGTGGCTGAGATTGACCGTGATGCCTGTGTACAGTGCTTTCATAGACAGATCGCGAATGCGTTTGGTTTCTTTTGAAATACATTTGATCAGCATGCGTTCGGTCCAGTCTTCGCCGCGTTCGCCGCGCAGGTTAAACAGGTCGTCCAAAGACCGGACTTTTTTGAAATACCGTTCCAGCAACATGCGTTCCCACCACGGCCATTTTTTATGGGTGTACAACGCTTCGCCCAAACGAATGTCCATGTCGGTGTCTTTCAGCAATATATTGCCTTCGATCACCAGTTCTTCCATGAATTGACGGCTGAGGCCCTTGGTCCAAGATTCCGCCGTACGGCTGAACGCATTTTCGTCGATGTGCAACGGGTAAAAGGTAATGGTTCCGGGCACGACAGCGGTGGGCTTTGACGCGGCTTTGATCAGGGCGGCTACGGAGGGCATTTTTAACGTACGGGCCCAGCGGTCCAAACGGGCCAGATCGTCTCGCTGGTGCAGGCTGAGAATGCGGCGTTTGAAAATGTCCAAAGTCAGGGCCAGTACGCTGGCGCCTTTGTGGTGTTTGCGGCGTTCTTCGGCGGTGCGGGAATAGATGTTGTATTCGCCTTGGTCGTCTAACACTTGGCGGTCTTTGACCATGCCGCCTTCGGGAAAGATAACGACCTTGCGGCCCTTTAAAATCTCACCCGCTAAAAACGGCAACAATCCCGGCATGGTATTGGGTACGGCCCCCACCTTACGCAAAAAAGAACTGACCCGGTGGTTGCCTGCGAACAATTCATGATCGGCAACGGATCGGCAATAGGCTCCGGTGGCTTGATGAATGATATAAGGCGGAATAATGGTTTCAAAACGGGCAAAATGATTGAACAGGAAGATGTCGCCCTGTTGGGTAAGGCCTTCGTCGTGATGAACTTTGACGTTTACGCCCAATGTTTTGCGCAGGGTATGAAAAGACCGGACACACCAATTGTATGTGTCTTCGTTCAGATCAAAATCGGAATCCATGTGCGTCATATTGTAGGAACCTTTTCAGGCTTTCCCCCCTACACATGGTATATAGTAACTCATATGGAGTTTACTTCAAAATGATTACACAAATAAACTTATGAGTTGGGGCGGCGATCAATCACTTTAGAGCTGTTTTTGACGTTATGACACGCGGTACAGTTCGACAAGCTGACCGCTTTTTTCATCGCTTTGGAGCTAATTTTGCGGGCACTGTGTTCGCGCACAAACCATTTTTTGGTGGAAATGCGCTGACCAATTTTGCGGGGGCGACTGCCGTTGTACACTAGGTATTCTTCGATTTGTAACCGGGTGGGCTCGTTCAGGCTGATATCTTCGCCAAAATGATTGCTTAAATTACCCATGATTTTCTGCCAAGCATAAGCCCGCAAATACCGTGGAGAATAGGCTGGATGGCAATCACTGCATTCCTGAACGGTCAAAGCATCGGTCGCCAATGAAATCGCACCGGAAGCCTGTGCATTATCCAATTGCAAAAGCGTGGGTGTGATATATAAAGCCCCGGCAACAAGACCAAGGCGGCTGAGAGCTTTAAGACGAGACGGACGTGCGTTCATGATCATGGTCTTTCGGTCAAATTAGACTAAACTGGATTAGTTTTTATAGCGGGAGACGAAGATGCGCAAGGGTTTACACCAATTAGCTGGGCTGGCTTTCACGGCTTTGGTGCTGCTTTCAGGCCCTGTGCAGGCTCAAGACCGCACGCCAGAGATGGCGACCGGGCTGATAAAATCTAAAAATGTCACGGGCCAAAAATTCATGGTGGCGGTGGCAAATCCTTTGGCTTCACAGGCCGGATACGAAGTTTTGTTGCAAGGTGGCAGCGCCGTGGACGCGATGGTTGCCGCGCAAATGATGTTGGGGTTGGTTGAACCGCAAAGCAGTGGTTTGGGTGGCGGAGCCTTTTTGGTGTATCACGATGCCCGAAAAAATGCGGTTACAACATTTGACGGGCGCGAAACGGCGCCTGAATTGGCGACGCCCGATTTGTTCTTAAATGCCGACGGTACGCCGCTGAAATTTTATGACGCTGTTGTTGGTGGCCGGTCCGTTGGCACGCCGGGCACGTTAAAAYTKATGTGGGAKGCCCAYCARCGYTATGGAAAATTAAGCTGGGCGCGSTTNAYTNGCYCCGACGRTSCGCCTKGCCGAACACGGYTTTCCGRTKTCYAAACGCTTGGCGGCSTTGATTGAAAAAGACAAAGARCGCYTGGCTTCGCAACCTGCCACAAAAGCTTATTTTCTGGATGACGACGGAGAACCTTTAAAAGCGGGCCATATTCTCAGAAATCATGACTACGCCCAGACCTTGATCCACATTATTGAGCGCGGTCCAAAAGTTTTTTATGAACAAGAAATTGCCAGAGACATTGTTGAAGTCGTCCAAGACGGAGAAACCAATGGCAATCCGGGTGTGCTGAGCAAGCGCGACTTGGCCGCTTATAAAGTCATTGAACGTCCCGCAGTGTGCATGATGTACCGCGAAAATAAAGTTTGCGGCATGGGTCCACCGTCATCGGGAGCTTTAACCGTTGGCCAGATTTTGGGCATGTTGAACCATTTTGATCTTTCCGAAAAATCGCTAAAATCGGTGCACCTGATCACCGAGGCCAGCCGTTTGGCGTTTGCCGACCGGGGCCTGTATATGGCTGACAGTGATTTTGTGAAGATGCCGACCAAGGGCTTGTTGGACCTTGAATACTTAAAACAGCGTGCGGCCTTGATTAACCCAAACAAGGCCGCAACTGCGGTTGAAGCGGGCAATCCGCCTTGGCCGAACCGCGAAGCTCGGCTTCAAGACAATGCCATCGAATTTCCCTCAACCTCGCATATGTCGATTGTTGATGGGAATGGCAATGCGGTATCGTTGACCACCACCATTGAAAATGGTTTTGGGTCGCGGTTGATGGTGCGGGGCTTTTTGCTGAACAACGAACTCACTGATTTTTCGTTTGTTCCTGAAAAAAATGGCAAGCTTGTCGCCAATCGCTTAGAGCCCGGCAAACGCCCGCGTTCCTCTATGGCGCCGACGATTGTTTACGGCCCGGATGGAAAATTGAAACTGGTGGTGGGTTCGCCCGGCGGTTCGCGCATCATTGGTTATGTGGCGAAAACACTGATCGCGATTTTAGATTGGAACATGGATGTGGCGTCTGCGGTATCCATGCCTCATTTTGTGGATCGCTTTGGCACCGTGGATATCGAAAACAATGATCTGTTGGCCCCCTTGGAAGCCATGGGCCATAAGGTCAAGGTTCGTGAACTGAACAGCGGCCTGCATGTGATTTCGGTTGGGCCTCAGGGTTTGGTTGGGGCGGCTGATCCTCGGCGCGAAGGTTATGTATTGGCCCAGTAGGCCTTAAAATAACATACAATCTTAACGGTATATTTAAGTTCGAATGGCACATTTAGCCTATTCGAAATTCCATTTATGCTGCTGAGAGTGCCATGTCTACTATTACCAAAACGTTTGTGATTGGCCTTTTTATGGGCGCTTTGACGGTTTCTGCAGCGCAGGCGGGCGAAGGCCTGTACGCGGGCGTTGCCGTTGGTTTTGCCAAGGCCGTTGACACAACCGCCAGCGGCGCCAGTGGCGGTAAGGTCAAATTTGATAACGGCCCCGTGGGCGCTGTTTTTGTGGGCCATGATTATGGATCAAACGTCCGGGCCGAAGTCGAATTGGCGCGCCGCGCGGCGGATTTAAAGTCCGTTGCGGGCACCACAGCAAGTGGCGAAGCCCTTGCCACCAGTTTGATGATCAATGTGATTTATGATGTGGATGTTGATCTTCCCATCACGCCGTATGTTGGCATCGGTCTTGGTTTGGCGCAGATCAAAATGGATGGGGCCAGTCCTTTTGGTGGGTCTTCGATAAATGATTCCGATACCGTCGGCGCTTTCCAAGCGATTGCCGGCGTCCGTTATGCGTTGACCGATCAGGTCGATGTGTTTGGCGATTATCGTTATTTCAAAACCGCAGATGCGGGTTTAGTTACGCGCGGCGGCGTGGCCACGTCTATGGACTTTTCAACACACAGCGGATTGTTGGGGCTGCGCTATTCATTTGGTGGCTCTTCGGCTTCACCCGTGATCAGCAACGGTGAAGATAGGGGAGCCATACAGGCCGATATGAACGCTGCGGTGGTTGCTGAGCCTGTTCAAATGGCGGCGGCGGAACCGGACGTCAAAGAAACGCCGACGCAAGCGGTTCCACAACCCATTACACCCGTGCGGACTTTGCCGGATGCCTATGTTGTGTTTTTTCTGTTGAACAAAGCCGCCCTAACGCCAGAGGGATTGACGATCATTCAGCAAGTTGCCGAAAATGCAAAAACGATGAAATTGACCCGTCTTCATTTAACGGGCCATACGGATCATTCTGGTGCTGAAAAATATAACTTAGCCTTGTCCATGCGCCGCGCCGAAGCGGTGCAAGCGGCCTTTGTCGCCGCAGGATTTCAAGCGTCTGATATTTCCATTAAAGCCAAGGGCGAGGCCGAGCCTGACGTTGACGTTTCGGGCAAAGAATATGAGCCAAAAAACCGCCGGGTCGAAATCGTGCTTCCTTAATCCGGATACGAAATGCTCAACACTTCCAGCTCTTCTTCTTTTGCTGGCGTGTGCACCATCACCAAATCGCCAACAGATTTTTTCATCAACGCGCGGCCCACGGGTGAGTCTAGGCTGATGTGTCCTCTGTTGGGTTCGGTTTCATCTTTGCCGACGATGGTGATGGTTTGTTCATTGCCGTTTTCGCGTTCGTAACATACCGTCGCGCCAAAATAGACTTTGCTTTGATCCGTTTGCTGGCTGGCCTCAACGACGGTGAGATTTTCTAAACGTTTGCGCAAATACCGCACGCGCCCATCAATTTGGCGCAGACGTTTTTTGCCATAAATATAATCGCCATTTTCAGATCGATCGCCATTGCCCGCAGCCCAATGCACGGTTCTGACAACCACCGGGCGTTCAACATCCCACAGCTCATGCAGTTCGTCTTGCAAAGCCTTAAACCCGGCCGGGGTGATGCAATCGGTAAACTTAGACATCACCAGGCTCAGCCACCAACAGAGTTAAAGATTCTGACGTACGGGTGGATTGATCCAACCGCCACGCTTTGGTTTCAACCGCTTGGGCTTTGTTAACGGCGGTGATCAGCCAGATGAATTGGCCCTCAAACGCCATGTCCATATCGGTTTGGGATGGTTTTGCCGGATGGTCGGGATGAGAATGGTAAWRGYMARTSWTNTMGWYRNNCCGGTRKKKTMWACWGRWNGMATYWYATMMWRRYKCAMKTGGGCGTCGACTTCGAAACTGTCCGCCGTGTTGTGTTTTGACATATTGGTGCTGGGGGCGATGCGGGTGACGATGAAAAAGCCGGGGGATTGTTCGTGTCCCACCAACAATCCACAACTTTCAACCGGGTAAGCCTGTTCGGCCTGACCTTGAATGGCAGCGAGCTGGTCCGTGCTGATCGCAATGAATGACGTGAGCGCCATGTTACTGTCCGGTGTTGATGCGGCTGAGAACCTTACCTGTGGCAATATCCAAAACCCAAACCTGATCACCCTTGGTGCCGTCGCTGGACGTGATGACAATCAATTGTGTGCCGGACGGTGTGGCCGATACAATGCTGGCCCCAGCGGGCAGATCCAGTTTAATATTGCCAAAGGCCGTGACCGGGGTCGAAGTGCCGGAAACCGGAGCCACAGGCATTACTGCGCTGGGTCCGGCATCGGAAATGCTGAAATCAAAAAACTTAAAGTCAGGATTCTGAGACTTCTGGTATAGTCCATAAACAATCAAGGTCATCAAGGTCGCGATGGCCAGAGTCATTACAATAATGATCCCCTTTAATGCAGTCATGGTTCAGGTCCGATCTTTTAGATATGAAAAACGATAATACACAGACGACATACACTGTCCCGGTACCCAAAAACAAGGCTGGCTTGCGATTAGACAAGTTTTTAGCAGGCGAAGTCGAGGGTTATTCGCGGTCGCGCCTAAAGGCTTTGATGGATGCGGGGCATGTGGCGTTGGCGGATGGGCCCGCAACGGATGCCTCAAAAAAGGTCAAAGAGGGTGATGTTTATACCGTCACCATCCCCCCCGTGGTGGCCGCTGAACCCAAACCCCAAAATATTCCACTGACCGTTGTCTATGAAGACGATGATGTGATTGTCATCGACAAACCTCCGGGATTGGTGGTGCATCCGGCGGCGGGCAATGCGGACGGAACCTTGGTGAACGCACTGTTGGCCCATTGCGGCGACAGTCTGTCTGGTATTGGGGGCGTGGCACGTCCCGGTATCGTACACCGTTTGGACAAAGGCACCGGGGGCTTGATAATTGCGGCTAAAAATGATGCGGCTCATGTGGGGCTCAGCAAACAATTTGCCGATCATTCCATGGACCGCGCTTATTTGGCGTTGGTGTGGGGTGTGCCCATGCCGCCCAAAGGCGAAATCGAAGGCAACATTGGACGCAGTCCCAACAACCGTAAAAAGATGGCGATTGTCGAACGCGGCGGTAAATATGCGTTGACCCGCTATAAGGTTTTAAAGACCTTTGGTGATGTTGCTGCCTTGGTCGAATGTCGCCTTGCCACCGGGCGTACCCACCAAATTCGCGTGCATATGGCGTCAATCGGACATTCTTTGATCGGCGACCCGGTTTATGGCGGATCCGGACGCAGCAAACGTTCAAAATTGCAAGGCGAAGCCAGAGAGGCTGTGGATAACTTGGATCATCAGGCCCTTTATGCCTATGAGCTAGGATTTATTCACCCCAAAACGCAACAAAAAATTGTATTACAAAACAAAAAAGACAATTTTATCAATGCTATGTCACAGAAGTTAGAAAGATATTGACAAGCAACTAATCCCGAGTAAAATAGTTAGGTATTAAGAGCGGTCTGTCAAAAAGAGGCCGTATTTAATCTTTGATTTGATTATTTCGGGAGGTTTTTACCATGGCACAGGCCCTAAAAGTTCGTTCAGATAGTTCTACAAATATTTCTAAAAAGATTCCTGTAAAAAAGACTCCTGTAAAAAAGACTCTTGCTAAAAAAACAAAGTCCCCACCTAAAAAAAATGTTGCAAATACGAATGTTATTTCCGCTTTAGGGATCTCCCCAGAACAAAACTTGTCACGCTATCTTCAAGATATCCGCAAGTTTCCCATGTTGTCGCTGGAAGAAGAGCAAAACCTTTCCCAGCGCTGGGTTAAATTCGAAGACCAAAAAGCCGCCGACAAGTTGATCACCAGCCATCTGCGTTTGGTGGCTAAAATTGCCATGGGTAATCGTGGGTATGGTTTGCCATTGGCCGACCTGATTGCCGAAGGAAACATCGGCATGATCCAAGCGGTCAATCGTTTTGATCCTGACAAAGGCTTTCGGGTTTCGACCTATGCCATGTGGTGGATCAGAGCCGCAATCCAAGAATATATTTTACATTCTTGGTCCATGGTGAAAATGGGCACCACGGCTGCGCAAAAGAAATTGTTTTTCAATTTGCGGCGCCTAAAAGGTCAAATGAAAGCTTATGAAGACGGCGATTTGACTCCGAAACACGTTGATTCGATTGCTAAAAATTTGGGCGTGCCTGAATATGAAGTGGTCAACATGAACCGTCGGTTAAGTGGCGGTGACTCGTCGCTCAACGCGCCCATGCGCATGGATGGCGAAGGCGAATGGCAAGACTGGTTAGAAGATGGCCATCAAAGCCAAGAAGACACCTTGTCCGATATGCAAGAGCTTGTGCAACGCCGTGAATTGTTGGCGGGCGCCATGAAAGGCCTGTCCGACAGAGAACGCCTAATTTTGTCCGAACGGCGTTTGAAAGACGTGCCAACAACTTTGGAAAACCTGTCCAAATCTTTTGGTATATCACGAGAACGGGTTCGTCAGATTGAAGTCTGTGCGTTTGAAAAAATCCAAAAATCTGTGAAAAACACGGTGATTAGTCAAAAGATATCTCACTGATATCTTTTGACACCTTTATTCCGCAAATGAGTTTTCCATGTGGCTTTCTTGCTGGGTCGCGCGTTGTTGTTCAACAATGGCCGCCACATCAGAGCCCCATTCTTCGATCAACAGTTTTTGTTCCCCGCGCAGTTGTGCGACTTTACGCTGTTGCATGATCATCACAAATGAACTGATCAGGCTGGGTAAGGCCATATAAATCAACCAGCCAAAGGCCGATGCGGAATACATCACCATCATCGCCACCAAATCTGTGGTGATGCCCAAAGCCCCACTAAACGAATTGTCCCCAACCCATAATTTGACGATGTACGGAAATACACCAATAAAGTTGAGTGAGCCCACGGTAAAGGTCGCACTTCTGCCAGCGCTACGATCAATCAAACGGGCAACCAAGGTTGGCAACAGTCCAAAAAAGAGAATAACCACGGTCGGTCCGGCCAAAATCACCAGCAAAGTACCAACCAAAATGATCCACGTCAGCATCGAGGCCTTGTTTTGGGAAGCGCTTCGTTGAGGTTTTGGGTTTGATTTGCTCATGATTTATCCCCTTACATCATCATGACGATAATGATGGCACAAGTGGCGATCATACCGACAACAATGGCAAACATAGCCGTGGCTTTTTCCCCGGCTTCCAAGGCGACYTTTTCTTGGTCAACGTCTTCGCCAACGGTGGATTGAATTTCCGTTTCGGCAATTGAAAATTCATATTGAGCCTGTTTAAAGGCCAAGGAATCGCTTTTTCGGCGTTCAGCATTGTCAATCAGGTCAAACAATTCTGGAAGGCTACCCTGACGGACCAGTGACGGAATTTCTTGTTCAATTGACCGTTGCGTGGTGCGGCTGTGATAGGTGCTGATTACCGGCTGCAACAATCCCCCAATCCAACTGGACAGGCCAAATAAGTTCTCATGGGCTTGTCTCCACTGAATTAACGCCAATAAACTTAACAAACCAATTAAAGAAGCGTCTTCTTGTTCATTGCTCAAGGCGTTTAAATGCGGTTGGATATCTGTTTCAAAATGGGTGGCAATAAACGCGATGATATGTTTGTCTATCGGTCGTTCATGGCTATCGGCATCATCTGAAATAGCATCCAAAGTGGGTAATAAATGGTCAATGTCATCGACGTATTGGTGCTGTAAAAATGCGCCTTGGCAGGGCAATGTTTTGTTGAGTTCGTACAGGCACCGTTCCATGCCGTACCCTTGGGTTCCCAATTGTACAAAAGTCCGCAGGGTCTTGAAAGTTTTCATCAGAATCTTGATGTCAGAATTTTGTGCGGGCTGAGCATTGCCCCAATAAACGACCAGTTCGCGGGAAATGATTTCGCCTTGAATTTGAAAGCTTCCTTTGCGCAAGTATTCTGTGGCAAAAGCGGGGCCAAAACCATCAGGCATAAAACTGAAGCCTTTAAAACGAATGGGGCCTTGGGGGTCCAACCGCATACAGGCTTTGCTGACCAAAATATCGTCAGAGCCCTCTGGTTTGCCATCGTGGACCTTTGTCAATGCGATCAGTGTCGCTATTTCATCGGCAACTGCAGCATTGTCGAAGGCTTTGCGCAGCCACACATCAAACTGTGCGTTTTTAAGCGTGCTGACCGCCTCGGCAACGTTTTTAGAAAAGGCATGGGCAATGTTTTTTGTGGTGAGATAACTTTTGCCTTTAAATTTAAAGGGGCCTTTGGCTTTGGTAACGCTCTTTTGTTGGATGTTTTGAGGTTTGGTGCTTTCCATCCAGTTGTAAACGGTATCTAATGTCCAGCGGCCTTCATGGTCATCGGACAACAAGCCGCGCACCATTTCAATCATTTGCAGGGGGATGCGTTCACTGCTGCACAGGGAATTGTACGAGCCTTCATCGCATTTTGCAGAGATCATATCTTCGTCGCTTTTGCGTTCGATCGGGTTTTTACCCAGCAATAAAAAGGTGATCGCAATGCCCAAGGCGTACATGTCGTCCAACGACGTGCCCGGTCCACGCCCCGAAGGCATGGTCATCGCATGTTCAATGGGTTCGTAAATTTTGGGTTGATCGTGGCCTGGTGGCGCGGTGACGCAGTCTCCCAAAACCAAATGTTCGCGTTCTTTATCCATATAAAAGAGATTATCCAAACGCAAACCGCGATGAGCGATACCGATAGAGGCAAGCTTCATCAAACCCGGCATCAGTTGTTCGATAAACCGAGGGATGATTTCATATTCATTGATTTGAATTGGCTTGTTATCAAACGCGTCCGTAAAACGTCCGCCCAAAGGTCGATCAAAAATGACAATCATGCATTTTTGCCCCAACGGCGACCAAAAGGCCGGACCAAAATCAACCAAGGGCATGAGGCCGTTGCTGGTGCTGTTGCGCAGCTTTTTCATGGCGCTAGATTCAGCGGGTAAAGCTGGGGAACACACCAAGGCAAATAGAACCCGGTTAGGTTCGCGTTTATCTTCGACGGTATAGGCTAGGGCTGTGGGGGAATCGAGTTCCGACAAAGGCATCGCGGGAAAAATTTGATAGCGGCCTTTTAACATGGATGGCGGATGATTTTGGGTATCGTCGTTGGTCGTTGGGTCCCCGGCGGCTGGTGGTTGCGCAGGGGGCGGGCTAGCACCTTCAGCCACAGCACCGCCAACCTCTCCCTCGGGGGAAGTGGTTGCGTCGGTATCTGATTGGACCGTTTCTACGGCCTGCTTCAGGGCTTCTGCCATTACGGCCCTCCTGCTCGAATTCTACGAGCACATTTCACAAGCACCAACGATAGCGAATAAAGCCCCGAAAATCAACGACTTTCGGGGCTTTACTTAAGCGTATGGTTAACGGTGTTTTGGTATTGTCTTTAGTCGACGAACGGATCTTTGACCAAAATTGTATCATCGCGTTCGGGACTGGTCGACAGCATCGCCACCGGAGCCCCAATCAGTTCTTCGATCCGCCGCACGTATTTGATCGCGGTGGCCGGAAGATCGGCCCAGCTGCGCGCGCCATAAGTGGTATCGGACCAGCCTTCCATGGTTTCATAAATCGGTTCGACATTTTCTTGTTCTTTGGTAGATGCAGGCAAATAATCCAGTTCCCGACCATTCAAACGATAGCCAACACAGACTTTGATTTCGTCCATGCCGTCCAAAACATCCAGCTTTGTTAAGGCGATACCCGTAATGCCGTTGACCTTGACCGCTTGGCGAACCAATACGGCGTCAAAATAACCGCACCGACGAGCACGGCCCGTGGTGGTGCCAAATTCGTGGCCACGTTCGCCCAATCCCTTGCCCACATCGTCAAATAATTCGGTGGGGAACGGTCCGGCGCCGACCCGCGTGGTGTACGCTTTGGTGATGCCCAAAACGTAATCGATGGCGTTGACCCCCATGCCAGAACCGGTTGCGGCTTGGCTGGCGACCACGTTGGATGAGGTCACAAAGGGATACGTTCCGTGGTCAATGTCCAACATGGTGCCTTGGGCACCTTCGAACAAAATACGTTTTCCGGCGCGTTTGGCTTCGTCCAAAGTTTTCCACGTGGTGTCGATGTACGGCAAAATCTGTGGGGCTAAGGCCATCAGTTCCGCTACAACATCGGCGGCCACCAGTTCGTCCTGACCAAAACCACGCAACAGTGCGTTGTGGTGGAACAACATTTTATCGACTTTTTCTTTGACCAATTCAGCGTCGTTTAAATCGCCCGCGCGAATGGCGCGTCTGGCGACTTTGTCTTCGTACGCTGGGCCAATGCCGCGTCCGGTGGTGCCGATTTTGGCACTGCCCAATGCTTTTTCGCGGGCTTTGTCCAAATTTGCGTGCAGGGGCAAAATTAACGGTGCGTTTTCAGCAACCTTCAAGCTTTCCGGTGAGATTTCGGCCCCCTGAGCGCGCAAGGTTTCGATTTCTTTGAGCAAGTTCCAAGGGTCCAAAACCACACCATTGCCAATCACAGACAAGGTGCCTTTGCGGACGATGCCCGATGGCAAGATGTGCAGTTTGTAAACCACACCTTCGATGACCAGCGTATGACCCGCGTTGTGTCCG
>NVTL01000030.1 GCA_002401565.1 Rhodospirillaceae bacterium
AAGAAAGCATGGTAACAACGGAATGTTGTCGCCAATAGATTTTGAAGACCAACAAAAATTGAAGGCTCAAGGCGTCTAGTAAACTGGGGGCTATTCAAATATCCATCCCCAATACCGTGGGACCAAATGGATTAAAGCGATTGCAACTGTAATTGCGAACAACGTGGGATAAAAGAAGTCCAAAAGGTGTTGAGTATTAAGATAGAAATCGCGCCCCTTGTTACTCATGGCCATAAGGAACACCTGAGCCTCTTCAAAGGAGTAGCCGGACGGGCGCATGTCAAAAGGCACACCACCACCAGCCATATCACTGACCAGCGGAAGGGACCACAAAACCATAGTGAGATAGTTCGTAACCGTTACGAAAACCACTACCCAGTATATTTTCCAGCCTTTACTCATAACGTCTCACCCCAAAAACCGCTACCCCACACTAATGAGAAATGCTCTAGTAACCAAGGCTTAGTTTCCAGATTTGGGTCATTAACGGACATAACAGCCCTCCCAAACTAAGGTCTGCTTACCCCTTAAAAAAGAACGTATTCTAGACGTACTGCAAAAAAATCGCGTATAACCTGTGATGTGAATTGGTATTTGGAGAAATCAAATGAGCCTTAAGGCCACCGTTATCCCCGTTACACCGCTGCAACAAAATTGCACACTGTTGTGTAGATTTACAAAACAACATCTTCCCAAAAAAAGACCTGCTTAGAATCAAAGCCGCCAATCCTAAAATTATGTAACGTGTCCCTAGAACTTTTAGAATCACCGCTAAGAATCACAGAAAATCCGCCATTTAATCGTGGCGGATTTTTTGTTGGGCTTTGATTATTTGATACTGATATGAGCATTTACCTGCAATATAAACGGGAAAGAAATAGCACAAAGGCTTTCAATATGAGATAGTTCATAGATGGATATATTCAAAGATATAGGCTTATATATATTAATCGGCATTTCCCTCGCCGTGATGATTCCGTTTTTAAAATATTTTGGGCTTGCTATTTTAGGCGCATGTTGGGGTTTATATGAGGGCGCAAGACATACGATTTCATCACCAAATCCATTAAAATGGTTAATCCTAATTATCTGGCTTGGCTTGACGGGCTGGTCATTTTTCCATGTTACGGCTGAAATCTACACATACGGTTTTTTCGAAATAATATTTCAGATCATTTTTCCAATGTTGTTTTGGCAAGCAGGTATTTTAATGGCATGTGCAGTTGCATACAAAATAATGGATGAAGACCTACAACACCATTATAAAAGTGACGATGAAAATACTTCAAATCGGAGTGAGGAATAAATATTAAGCATACCGTTCATCCGAGAACGTGCTTGATATATTTCTAAAAAAGAACACTTCAGCGTAGGCAGGCTTATACTTGCTTCACTTAATACAATCAAAACTTACAGACCCCTTGGATGAATCAACTTTCCGAGCAATCCTTCCATATTTAGAACAGTGCTTATCTGCCAATGACAAGACTTCATCATAAGACACCCACTTCCATAAGTTACCAACACGAACAGACCTTTCGTTGCCAACGAGTGATGGCTTAAACATTTTTGATGTTGAGGTACCACAAGAGGTTAATGCCATAGTTGCCAATCCGATTACTAGCAATGTTTGCGGATATTTCATTCGGTTTCCTTTTTAACAGCCTAAACACTATAGATACTGACAGATGTAACTTTGACAATCAATAAGTGACCCACCCTGCGACTAATCTGTTATGACGGATTAATGAACATTACCAAACCCGCAGAAAACGGTCTTTTTACCTTGGGGTCCTACCGCCCCAACCATTTCAAAAAACAAGCCCCACACTTCGTATTTTGTGTACAATTGATTTTGTATACTTCCCCAAATGGATAGAATTCAAATGCCCCTTAAGGCTACAGTTATTCCCGTTACAGAACTCGCGCAGAATTGCACAATTTTCTGGTGCGATGAGACACAGCGCGGGGTTGTTGTTGATCCCGGTGGGGATGTTCCTTTGATTTTAGATGCTATCAAAGAACTTGGCCTTAAAATCGAGAAGATTTTGCTGACCCATGGGCATTTTGATCATGTTGGTGGGGCCATGGATTTGTCCGAAAATTTAGGCGTTCCCATCATCGGTCCGCACAAGGATGATGAATTTATCACCACCCAAGTCGAGGCGGCGCAAAAGATGTATGATTTGGCTGGTGGTCGAGATGTCACGGGCAATACGTGGCTGAACGAGGGCGATGAGGTTCAGTTTGGCAACGTCACTTTGGGCGTTGTGCACACCCCCGGCCACACACCGGGCCATATCGTTTTTTACAATCAGGATGCCAATATGGCGCAAGTGGGTGACGTCTTGTTTAAGGGGTCCATCGGGCGCACCGATTTTCCCCGTGGGGACCTAGCAACCTTGGAAAAATCCATCACCCAAAAGCTGTGGCCCTTGGGCAATGACATCACCTTTATTCCCGGCCATGGCCCCACCTCGACTTTTGGTGAGGAACGCGCCACCAACCCCTTTGTCGGGGACGCCGCCCTAAAATCATAAGGATAAAAATGTCGTTTAGCCGTACCCCCGCCAATGCCGGTCGCATTCGCCATATCCATTTGGGTCTGGCGGCGTGTTTGATTTTGGTTGGATTTTGGCTGCGGATGCGCGGCGCTGACAGTGAGCTGTGGCTAGACGAAATCTGGTCTTTGAACATTGCGTTGAGTTTAGACAACTGGCACGAAGCCTTTTGGAAACAACCCAAAGATAACAACCATCCCTTAAATACGTGGTGGTTGTACATGATGGGGGCCGGTCGAGAGGCTTGGGTTTATCATTTTTTGTCCGTCATTTTAAGCACCGCCAGCATCATCGTCACAGGCTGGTTGGCCGCACGCCGTGCCGCTTACCATCCGGCCATGCGCATGATGAGCGCCATTGCCTTGGTGGCTATCCTTTATCCCTTTGCAAACTTCGGATCAGAAGCGCGCGGGTATGGACCGATGATGTTGTTTGCGTTGTTGGCCTATGGGGCCGTTGAACACCCGGACGCGCGCGCCAATGACGCCCGATGGGGATATGGCTTGGCCGGTATTTTGGGTCTGGTATCGCATTTGGGTATGTTGCCCATCTTGTTTGCTTTATCGTTGTGCTTTGGCCTGCGTCAACTCGGTCAAGGGCGAGGCTTCATTCATGCGCTGAACGCCACGGTGCGGCTGAATGCTCCGTTTGTTGTGGGGGCCATGGTGTTTGTCGCAGGACTATATTACGGCGTGCAATACCAAGGCAGCACCATTCAATATGGCGGCACCACTTCAAAATGTTTCGAACTCAGTTGTTTTGTCATCGCGTTGGATGAAATAACCCGGTTCATGACCGGGGGATTTGGTGATCATCGTTATGGCCTGCACAGCGGCTTTTACCTGATTTCGGTGATCGGCGGATTGGCCTGGTTGGGGGCCATTGGCAATCGCCGCGCCCTGCCTTTGGCGTTGATCTTGTTGGGTGTGCCCGCCTTGTTTTATGCCTTTGGACAACCTGTATTCCCTCATGGTCGCTATTTCTTTGCCGTGTTTATTTTTGTTCCGTTGTTGGTGGTCGAAATCCTTGGCGAATTGTTTAAGCGCGGACGCCTCACCCGTTTTTTAAGCGTCGTGGCTTTGCTGACCTTGCTTGGGGCCAATGGTTGGGCGGTCAAACAATTTTTAGATACGGGGCGCGGTCAATACAAGGCGGCCGTAGAGTACATCGTTCAAGAATCAGCCCAAGGCCCCATCAACATTGGCACAGAAATGATGTACCAGCTGAAAACGGTCATGGACTTTAACCAAAAACGGTATGTTCCAAACCGCCCCATCAACATCGTCAATTTTCAAGACCTACCTCAGGTCAAACCCGAATGGTTGATCAGTGTAACCATTGCCCAAAAAGATTTACGACCACAGGCCTGTGTCGGTGAATTGCTGTACAGACTGGAACAAACCTATGCCCATTGGGGCATGGCGGGAACAACGTGGGGGCTTTATCGATTAAAGTCTGAGCCGGCCCCGGACGGGTGTGCATGGCTTACTGAAAATCAGCCAAATTGATCTCTGCGCCCCGACAATACCGTGCCCGTGACCAAAGCGTAATTTAGAAAAGCGTGGTGCATTTTTGCGTATCCAAAATTAATTTATATACAGAGCTTATTTGACAATAGTGTGAACWTCAGYGCAAATCYYNTYATGACMCAWAAWAYAAAAAACATTCGCGCCGCCATTATCGGCGGCGGACCCGCAGGCCTTATGGCCGCCGAAACCCTGATTTCAAAAGGTTTTGCCGTCGATCTTTATGACGCAATGCCGTCTTTGGGACGGAAGTTTTTGATGGCCGGGAAAAGTGGATTGAACCTGACCCATGCAGAACCCTTTGATGATTTTCTGGATCGTTTTGGCGAGGCTCAACAAAACCTGAGCCCGATGCTCAACGCCTTTACGCCCACCGACATTCAAGACTGGGCCAAGGGTTTGGGTATCGAGACCTTTGTCGGCACATCCAACCGTGTGTTCCCCAAGGATTTTAAGGCCGCCCCGTTGTTGCGGGCATGGCTAAGGAAGCTTCGTGCAAACGGCTTGACCGTGCATGTTCGCCATAAGTGGACGGGCTGGTCATATGAGGCTCTGTCCTTTGATACACCCAACGGTGAAGTTTTAATCAAAGCCGAAACGACTGTCTTAGCTTTGGGCGGAGCCAGTTGGCCCAATTTAGGATCAGATGCGGCTTGGGTGTCGTGGTTGGACAAACAAGGTGTCGCCATCATCCCCTTAAAACCCGCCAACTGTGGGTTTGATGTGGATTGGAGCCCTCACTTTATCGAACGTTTTGAAGGCCAGCCCGTTAAAAATGCCAAGTTGAGCTTTCAAGGTTCACACTGTTCTGGTGATTTTATCATCACCAAAACAGGCCTTGAAGGCGGACCCGTTTATGCATTGTCATCTAAACTTCGCCAAGCCATCGAAAACAAAGGTTCAGCCACCCTGTCCATCGATTTATTGACCGACCAATCTGGGGCTTATGTCGGGGACCGGGTGAGCCGTCCACGCGGTAAAAAATCCATATCGACGCATCTCAAACGTGCTTTGAATTTATCAGGTGTGAAAGCCGGATTGCTGCATGAATGCACCGACAAAAAAGCTTTCTTGGACCCCGTGCATCTGGCCGCATCGATTAAGGCCGTGCCCCTGATCCTCACCCAACCCCGCCCAATAGCCGATGCCATCAGCACCGCTGGCGGGATTGCTTGGTCGGGTCTGGATGATGGTTTGCAATTAAACGCCCGGCCCGGCATCTTTGTTGCGGGCGAAATGTTGGATTGGGACGCGCCAACGGGTGGTTATTTGTTAAGTGCGTGTATGGCGACGGGACGTTGGGCGGGCTTAGCTGCTGCGAAAAAGCTTAGCGCTTCTTAAGGCCTCTGGAATTTCGTCTAGCCTTATCGGGTCCGCTGCTCACGGGGTCATTATTCTGACCATTTTGCCCACCAGCCTGACCACCACCCTGACCCTTGTTTTTGCGCCGACCTTCGCCCGCTTGTTGGGTGAAGAATTTTTGTTCGCCGTGTTTGCGGCCTGTGCGCGTGCCTTCACCGCCGCCAGCTCCACCTTGATGGCCCGTGCCTTTGGGTTGCCAAGTTGGCACCAGATGTTTTTTGCTGGGCCCGATTAAATCGGTGCGGCCCATGCGTTTTAAAGCTTCGCGGATCATCGGCCAATTGTTGGCATCGTGATAGCGTAAAAAGGCCTTGTGCAAACGGCGTTGTTTCAGGCCCTTGGCGGTTTTCACCACTTCACCGGAATCACGATGGATGGCTTTCATGGGGTTGCGTTCGGAATGATACATGGCCGTCGACAACGACATGGGTGATGGCAAAAACGTTTGTACTTGATCCGCCCGCAGGCCTTGGCGTTTTAACCACATGGCCAAATTCATCATATCTTCGTCGCTGGTGCCCGGATGGGCCGCGATGAAATACGGAATAAGGTAATACTTTTTTCCGGCTTTTTTGGCAGCGGTATCAAACATTTGTTTAAAACGGTCATAGGTGTCAATGCCCGGTTTCATCATTTTCGACAACGGGCCGTCTTCGCTATGTTCCGGGGCAATTTTCAGATAGCCGCCCACGTGATGTTCCACCAGTTCTTTGACATAGGTCGGGCTTTTCACCGCTAGGTCGTACCGCAGCCCCGAGGCAATCGATATTTTTTTGATGCCCGGAAGATTGCGGGCCTTGCGGTACAAATCAATCAGTTCACTGTGATCGGTTTTTAAATTCACGCAAATGGACGGATACACACACGATAAGCGCCGACAGGTGGCTTGGATTTTATCATCCTTGCACGCCAGCCTGTACATGTTCGCCGTGGGGCCGCCCAAATCGGAAATCTGCCCGGTGAAGCCTTTGACTTTATCGCGGATGTCTTCAATTTCTTTGATGATTGATTCCTGAGAACGGTTTTGCACCACCCGGCCTTCGTGTTCGGTGATCGAACAAAATGAACAGCCCCCAAAACAGCCGCGCATGATGTTGACCGAAAATTTAATCATTTCCCACGCCGGAATACGCGCGTCGCCATACACCGGGTGCGGCGCGCGGGCATACGGCAAACCATAAATACCATCCATTTCTTCGGTGCTGAGCGGAATTGGCGGCGGTGATAAAAACACATCGCGCACACCTTGATCTTGAATCAACGCAAACGCATTCGAGGCGTTGCTTTCTTGGTGCAAAATCCGCGACGCCTGAGCATATAAAAATGGCTCGGCCTTCACTTGTTCGTAACCCGGCATACGCACGGCAATTTTTTCGGCTGTGGTTTTTGGGTGCTCAACATCGGGGTCCGACATATCGCGTTCGACCCAGCCTTCGGGTAGTTCACTGGTCGCCAAGGCTACGCCGCGCACATCAAACATTTCTTTGGGATTTTCACCCTTTGCGATGCGGTGTGCAACTTCGACCAAGGCCCGTTCCGCGTTGCCGTACAGCAAGATATCGGCCTTGGCATCGACCAAAATAGACCGGCGGATTTTATCGGACCAATAGTCATAATGCGTGATGCGGCGGAGCGAGGCTTCGATGCCGCCAATGACGATGGGAATGTCTTTGAACGCTTCGCGGCACCGTTGAGCATAGACAATGGTCGCCCGGTCCGGACGTTTGTCGCCTTCATCATTAGGGGTATAGCTGTCGTTGTGGCGAATGCGCCGATCGGCCGTATAACGGTTAACCATCGAGTCCATATTGCCCGCGGTCACGCCCCAAAATAAATTCGGCGGCCCCAATACTTTAAAGGCTTCTGGACTGGACCATTCGGGCTGAGAAATAATGCCGACGCGAAAGCCTTGGGCTTCTAAAAGGCGGCCAATAATCGCCATGCCAAAGCTTGGATGGTCCACATAAGCATCGCCCGTGACCAAAATAATGTCGCAGGAATCCCAGCCAAGGTCCTCCATCTCTGCCCGGCTCATGGGCAAAAAGGGTGCAGGACCAAAGCGATGCGCCCAAAATGGACGATAGCTGAACAGGGATTTGGGGTGTTTCATAAGTTTAGGGTCCGTCTATTTTAGACAGACCCTACTCTTATTAACGCATGCTGGAAAGGTTTGTGACCAGCGCCGTACGAATACGTTTGATGTCGTCGGCAACCTTATGAGCCTTATCACGATCTTCGGCACAGCAATGTTTAAACGCAACGACTGCGCACCGTTCACGTTCTTCTAGTAATGCTTCAATGATCGTAGCTTCGATAGCCCTGATGACTTCTTCGTCATGTCCTGAACAAGAAATATCAAGAAGCTCTTGAATTTTGTTCTTGGTGGCTTCGGCACGATCTCGCATGCTTTTGGGTTTAATATTTTCCATAACCTTGCGTTCCTATCTTAATGTCCAATGATTTGGCTTAAGAACATTTTGGTGCGATCATTTTGTGGGTTGTCGAAAAAGTCATGTGGGTTGTTTTCTTCCACAATTTGTCCCATATCCATAAAGATCACGCGATCAGCAACCATTTTTGCAAAACCCATTTCGTGGGTGACGCACAACATGGTCATGCCTTCGTTCGCCAGTTCGACCATAACGTCCAAAACTTCCTTAATCATTTCGGGATCAAGGGCGGATGTTGGTTCATCAAACAACATGATTTTAGGGCTCATGCACAAAGACCGGGCAATCGCCACACGTTGTTGCTGACCACCGGACAATTGACCGGGGAACTTTCCGGCTTGTTCCGGAATTTTAACGCGTTCTAAGTATTGCATCGCAACATCTTCGGCTTCTTTTTTCGGCATATTGCGCACCCAAATTGGGCCAAGTGTGCAGTTTTCCAAAACCGTCAAATGCGGGAACAGGTTAAAGTGTTGAAAACACATGCCCACTTCTTTGCGCACTTCATCAATGCGTTTTAAATCGTCCGTCAACTCAATACCGTTGACGATAATTTGACCAGTTTGATGTTCTTCCAAACGGTTGATGCACCGGATCATGGTCGATTTACCAGACCCAGAAGGTCCACAAATCACAATACGTTCGCCTTCGGCAACGTTAAGGTTGATGTCTTTTAAAACATGGAAGTCGCCATACCATTTATTCATGTCGACCATTTGAATTGCAGATTGATTAGAAGTCATTGTTTATTCCTAACTCACTTAACGTTTATGGCCAGTGTGAAGTTTGCGTTCAAGTTTTTGGCTGTAGCGTGACATGGAAAAGCAGAACAGCCAGAAACAGAATGCGGCAAAGACGTAACCTTCGGTTTCAACGGCTTTCCAAACGGGATCTTCGATGGCTGCTTGAACCAAAGCCAAAACATCCAAAAGTCCGATGATCAAAACCAATGTGGTGTCTTTGAACAACGCGATAAAGGTGTTCACGATACCCGGAATCACAAGTTTCAAAGCCTGCGGCAAAATCACCAAACGCATTTGTTTCCAATAGCCAAGTCCCATGGCAGAGGCGGCTTCGTATTGACCGCTGGGAATGGCTTGCAGGCCACCGCGAATAACTTCCGCCATATAGGCTGATTGGAACATTGTGATACCAATCAAAGCGCGGAGAAGTTTGTCAAAGTTCATGCCGTCCGGCAAAAACAGAGGCAACATCACAGACGCCATGAACAACACAGAAATCAACGGAACACCGCGCCACAATTCAATAAAGCCGATACAGAACGAACGGATCACAGGCATTTCAGAACGACGGCCCAATGCGAGGACAATACCGATAGGCAAAGCCGCAACAATACCGACATACGCCAACAACAACGTCAGCGATAAACCGCCCCATTTTTCAGTGGGTACATGTTCCAAACCAAAGGAACCACCTGAAATCAAAAAGAAGCTGATGACGGGGAAAGCGGTCAGCGAGAAGATCGCCACAGGGCCCTTGTAAGGGAACTTGTCAAAAAACTGCGGTCCAAAAGACAACACCAGCAAAATGAAACAAACGTCCAAGCGCCAATATTGGTCAGGCGGATAAATGCCATAAAAGAAGATCGGCAAGCGGTCAGCGATAAAGATCCAACACGCCCCCGTCGCTTCGGCGCAGGCTGCATTGCCTTCACCCGTCCACACCGCGGAAATCAGCACCCAATCAACGACCGGGGCCAAAAACGTGATGATGAAATAGATTGCAATCAGACTGACAACCGAATTCACGGGTGACGGAAACAGATTGGCCTTAAACCAGCCAACAAGTCCCCTTGTCGCGTTCGGTGCTGGTAAATCGGGAAGTGCTTTAAAATCGTTCATATTCTTAGGTCCCCCTATCTTTCAACCAGAGCCATGCGGTTGTTAAACCAGTTCATAAAGCCGGAAATGGTCAAGCTGATCACAAGGTAAACAGCCATTGTCATCGCCACGATTTCCACGGCTTGACCCGTTTGGTTCAACGTTGTGCCCATAAACACGGCAACCAAATCAGGATAACCAATCGCCGTCGCCAACGAAGAGTTTTTCGCCAAGTTCAAAAACTGACTGGTCAGCGGCGGAATGATGATCCGCATCGCCTGTGGCACAACAACCAAACGCAAGGTTGGTGCATTGCGCAGGCCGATGGCATGGGCGGCTTCGCTTTGACCGTGATCAACGCCCAAAATACCCGCACGAACAATTTCCGCGATAAAGGCCGCCGTGTAAAACGTCAATGCCCATAACAAGGCCATCAATTCAGGAATAACAACAATGCCACCATTAAAATTAAAGCCTGATAAGGCCGGATAATCTAGGCCCATCGGCATACCCATAACAAAGAACGCCAAGAGCGGCAAACCAATCAACAAACCGATGGCCGCAACAAAGGATGGAAACTGCTGGCCCGTATCTTCTTGTCGTTTATGCGCCCAACGCACCATGACGATAACGCCAACCACAGCAGCAAGAAAAGCAACGACAACAACGCCAAAGCCATCTTCGGGAACCGGAGATGGCACGTATAAACCACGTTTGTTTAAAAAGACGCTTTCGCCCATCGCCATACTGTCACGTGGGTGCGGTAACGTTGCCAAAACGGCATTGTACCAAAAGAAGATTTGCAAAAGCAGAGGGATGTTGCGAAGGGTTTCCACATAAACCGTGGCGATTTTCGCAACCAGCCAGTTTTTGGATAGCCGCGCCACACCCATGACAAAGCCGATGATGGTGGCAAAGAAAATACCCAACCCGGCAACCAAAATCGTATTTAACAAACCGACCAAGAATGTTCGGCCGTACGTATGTGTGGAATCATATTCGACAAGCGACATCAAAATACTGTAGCCGGCCGTGCTGTTTAAAAAGGCGAAACCCGTGGTAATGCCACGTTTTTCCATATTGGTCAGCATGTTGTCAAAAATAGACCAGAAAACCCATACGATAACCAAACCCGCAACAACCTGAAAGGCTGTGGACCTGAATGTTGGATCATTCCAAATTGCCGTTTTGGACGGTGCGTTTTGTTGATTAGAACCATCAGCCATGATGTGAAGCCCCCACAAATACTGAAAAATGCAATAAAAAAAGTCGTAAATAGCATTTCGGCCATGCCCCGAAGGACATGGCCGAATACTAACTTAGTTTAGCGAACTGGTGGAGCGTATTGAAGACCACCTTTGGTCCACAATGCGTTTACACCACGGGCAATTGCCAATGGTGTGTTCAAACCAACGTTACGTTCGAACATTTCACCATAGTTACCAACTTGGCTAATTGCGTTGAACGCCCAGTCAGCGCTCAGACCCAATTTAGAGCCAGCATCGCCTTCGGAACCCATCAGGCGTTTTTTGCCTGGGTTGGTTCCGTTTTTAGCAGCTTCAGCATTTGCAGATGTGATGCCCATTTCTTCGGCGTTAATTTGCGCGAACAATGTCCAACGAACAATGTTGAACCACTGGTCGTCGCCTTGACGAACAACGGGGCCCAATGGCTCTTTGGAAATGATTTCAGGCAAAACAACAACGCTGTTAGGATCTTCCATTTTTGTGCGGAGCGAATACAATTGAGATTGATCTGATGTCAAAACATCGCAACGTCCACTGTCAAAAGCAGAACGGGAAGCAGAAGACGTTTCAACCGCAACCAATGTGTACTTCATACCGTGTTCGCGGAAATAATCAGATACGTTGAGTTCGGTTGTTGTACCAGCTTGCAAACAGATTGTTGCGCCGCTTAGGTCTTTAGCAGACTTAACGCCCAAATCTTTTTTAACCATGAAGCCTTGGCCATCATAGTAGTTTACGCCAGCAAAGTTCAGACCCAATGATGTGTCACGGGTGTGAGTCCATGTGGTGTTGCGAGACAACATGTCGATTTCGCCAGATTGCAACGCGGTGAAGCGTTCTTTAGCGGTCAAAGGTTTGAAGCTAACTTTAGTAGCGTCACCCAAAACAGCAGCAGCAACAGCGCGACATACGTCAGCGTCGATACCGGTCATGTTACCTTTGGAATCCAACTCGGAAAAACCGGGAAGGCCTGTGCTTACGCCGCATGACAACATGCCACGGCTTTTAACATCGTCAAGAGTACCAGCAAATGCTGATGATGCGACCATAGCCGCTGCAGCAACGCCTGTTGTAATTGTTAATGTACGTTTCATTTTATATCTCTCCCTGTGAGATTAAGTAAATTTTGTTAGCTTTCGTTTCATCTTGAAACATTTTGTACTTTGTGCACATTTTCAAGATAAATTAAATACTCAATAACGTGGTAAGGCTATTTTTTTAGCCCCTTTATTTTTATGTACTTAACAGCCGTAGCACGCCTAAAAACAGCACGCAACAGTACATTTTTCCTCTATTTCGTCACACTTATATGCATATTCGACTACTCATATACGCAAATTTAATTAGTTCATTTCAGGCGATTATTTACACAAATTTCTGTCTATATTCGTTCTAGATCAACCTGTGCTCACTTAAAGCAACCCAATACGCAGCCCCTAGAGATAAAAGGTCATCGTTGAAATCATAGTGTGGGTTGTGAAGCTTGGGGCAATCTTCGCTTTGCCCTGCCCCCAACCAGCCATAGCAACCGGGCCTTTTGCCCAACATAAAGGCAAAATCTTCGGCCCCCATGCTGGGGATAGGGTTGCGATTAACGTTTGTCTCGCCCACCAAGCTTGCCATCACATCGGCACTCACCTGGGCCTCAATGGGCGTATTGATCGTGGGCGGATAGCGGGCATCGTAAATCAACTGAATATCGCATCCCATCGACTTACCCACACCCTCAATTATTTTGCGGAGCGCTTGTTCAATTTCACAGCCGAGCTCTGGCGAGAACCATCGGGCTGTTCCTTTCAACACGACTTCGTCCGGAATCACATTATACGTATCGCCGCCCTGAATTTTCGTGATCGAAACCACGCACGAGTCATGGGGAGAAACCCAACGGCTAACAAGAGACTGAACGGCGGTGACAATGTGTGCAGACGCCAAGATCGGATCGACCACCAAATGCGGCATGGCCGCATGCCCGCCCCGGCCTTTAACAACAATATCAAACGTATCGCACGCCGCCATCATGGCACCGGGACCAACCGCCATCTGCCCGGCGGGCATGGAGGGCCAATTGTGCAGGCCGTAGATTTCTTGGATCGGAAACTTTTCAAACAAGCCTTCACGCACCATCACTTCGGCGCCGCCTTCGATTTCTTCGGCGGGCTGAAAGATAAAGACAACGGTGCCGCGAAACGTTCCGCTTTCGGCTAAAATTTTCGCCGCCCCCAACAACATTGCCGTATGCCCGTCATGTCCACACGCATGCATCTTGCCGGGATTCTTTGACGCGTGAGCAAAGGTGTTTTGTTCGGTAATTTCCAAGGCATCCATATCGGCCCGCAAAGCAATGCAATCGCCCTCACCTTTGGACAGCACCCCGACCACGCCCGTGGTGGCAAGGCCTAACTGAACCTCTATGCCAAAGCTTTTCAGCTGATCGGCGACAAATTTTGCGGTGTCGAATTCTTGAAAGGCTATTTCCGGATTGGCGTGCAATTGATGACGCCACTGGGTCATAGTGTCTTGCAACGTTTTGGCGCGATCTAAGGGCATTTATTTTCCAATATATATAAAGGGAACATCTGATTATACTCACAACATGCCAGAACCCTTTAAAAACAATTTTGATGAAACCGCAATTTCAACCATGGCCGAACATTTTGGCCGTATCGAAACCGATTTTGATGTGGATGGATTTATCGCTTTTGCCACCAAAGGCCTTGATGATTTAGAGCTTAAACAACGCTCATCTCGTCTGACCGATGCGCTGGAACTTTATCTGCCCAAAGATTTCAAGACCGCCGCCAATGTCTTGGTCGCCAGCCTAGACACGCCTAACCAGTCGGGAAACCACGGCTGGCCCATAATGCCCATGGCGGATTACATTGCCCGGCACGGTTTGGGGGATGTAGAGTTTTCGTTGAATGTTCTGAAAGCCATGACATCTCGTTTTACAGCGGAATTTGCAATTCGCCCGTTTATCCTCACCCATCTTGAATTTACCCTAAAAACCCTCACCCGTTGGGCCAAGGACAAAGACGAACATGTGCGGCGTTTGGTCAGCGAAGGCACGCGCCCGCGTTTGCCGTGGGGTCTGCAGTTAAAACCGTTTGTTAAAGACCMAACAGCCGTTCTGCCTTTGCTGGAAAGCTTAAAAGACGATCCGTCTGAATATGTGCGCCGATCTGTCGCCAACCATTTAAACGACATTGCCAAGGACCACCCAAATTTAGTCGCCGATCTGGCCAAAGCGTGGATGATTGATGCGTCCAAAGACCGCAAACGTTTGGTCAAACATGGTCTGCGCACGCTCATCAAAGCCGGACATCCGGGCGCCTTACAGGCGTTGGGCTACGGCCCCCCAAAAGTCGCCGTAAACCGTTTTGAAATTTTAACAGACTCGGTAAAATTGGGCGATGCCGTAGATTYCACCTTGGATATTCAATCCACCACAGACAATGACCAGCCGTTAATCATCGATTACGCCGTGCATCACGTGCGTTCGGGTGGAAAAACCACGGCCAAGGTCTTTAAATGGAAAAATGTCATCTTAAAAGGTCACGAAACACTCAACATCACCCGCCGCCACGCCTTTAAAGAAATCAGCACCAGACGGTATTATGCTGGCGAGCATCAAATTGAGGTTTTGGTGAATGGCAAAAGTTTAGGGCGGGCAAAATTTACACTAACGGTAAAGTGATTTTACGCTGAACGTTCGCTCAGTTCCGTCATATAGACTTTAAAGTCCATATCTGCACGGATCATGTCATGCACCAATATGGCTGTAATTTCGTCTTCAAAGCCCTCGCAAAATCCATCCGTTTTGGCTTTTTCGACCAAATCCCCATATCTGTCCAAAACACAACGATGCTCTTTTTTGTGTTCTTCGATGCCTTGGTAATCAAGCAGGTCCATGACTTTTTCTTCATGGGCAAAATGGTTAGAAATGGTCTGGGTGATTTCTTCTATTTTTTTGAAACAAGCGGTCTCATCACCAGCCGGCAATAAGTCCTTTAATTCATTCAGCAAAGCACCAATGCTATCGTGTTCTGCATCGATGCCAATATGCCCCGTCAGCAAAGACTTGGTCAGCCTGAACGGTCCCATGCGGATGAATTTTTTAATTTCTGCCAAAAAATGCGGTACGGCAATCGGCTTGGAAATATAGGAATCGGACCCCGAAAGCATGATTTTACGCTCATCGCCCACCATCGCGTAACCCGTAACGACGATCACCGGAATATCTTGAAGGTCTTCATCTGCTTTCAAAGCCTTAATACGTTCAATACCCGAAATTTCCGGCAATTTGATGTCCATGATGATCAACGCCGGACGATGTTTTTTCGCCAAAGCCAAAGCATCGGTTCCGTCCGTCGAACCAATCGTTTTAAAGCCATGGGATTCTAACAGGTCGCAAAACAATTTCATGCACAGGGCATCGTCTTCAACAATAAGAATCGTTTTTGCCATGCGTATGATATCCACTTTCGATCAAGGTCTCGTCCATTTGTATTATTCCACAAGACCTATCCTTAGCTCAAATAAAAAATCACACAAAGTTTTTTTTAGACGTTTGGACGCCAACGACAGATTAAAAGCCACTTTCGCGCATCAATACGCCCCAGGTCTGGTTCCAGGCCCGCATCATTAAACTTTGTGCTGGGCCTTGGATGTGGGCAATGCCCCGTGTGACCATGATCGGTGCTTTGTGGGCAGATTCTGTATTTAAAGCAATGCGATAAATGCCGCGCACCGGGATTAAAGTGCCTTGTTTGCCTTTCTCGACGGCAATATCTCCTCCATGGATTGAGGCCAAATAAGGGATATCCAAAACCCGGCTGTTCACGTCATCGATCAAAGCCACCCGTGCAAAGATCTTTTTTTGATTTGGGTCATCCGGATAAAAAACCGCCTCTGCATTTAAATGAATGCGCGATAAATCGCGTTCATCGACAAATCCATAAAGCGAGGCCGTGCTTAAATCCACCACCCGCGCCAAGGGGTTCGAGGCGTTAACCCACAGACCTTTTTTCAGGGCCACATTAAAATCGGTCAATGTTCCAGCCAACGGTGCCCGCACCGTTAAGCGGGCTTGTTGTTCTTTTAATCCATGTAAAGCGGTTAGTTCCCCGGCAAGGCGGCGGCGTAAAATGCGGATATTTTCACCTTCTAAACCACCAGCGGCTTCGCGGCGCACTTGTGTTTTTGACATTTCAATACGCCGTTGAGCCTGGGCAATTTGATGGTTTAAGTCTGGGGAATCCAAAGTCAGTAAAACATCTCCGCGGGCCACAAATTGTCCACGTGTCACCTGCACGGTTTGCACTTGAGCCGCCGTCGGGGCATAAATTTGCGCCCGCTCTGTGGCTTGTAATACGGTGGCAACCGAAATGCTTGTCCGCCACGGCACCACCAAGACAACCACGGCCAAAACAAAAAAGAGACCCGTGACAATAACGTTTCGATTAAGCTGAAAGTCGGCTCGGCGCTTATACCATTCACCGCCTTCGCGCAGGATCGGCAAACCAATGAACCAAAGAATTTCGATGGCGAACAAAAATAGCCCCAGCACCTTAAAAAAGAACGCATAAACCAGAACAGCAATGCCCAAGAATAAGAAAAAACGATACACCCAAGTGGCACAGGCATAAGCGATCAAGGTCCGCCCCAAACCCACAGGGAAGATTTCCGGTGCAGGTTCACCAAAACCAAATAGTTTTTCGCGTATCCACCAGCGCGCTTGAGCAAACGAACGATCTTGAAGGTTTTCAACATCCAACGCATCGGACAAAAGGTAATACCCATCAAAGCGCATAAACGGATTTAAGTTCATGGTCAGGGTCATAATCCACGTCACCGTGGCGACAATAAACGCAGCACTGCGCGCCGGACCATCGGGCAGGAAGCTCCACATCAAAGTCGCAACCACGGCCAGCGCCAATTCCGCGATCATGCCCGCAGCCCCAATGGCAAGACGTTCTTTTTTGGACGTTAAGCGCCAGGCATCGGACGTATCGGTATACAAAACAGGCCACATCACTAAAAAGGCCAAGCCCATGGTCGGCACGCGGCAACCATAATGCGCTGCCGTGTATGCATGGCCCAATTCATGAAGAATTTTCGCCACGACCAAAGCCATGCCATACCAAAAAATGCCTTCAAGCGATGAAAAGTGTAAAAACGTGGCGAAAAAAGTATCCCACTGAGCCACCGTTAAATAGCCCCCCAGAACCGCAATCAAGGCCAACAGGACCAGCGCCGTTTTTGACATTAGTTTTTGCGCAAAGGGCAACGTCGCGTCTAAAAACAATTGGGGCCGGACCAACGGAATTCGAAAAAACAAATAATGGTGCACACCCCACTTCAACCACGATGTTTTTCCGGCTTTTTTAACCTTGTCCATATCGGCCACATCCGATTGTGATAAGCGCCGAATTAACATGTTCGCATTGAGAAATTTAATCAGCCAATCACGTTCTTCTTCGATCGGGCAATTGCCTGTTGATTTGGTCACCGCATCGGAAATTTTAGTCCAGTCGCCCAAATGCCAGTGCCGCAACAAATCGAAGGCCGCTTTGCCGATGCGAAAATACCGATTGCGCGCCGGATCATAAACCGTCCAAGTCGGTGCCCCGCCCCGTGCGCGCGGGCCTTTTAACAATTCAAGATCATCGCGCAAAATCGGCAGACTGGTCATCGGCGCGCTGAACATGGTTTTCCCCTAAAACCCAAACCACTGACGAGCGGCGGATATGGGAYGCCGAAACAAATAGAAAAACAAAGGCACTTCATCGCCCTGAACTTTCGCCGTTCCCCGCAAACCAATGCGCGGCGGCGTGCCGTCTTTAAATTGGGCAATCAGGATATAACTGAGCACGCCCGATGACGACATTTCGGCTTCATAGCCGGCGTATTTCAAGACGGCGTCGACGGGCGTTAACGGATTGCGGTCTAAAAACAAACGCACCGGAGATCCGGATTTTAACACCACCGCGTCCGCCACGGGTAATTCGATGCGCAGTTCTGTGCCATGGGGTTGAGCAATCAACATCACCCGTTCACCGGTCGATACGGGACGGCCTTCGATTTCAGAAGCATTGCGAAACACAGCCACGCCGTCACGCCCGGCATACACATCTTTGCGGGCGACTTGGTTGCTGATGTTGTTGCGTTCGGCCTGGCTTAACGCAACACGCGCCAACAACAACGCAACTTCGGCATTGCGTTTTGAATCCTTGAACGCACCTTGACGGGCCGTGCGTAGGGATGTGCGGGCCACCAATAATTCTTCTTCGGCAACGTCTAAGCGCCCGGCCATGCTGGTATCGTCAAAACTGAACAACAGATCGCCTTTGGACACCGGGCTGTTGGGCGTTACGTGTACGGTTTTAATCACGCCGTCCATCGGCGCCGCCACCAATTCGGGGTTATGCGCGACCACTTGAGCCGGCGACAACGCGGTTTGCGATACGGGCATAAACTGAGCCGCCAATAAAACGACCACTGCAATTTTCAAGGGCAAGGCCAAAGCCAAACGTTTGCGCCCCCGTGGGCCCAACAATGAGCTCCACGCATGCCCCCAGGCATCTGCCAAATGATCCATCAAAATGCTGTCGGGTTCGCCCCACGGTTCGTCCCGCGCAATCAACAAGGCCCCAACGAGGTTTCCGTCAATCGCCTTTAGGGGACACCACATCATATGCGATGGCATCCATGTGGGCGCTTCTTCACGGTCACGATCTGTTAATGACTGAAGGTCAACGGTATGAAGGCCTGCGCCAATTTCAGCACCAGAAATGGTTTCACCAACACGCTTTAACCAGCGCACAAAAGGGGCATTTTGGTCTGGCACGGAGACGTCTGAAATCGCCTGAACACGAAATCCGCCCGTTTTAGCCACCGTAAACAAAACGGCTTGGCGGTGGGGCACCAAAACTCTGGCCCGGTTGACCATCGTATAGCCCAATACATCTAAGTTTTCCGCGTGGCGAGCTTCTTTTTCCAACTGTAAAAGTGTGAGGAAGGCTTGCCCCTGGACCCCATCCGCGCTCATAATTAAGGCTTGCCCGTTTGGGCTAAAGCGGGCCGAAAGCGCACAGAACCGCTCATCCCGGCGATAAGTTTTTGATTGGGCTTATCCAGTTGTCCAAAGACCGGAATAGATTGACCAACCGCATCAACCAAGGCCCCCAGACGTGTTAAGCGACCGGACAAAGTCTCCCCGGTTTCATCGACTAAGATATCAAAAGACGTTTCCGGACCAAGCCACGACAACCACAAAGACGGCACAACGATTTTAAGTTCTAAATTTTGGTCATCTAAAATTTGCATCAACGGGTCGCCACTCGAAACTGTCTCATACCGATGAGCGGCAAGGGCGATAATACGCCCGCCAAAGGGAGCCCGAATATGGCACCGATCAACGGGGAATTTGGCGGCGGCAACTTCACCTGCGGCTTTATCAAATCCAGCTTCGGCAAGACCAACATCCAAAGTCCCAACGGACCCCAATGTTGATCGTTTTCGCACGCTGTCGCGGCTCATGCGGGCCGCCTTAAAAGCCGCATTGGCAATTTTTAAACGCGCCTGATACACACGGCAATCAAACCGCGCCAAGGTATCGCCCTTGGCAAACCTGTCGCCTTCGCGGTGGGGTAATTTATCGATGCGGCCAGAAATCTCGCTAGAAAGGATGACTTCCGACAACGATTGTATAAGTGCGCGCGCTTCAAACACACCTTGTTCTTCGGCAAAGCCATTGCGAGCCAGAGAAAAAGCTAGAGCACTTATGAGGGCAAAAATGGTAATGATGTTTTTCATGATAGCTCAGCTAAAGACAAAAGATCAGCCGTGACCGTCATCTAAAACCTCATCCGCCTTTATTGTTTTCTGCTGTTGGGTCCGGAGCAACGAACCAAGACATAAACCAGTTGGTTTCTTTGGCTTTGACATCCTCGTCAACCGTTTCAGGCGTCGTTGCTTGATCGGTTTTTTCACCGACCGTCACGAGGTCTGGCAAATTGAAGGACCCTGTGAACCATTCGTCATTCACGCCTTTTAAGGTCGAGGCCAACGTTGCAAGATCATAATCTTTGATCATATCGGGAAGCGGATCTGCGCCCAAAGACACATAAATACGGCCCACCGCGTTGCGCACTTCGGAAAAGGCTAAATCTTGACGCAATTCTGACAGCAAGGCTTGCAATTCAGCCCGAATGACCGAACGCGTTCCGCCGGTGCCGGCGCTGACATCTGATTTAATTTTGCTGAGGATTTCACTTTCAACATCGTTCATTTCATTTGCTGTTTTGAACTCACCAATCGCTTGGTTATAACCCGCAACAGACACGTGAACTTGGCTCATCACCGCCATGCTCAAAGCCATCCGACGGACTTTAACCACGTCGGTTTTGGCCTCGGATACTTTTACGTTCTGTGGTCCGGTGAAGACGTTGAACAAATTACTGGTGATGCTGCTGCCCCACGAATACCACGTTTGTTCCCAAGCGTATGAATTGGTATTGGCATTATAGCCGGTGTTGAACGACAGACCCGGAATCATACCCATATACGCAAGTTTCACATCATTGTGCGAAATACGATCTTGATAGGTTTCTTCACGCAATTCAGGACGATGTAACAGAGCCAAGCGTTCAAGGCGGTCCACATCTAAATCAAATTCGGGCAACGTACTTGTTACGGTGCTGGCATCTAACGAAAAAGCGCTGCCGGGCTTTAAGTTCATCAAAGCAGCCAGACGAAATTTCGACGTCGTAAGTTCCCGGCGCAGCACTTTCAATTGGCGCAAGGTGTCCAGCAATTCACGGCGATAGCGCAAGGCTGAAAGCGGAGCTTCGGCGCCCGCCATTTGAGATTTGCGAGCATTATCCAGAGCCGTTGTTACCTTCACCGACAACGGTGTAATTTTAACCAACAAACGGTCCGCAGACACAGCATTCCAATAGGCACTGCGCACGTTTTGAATAACGTTATGCAGAACTTTACGGCGGCGTTCTCTGGTGATCAATTGACGGTCGGCTTGTTGTTTTGCACGCACATAGCTCATGCCCAAATCAAGGACGTTCCACGTCAACGTCAAATCAAAGGTTTTGACATCGCGATCCGTCGAAGACGAACTGGTCAGAGATTCCGTATTATCAGCCAAAGATACACTGTTCGAACCCGAAATATTATCGCGTCCGGTATATCCAGCCGTGGCGGTCAAAGCCGGCAACATGCTCAAATTGGCCGAGGTCAATTGATGGCTCGCCAAGGCATTTTCCATCACTTTTAAGCGATGATCTAAGTTGTATTTGATCGCCCGCGCCATGGCTTCTTCTAAGGTGATGGGATGAGAAACGACGTCTTGGGCCTGAAACAAGTCCACAACATCTTCGTTCATCCGTTTGGAATGATCACCTAATGTTAAAGGTTCAGGGGTCACAGAACACGCTGACAAAACCACAACAATACTCGCGAAAAGCACAGGTCGCATAATCGAGCGCATGACGTTGTCATATTTTAATTTATCTGTCATTTTCAACTTCATTCCAAACGAACCTTTATCATTAGATATGCAACCAAAGATGATCGCACTGCACTTCATACCGTATTACGAGTTAAAACAAAACATATTTAACGCATTAAGCTTGAACCTGTGCGATGGCCATGGCCAAACGGCCCATTTCATGCGCTAAGGCCCCATTGTCTGCTGACAACTGATCTGAAAAACTGGCGTGACCTACAGGTTTCAAAGCGGCCTGGTTATCGGACGGATTGGCTCCGGCGTCATTTTGGCCGTTATTGCCGTTATCACCATTATCACCATTGTTCCCGTTATTGCCGTTATCACCATTGTTCCCGTTATCACCGTTCCCATTGCCAAAATCGCCTTCTTCTTCACCGTCAGAGCCATCCCCTAAAGGATTCAAAAGACCCAACGAATTGTTGTCCATGACCGAGCCGCCCGTTAGGCTGCTCATGCTATCAGAACCGGGAGGGCCACTTTGGCCCCCTGATCTGGAAGCACCACTAAATGTGGAGGTGCTGCCCGCACCATAAAAAGCATCAACGGCACCACCTTTGCCCATCACGGCATTGGAAACAATTGACAAAACGTCAACACCGCCGGGATCAGAAACCGAATCTCCAAAGGTCATGCCATCGGGGACTGTCGGAGTATTCCCCGGTGGGGGCGGTGCTTCGCCAACGGGTGTCGTGGTGAAAATAGGGGTAATAATAGGAGGAACGCCTGAAACGCTATTGCCACCTGTCGAAACTGGAGCTGGTGGGGGCGGTGGTGGGGGCGGTGGTGCGCCGATTTGATCAGCATTCAGATTATTCGTTGTTGGAGCAGCTGCAGCTGGCTGTGCGATGCTGACCGTAATCGCATTAGTGCCATCCACTATGTTAACGGCCGCTGCGGCCCCTGCGGCCCAATCTTCGGCGGCGGCAAGGTTATACACGGTGGCATCTGTGGCCGATGTTCCGACCGCATTCATCAACAGATTAACGGCAGCCTTATCCGTAGCACTTAATGTTAATTTTACCGTGGTGGCGGACGTGATTTCCACATTCGCGGTATCGGTCAGGATGTACGCACCCCCCCCGGCACCTTCGCCCGTGAAGGTAAACTTGTTGGCAATAATTTCATTGCTCGCACCCGCCAATTTGGTGAACCCTGTCCCCGTCAGCACTAAAACACCCGTAGAGGTCTCATAAGCAGAAGATGTAATCGTTGGTGCCGCAACAGCCGAAACTGTAATTGCATTGCCCGCAGCATCAACCACGTTCACGGCAGCATCCGCACCCGCAGCCCAGTCTTCGGCAGCGGCGATGTTATACGTCGTTGTCCCGGTCGAACTTAGCCCATCTTTATTGATGATCAAGCCGAGGGCGGCTCTATCTGCGGCCCCAACGGTAATGGTAAAGGTCGTGCCATTGGTGATTTCCACATTCGACGTTGCCGCCGTCAAAGCATAAGTTTCACCGCCTTCGCCTGTGAAGGTGAACTTGGTCGCATCAATATCGTTGTTGGCCCCACTAAACGTTTTAAAGCCCGTACCCGTCACCACCAATTGTCCGGTGCCCGCGTTATAGGTCGAAGACGTAATGGCTGGAACCGCCACATTGCTGACCGTCACGCCATTGCTGGTCAGATCAGCTACATTCACAGCCGCAGCGGCACCCGCAGCCCAATCTTCGGCGGCGGCGATGTTGTAAGTTGTTGCCCCGGTCGAAGCTGTCCCGGCTTTGTTCAAAACCTGATCCAGAGCAGCCTTATCGGCAGCCCCCAAGCTGATGGTAAAGGCGGTGCCTGACGTGATTTCCACGTTCGACGTCGCGCCGCTCAAAGCTACCGTTGCCCCGCCTTCACCCGTAAAGGTGAATTTGGTCACATCGATGTCATTGGTCCCACCCGTTGCTTTTACAAAGTCAGAACCCGTCACCACCACGGTGCCTGTACCCGCATCGTAAGTCATCGACGTGATCGTTGGTGCCGCAACATTACTAACCGTAACGCCATTTCCGGTGGCGTCCACAACGTTCACCGCGGCATCGGCACCCACGGCCCAATCTTCCGCAGCAGCAAGGTTATAGGTGGTCGTTGAAGTGGCTGAGGTTCCGTCTTTATTTATAATCTGGTTGAGCGAAGCCCGGTCAGCAGCCCCTAACGTAATGGTGAAAGCTGTCCCCGAAGTGACGTCTACGTTTGACGTTGCCCCCGTCAAGGCAAAAGTTGCCCCGCCTTCCCCGGTAAAGGTGAGTTTTGTCACATCAATGTCGTTCGCGGCCCCACTTTTATTTAAAAAGTTTGCCCCTGTGACAACCAATGTACCCGCCGCAGCATCGTAGGTTGAAGACGTGATGATCGGCACCGCAACGTTAGAAACCGTAACACCGTTGCCCGTTGCATCAACAACATTCACGGCCGCATCGGCACCCGCAGCCCAGTCTTCGGCAAACGCAATGTTATAAGTGGTTACCGACGTAGACGCCGTTCCATTTTTATTGATGATCAGATTAAGCGCGGCTTTATCGGTAGCGCTCAAAACCAACGTTGCCGCCGTACCCGAAGTGATTTCCACATTCGCCGTATCGGTTAATTGATAGGTCGCCCCGCCTTCACCCGTGAAGGTTAAATTAGCCGCAATAATATCATTGTTGGCCCCGGTAATTTTGGTAAACCCAGTACCCGTCAAAACCACGGTCCCGGTATTTGCGTCATAGGTGCTGGACGTGATGGTCGGTGTGGGGACATTGCTGACGGTCACACCATTCGTGGCATCAGACGTATCGCCCGCCGTAACGTTGGCATTCCAGTCGTCGGCGGCAGCAATGTTAAACGTCGTTGTCCCAGTCGAACTTGTGCCATCTTTATTCATAATTTGGTTCAACGCGGCCTTGTCGGTGGCGCTCAACGACAGGGTAAAGCTTGTCGCACTGGTGCGTTCAACATTGGCAGTGTCGGTCAGCGTGTACGTAGCTCCACCTTCACCGGTCAGGGTGATTGTATTGGCGGTGATATCGTTGGTCACCCCGGTTTTAGCCTGAATATTTGTGCCCGTTACCACCAAACTGCCCGTTGCAGCATTATAAGTCGCAGACGTAATCTTGGGATTAATGCTGACCGTAATTGCTGCCGTTGCATCGGCAATGTTGGTCGCCGCATCAGCCCCGGTCAGCCAGTTATCGGCCCCCGCAAGGTTATAGGTGGTGGCCCCAGAAGACGTCGTGCCGATCTGGTCGAGCTTGGCGTCTACTCCGGTTTTGTCAGAACCTGTCAAAGTCGTGGTAAACGAGGTCGCAGACGTAATTTCAATATCCGTTGTCGTGGTTAATGTAAACGTTCCGCCTTCACCCGTGAAGGTCAACAAGGACAGATCGATATCGTTGGCCGCACCCGCCTTCTTCAAGAAATTGGTGCCGGTCACCACCAATTCACCCGTATCAGAATCATAAGTCGCCGAGGTGACGGTCGGTGTCGTCACATTGCTGACGGTGACGCCGTTGCCCGTCAGATCAGCTTCGTTCGCTGGCGAGCCTGCGTTCCATCCATCGGCACCTGCCACGTTATACGTTGTCGCCCCAGAAGATGTGGTGCCGTTTTTGTTCAGCAATCCATTCACATTCAACTGATCGGTTGCCGACAAGGTGAGCGTTGCCGCAGTGGCCGAGGTAATTTCAACATTGGCCGTATCGGTCAGGGTGTACGTCCCGCCTTCGCCCGTCAAAGTTAACAGGTTCGCAACAATGTCATTGGTCGCACCACTGATATTGACAAAATTGGTGCCCGTTATAACCAACTGTCCCGTGCTCATGTCATAAGTCGTTGATGTGATCGTTGGTGCGGCAAAGTTTGAAACGGTCACCGCCGCCGTGGTATCGGCAATATCCGTTCCCGATGGAGCCTGTGCCAGCCAGTTATCGGCAGCCGCAACATTATAAGTCGTTGCCCCATTCGACGATGGGCCGTCTTTGTTCAACAACGCCTCGATATTATAAAGATCGGCCCCGGAAAGGGTCACCGAAAATTCAGTTCCCGAAGTGACATCCACATCGGTGGCGCTGGTGATGGTATAAGTCGCCCCGGCTTCGCCCGTGATCGTCAACATGGAAATGTCGATATCGTTTGTGCCGCCGGATTTGGATACAAAATTAGTACCCGTCACGGTCAAGACATTCGTGGTGTAATCATACGTAGCCGAAGTCACCGTTGGCCCGGCATAATTTGCAACGGTCACGCTTGCCGTTGCATCGGCAAGCGCATTCGCGGCTGGTGCACCTGCCATCCAGTTATCGGCTGCGGCAACATTAAAGGTGGTCGCCGCCGTCGCAGACGTGGTGCCATTTTTATTGAGTAGCCCATTCACGGCAAGTTTATCGGTCGCCGAAAGCGTCAAGGTTGCCGTTGTTGCCGAGCTGATTTCGACATTCGCCGTATCGGTTAAGGTATAGGTTGCCCCGCCTTCGCCCGTCACCGTCAAGGTGTTGGCGGTGATGTCATTTGCCGCCCCTGAATTGCCCACAAAATTAGTGCCCGTAAGCACCAAAACACCCGTACTGAAATCATACGCGGTCGAAGTAATGGCCGGGTTCGCATAGTTCGATACCGTCACGCCGGACGTGGCATCGGCGATATTCGTTGCTGTTGGAACCTGAAACGCCCAATTGTCGGCAGCCGCCAGATTAAACGTGGTTGCCGCCACAGCAGACGTGGTGCCGTCTTTATTCAAAAGGGTTTCCACGTTGACCAAATCGGTCCCGCTTAAAGTCACCGCAAACGTCGTCGCTGATGTGATGTCCACATCAACCGCCGTGGTCAGCTGATACGTCGTGCCGCCTTCACCTGTTAACGTCAATGTCGAAAGATCAATATCGTTGCTAGCACCCGCCTTAGAAATAAAGTTGGTTCCGGTCACCGTCAAAACATTTGTGGTGTAATCATAGGTCGCCGAAGTGATCACAGGCACGGCGTAATTCGAAACCGTGATGGTGGCTGCAGCATCGGCAACATTGTTCGCGGCGGGCGAACCGGTCATCCAGTCTTCGGTGGACACCAAAGAAAACGTGGTTGCTGCCGTCGCCGAAGTGGTTCCGTCTTTATTCAACAGGCCTTCGACAAAGGTTAAATCATCACCCGCCAGCGTCACGATATAAGATGTCGCCGAGGTGACTTCGACATCAGAGGCCGAGGTCAGCTGATACTGCGTACCGCCTTCGCCCGTGAACACCAATTTGGAAATATCGATATCATTGGTTCCGCCAGATTTCTGCACAAAGTTGGTGCCCGTCACAACCAAGGCCCCGGTGGCATAATCATACGTCGCTGACGTCACGGTGGGCACGGCGTAATTCGAAACCGTGACCCCAGCCGTAGCATCAGCAATGTTGTTGGCCGTTGTCGCACCGGGCATCCAATTGTCGGCCCCGGCTAAGTTAAAGGTGGTTCCTGATGAGGCTGTCGTGCCATCTTTATTTAAGAGCGATTCCACACCCAAAATATCGGCACCGGCCAACGTGATCGAAAAAGTCGTGCCATCGGTGACTTCGACATCGGATGCCGAGGTCAATTGATAGGTGCCTCCCCCTTCGCCCGTCAACGTCAACAACGATATATCGACATCATTGGTCGCGCCGGAATTTCGGACAAAATTCGTACCCGTCACCGTCAACACATTCGCATTATAATCGTAGGTGGCCGAGGTAATGGCCGGGTCAGTCACATTGCTGACCGTCACCGCGTTCACACCCGTATCCGATATTCCAGCACTGGACGCGATGAAACCCGCTGCACCATCGACATCATACGCAGTGGTGTTATTAGACGCCAAGCCGTTTTTATTCATAATCAGGTTAAGGGCCGCCTGGTCCGCCGTGCTTAAGGCCAGCGTGGCCGCCGTGGCCGAAGTGATTTCCACATTGGCCGTATCGGTCAGCTGATAGGTGGTCCCACCTTCACCTGTCAGCGTAATTTTATTCGCAATAACGTCGTTAGTGGCCCCGACGGTGGCGGCAAAATTTCTTCCGGTCAGAACCAGATTACCAGAAGAAGCATCATACGTGGCCGAGTCGAGGGTGGGGTCTGACGCTGCGGCCGTGACATTCGCGATAGTAAAGTCGTTAAAGGTGATATTAGAAACGTTATTTGCCCCATAGGAAACCGTAAAAGCAGTTAGTCCTGTAAAAGTCGTATAAGTCCCAGCGGTAATTGTTCCAGCCGTTGTTGTAAATGACGTTGTGGCATTGGTACCTGCCTTAATCCCAGTGATGGTGAAATCATAACTGGTGGGAGCGTTAAAATTATCAAAGGTCATGGCAGTAAGGTCAAAGGTACCTTCGGCCGCAGTTACTGTGTAGCTAACTGGGCCATTAGAGGTACTACTGGAATAAATTCCAGCCGTCCCATCAGCTTTAAGAGCAAATCCAGATGTATTCGTAAAGGTAAAACCAGTGAGAAAGCTGGCCAACGTTGTCGTGTTATCCGCCATGGTCCCCGTAAGTTCATTAAGCCCAGTGGTCGGCAAGACCAACACCCCATCGAAAGCCACCAAGGCCGCATCAGAAAAGGCAACATCGCTTTCAATTTGCCCGGCCTTGGCTTCCAGAACCCAATCGCCACCCAAAGCCGCCGATCCGGTTAAATCATCCGAAGCCGCAACATCCCCGCCCGTTAAGGCGGCAAGCGCATCGATAAAGTCCTGCCCCGCACCGTCCTGACCAATATTACAACCATATAGCAATATATCGCCATCCGCCGACAAAGCCTGACCAATCAGGCCCAACGCCGCCGCATTGGCCGCAATGTTTTCAGACGTCAAACTTTGCCCGCCCAAATTCAAGGACCCGGTATCACCGTGACTGATCACATGCAAAGCATCGATAGAGCTTTGCCCCGCCAAGGCAGCGGCAAGACCGTCAATACCCGTGTTCGGGTCCAAAAGAATAACTTTAATGTCAGAGCTTAACCCCAAAAGCAGAGTTTGATAATCGGCCACGGTGGTATCCACAACCACAACTTCATTGCGCACAGCCACAGGGGTCGGGCTGACCAAACTATCCGCTGCGGCTTGCTGATTGAGCTCCATACCGGTTGCAACACCCGCAGCATCAAACATGAAACGGGGTTCCAAGGCCAAAGCCATTGAAGAGATTGTGCTGAGGGAAGACTGAGAACGAAAGTCTGCAGCTTTCGCAGAGGGACTATTTTGCAGGCTGCGCTTTTGCACACCTTGAAGCTGCTCGCCTTGACGCAAACGGCCTAACGCACCGCGTTTTTCAAAGATTCCCATATTGATGGCCCCCAACGGCAGTCGCCTTCATGAACGTAAAGACGGCCCCAAAAAAAACAATTCGCACAATACCAAACTCATTTAGAGAGCGATAAAAATCATCACAACTTATTTATGTGCATAGCTCTTAAAACCTTATACAACATACGCAGGTGTCATTGCGATAGTTAATTTTTATTAGTTGCATAAAAGATGATTCTTCATAAGGTTAATTTAATTTTAAATACATCTTGACGTTGATTAAAACAACGCCTCTTATACGAGAATGCGTGCTCTACAACAATAAGAAGTCAGAACAAATAAAGTACGCTTTCACAGCACGCTTAAAGGGGAAATAATAAAATGTTAAAAATGAATACTTTTAAATTTATGGCGACAGCGTTTGCCGTGGCCAGTGTTGGCGCCGTTTTAGATGCAACAACCAATCCAGCCCACGCCACATGCGGGACAGATCCTTATATGGGCAGTATTTGTGCCACTGCGGCCACTTTTTGTCCAAGAGGATATGCCCAAACAAATGGACAGATCATGTCCATAAGCGACAATACCGCGCTTTTTGCTCTGCTTGGCAGTCAATACGGCGGTGATGGACGAACTTCCTTTGGATTGCCTGATTTACGTGGACGTTCTATCGTTTCTGCAGGTAATGCCCCAGGTCTTTTACCCACTAGACAGAGCGACAGACGCGGCAAAGATCAGATGCTTTTACCTTTGTCCGCTTTGCCTACCCATGCTCACGCGGGTACAATATCAGTGCCAACCATAACCGTGGGGGTTCAGGTTTCACCAGCTACGGCAACGAAATCAGTTCCCGCAGCAGGTGATTATATTGCGGCCCCGGCCTCAGCCGACAGAGACCCCATACTCACAAAGGGCTATGTGAATGCTACGGACAAAGCCACCACTGTTGCTCTTGGTGGCGTAAGCTCCACCACAAGCGGTGATCCTTCGGTAACAATAAATAACACCGGAAATGGACAGCCTTTCCTCACGCTGCCCCCCCAACTGACTCTTTTGTATTGCATTGCCCTTCAAGGCGTATTCCCGCCCCGCCCTAATTAAACAAACGTCTGAACACAAGACGTTTTGAACCAGACACAGATAAAGCCCGCAACTCAATCACAGTTGCGGGCTTTATTTTGCGGGCCAGATTGGGTTTGCCCCAAAAAAACCATCTTTTGAGGCCCATAATCTACAGATTCCTTGTGGTGTATATATTACGCTCTATTTTCAAGGCGGGGGGGGATACACCCGCTATTTAAAGAGCCACCTCCTTTAAAGGTGGACACCCAACAATACCCATGGAGATACAATGTTATGAAGACCACTAAAATCGTCAGTTTCGTCCTTGCCGCGACCATTGCAAGCGTAAGCCTCAGCGGTACGGCCTTGGCTAAAAAAACCAAACTTCAGACAAACTGTGCCAGTTGCCATGCTTTGGCCACAGGGGCTAGCGAAAAAGGCAAAAAAGGACCTAACTTGGTTGGTATTATCGGACGCAAAGCCGGTACGGTCGCAGGCTTTACCAAATACAAAGCCATGAAGGGTGCTGATTTTGTTTGGACCGAAGACTTGATGGATGAATGGATTGCCAATCAACGTAAATTCTTAAAAGCCCACGGCGAAGAATTCAAACTTGGCAAAAAAACAACAATGGCCAAAAAAGTCAAAAAAGAAAAAACCCGCAAACAAATTATCGAAGACCTTAAAAACATCAAATAAGGCCTTCACCTCCCCAAAAGTTCAAAAGCCCCGCCATACTATAATGGTGGGGCTTTTAACGTTTAAGGTGGTTTTGTGGGGAGCCAGAAGTTCGTAGAACAGAATGTCTTGCACGGTGAAGTACGTGATCTCAACCTACTTCAGAGTACTTCTGCATAACGCCGGCGACCAGTTGAGGTCACCACCCGAAGCGGACATTTCCAGTTCGCAACTATTCAATAGATTCAGAAGATTAAAGTATTTCCTTCTGGTTCTAGCTAATAATCTAAACCTCCATCAATAATTTCACATGAACGCCAACAGAGGCAGAAAGCGCGGGGAGATCATAGCCGCCTTCAAGTAAAGATACGACACGCCCTTGGCAACAATCATTTGCCATGACGATTATTTTTTCAGTAATCCACGCATAATCAGTTGTTGTGTAATTTAGCCCCCCCATGGGGTCACGTTGATGAGCATCGAAACCCGCTGAAATAATGATAAGTTCAGGGGAAAACGCTTTCAAGAACGGTGCGGCCTTGTTTGTCCAGGCTTGCTGTAAGTCTTGAGTACCCGCCCCGGCGTGAAGGGGGATGTTGAGGATGTTATTGTTAACGCCAGTTTCTTCTTTGGGGCCTGTCCGGGGATAACCACCGTCTTCATGAAGCGATACATAGGCTAAATTTTCATCGTTCCAGAAAATTGACTGCACCCCATTGCCATGGTGAACATCAAAATCAATAACCGCGACTTTGCGAACGCCATGGACAGCACGGGCCTGCAAAGCCGCGATGGCGGCATTATTAAACAGACAAAAACCCATCGCTTTATTCGCTTCAGCATGGTGACCGGGCGGACGAATAGCACAAAACGCGTTTCTGGCATTGGTTGTTATGACGTCATCAACAGCTTGGCAAGCCGCACCTGCTGCATAAAGAGCCGCTTGGATAGAGCCAGAAGAAATAACGGTATCCTCATCAATTTCATAGGGCTTGGGACAGCCATCAAGAGCGAGAATGCGCGTGATATAGTCTTTATCATGAGCACGCTCTAACTGCTCACGGGTCACAGGACCACAGGTTGAACGGGTTAAAAATGAGAAATGCTCTGTGTTGAAAATACTATCGATCGCCCGTAACCGTTCTGAACATTCAGGATGCCCATATCCGGTATCGTGGTCAAAACATTGGGGAGGCATAAACAGAAGGGTCGACATTAGAGGCCTCATAATTTTTTAATATTTTACCTAAACAGAAAGAATCTAGGCAGACATTATAGCGCCATCGACCTAAATGACCCATGCAATTATTGCAATGCAAACATGCTTATAAAACGCCAATATTGCTAAAATAGCGTGGTATTCTTCTCGGATGACATTATATGTTGCTGTGCAACACTTAATTTCTTCTGCGTTTGATAAGAAGGATATCCCATGAGTATTCATAACCTCCAGCATCTTTTTGCTCCGACTTCCGTTGCCGTCATCGGCGCGTCAACAAGACCCAGATCTATTGGGAATCTTGTGATGAAAAATCTTTTGGAGGGTGGTTTTCAAGGGCCGATAATGCCGGTCAACTCTAAGCACGTATCGATCTTGGGTGTCTTGGCCTACAAAAGTATTGAACAACTCCCGACCATCCCTGAGCTTGCCGTCATCTGTATTCCCCCGCACTCAATTCCCAACGTGTTGGAAGAACTCGGCGAAAAAGGTACGCGAGCGGTGATTGTTTTGACATCCGGTTTGAAGGCGGAAAGTTTTGCCGAAGGTATCAGCGTCAATGATGAGATGCTGCAGATTGCCCAAAAATTTGGCATGCGCATTCTCGGCCCTAATTGTTTAGGCGTTTTGGTGCCTGGCATTGGTTTAAATGCGAGTTTTGCCCATCGACCCGCTTTGCCCGGCAAGATCGCCTTTGTCTCTCAATCGGGGGCTCTGTGCACATCGGTTCTTGATTGGGCGCGCCCGCGCGGCATTGGTTTTTCTCACTTCATTTCCATGGGGGATATGGCCGATACAGATTTTGGTGATGTGCTCGATTACTTAGGCAGCGATCCAAATACCAACGCGATCTTGCTTTATATTGAATCGATTCATGACAAACGTAACTTTATGTCAGCGGCACGTGCTGCCGCGCGAAACAAGCCGCTGTTGGCCATTAAGTCTGGGCGCTATGAAGAAGGCGCCAAGGCCGCAACCTCACACACAGGAGCGTTAGCAGGTTCAGACTTTGTTTATGATGCCGCTTTTCGACGTGCGGGTATGTTGCGCGTTTATCACATTGAAGAGTTGTTTGCCGCTGTTGAAACATTAAGTCACGGGCGACGCCCCAAAGGAGAACGGTTAGCCATTTTAACCAATGGCGGGGGCTTGGGCGTTCTTGCTGTTGATGATTTGATTGAGCTTGGGGGCACTCTAGCGGAGCTTTCGGAGGAGACCGTTAACAAACTCAACGCTCTTTTGCCGTCCACATGGTCTAAGGCTAATCCGGTCGATATTATTGGCGATGCATCTGCGCAACGCTACATGGATGCCTTGCGCATTTTATTTGAAGCCAAAGAAGTTGATGCCGTAATCTGTATGCATTGCCCCGTTGCCGTAGTTTCTGCTGTTGAGGTGGCTCAGGGTATCATTGACATTTCAACACAATTTCCGCGTGCGGCCCTCACGACATGCTTTGTYGGGGAAGAAGCTGTKGSSCCAGCMAGAAAACTATTTAGTGCRGCYGATATTYCAACKTTTGATASKCCCCTTAAAGCARCTCAAGCTTTTATGCATACGGTACACTACAGGCGCAACCAAGAACTGCTCATGGAAACACCGCCTTCAATGCCATCTGGCTTCAAACCGGCCCGTGATACTGCCCGACTTATTGTTGAAAGTGCTTTGGCTTCCGGTCACGAATTCATGAGCGAACCTGAAGCAAAGGCCGTCCTCGCGGCTTACGAAATTCCAACCGTTGAGACCCATATTGTTAAATCCCCCGCTGGGGCCAAAGTCAAAGCTGAAGCCATGGGCTTCCCCATTGCCCTTAAAATTATTTCACCGCAAATAACGCATAAATCTGATGTTGGGGGGGTCGTTCTGGATTTACAAACCCCTGAAGACGTTGAAAAAGCGGCCCATGACATGCTGCTTCGCGTTCATGAAATTTTGGGAGATTTAGAAGTTTCTGGATTTTCCGTGCAGACGATGGCGCGGCGCCCTGGCGCCTACGAACTGATCATCGGCGTTGTTACGGATCCAATTTTTGGACCGGTCATTCTGTTTGGGGAAGGGGGCACAGCTGTTGAGGTGATTAGCGATCGAGCGGTCGCCTTACCCCCTCTAAATATGGCTCTGGCGAAAGATTTGATCTCGCGAACACGTGTTTACAATCTGCTGAAAGGTTACCGGGACCGCCCGGCGGCTGACTTTGAGGCAATATGCCTTACGTTGAACAAAGTGGCACAACTGATTATTGATGTCCCTGAAATTCAAGAATTAGACATTAATCCGTTAGTAGCCGATAGCAATGGCGTTTTAGCCCTTGATGCCCGCATAAAAGTCACTCCGGCGACCATGACCGGCAGCGAACGTCTGGCTATTCGGCCCTATCCAGCCGAACAAGAATCCACCTTTGTCATGAAGACAGGTCGTGAAGTTCTCATTCGGCCGATACGTCCAGAAGATGAACCGAACCATCATGTGTTTCTCTCTAAATTGACACCTGAAGATATTCGGTTTCGTTTTTTTGGCATGGTTAAGGGGCTTCCCCATTCTCAAATGGCGCGCTTGACACAAATTGACTATGACCGGGACATGGCTTTTATCGCTATTGGTCAAGATGATAAGCATGAGGATGAAACACTTGGTGTTGTTCGGGTCGTTGCAACACGGGATAATTCAGTTGCAGAGTTTTCCATTGTTGTGCGATCTGATCTTAAGAGCACAGGGCTTGGCAAAGAGCTGATGAATAAAATGATCACCTATAGTAAAAGTCGTCAAACTAAAGCTTTGGTTGGGCAAGTTCTGCAAGACAATAGCCGGATGATCCACTTTGTCGAAGCCCTAGGGTTCACCCGGACAGGACACCCAGAACCGAATGTAATAGAGGTAACGCTTGATCTGAAAAATCCAGAACCTTAATCCTTCATGAGTAGATAACGCCTAATCCAAACAATCAAATATTGGAAGCCACATTGGTGTTTGTCTGTCCGCTTTCCTGCGGCGACCTCAACCGGTCAATGCAACGGCAACGCTTAACGTCCCATCATTCTTTCGGTTCCAACGTGATGGGGAATGCGAGTTTCACATTTCGGACACATGCAAAAACCGCCCCTTAATAATGGGGGTATTACCAATAGTCTCGATTACTAATTCGTTAGGGATTAAAGGTATTGTGTTAGCCATTGCTTGCATTCCTAAAGAGACAAACAAGGCTGGTGCGGGCGGCCGGACTTGAACCGGCCTACTTTAATATGTGCAGTGCCGATCCTCTGATTTTTAGGATGTTTTTGCGGCTAGGTCGGAAGTTCGAAACAAATGGTGCGGGCGGCCGGACTTGAA
>NVTL01000031.1 GCA_002401565.1 Rhodospirillaceae bacterium
ATTTCCGATGCCTTGGATGGCTTTATCGCCAAACGTTATGATTTGGAAACCGAACTGGGCAAATATTTAGACCCCTTGGCCGACAAAGCCTTGTTGGTGTCGATTTTTATCAGTCTGGGCATCGAAGGCTATATTCCCAGTTGGTTGGTGATTTTGGTGGTGTTTCGCGACATTGCCATTGTCAGTGGCGCGTTGTTGTTGGAAACCCTGACCCATTCGCTGAGCATGCATCCGTTGATGATCAGCAAGATCAACACCGTGATGCAGATCGTTTTGGCCGCTATTGTACTGGCCGATGCGGGCTATGATCTTGCTTTAAATGGTGGAATGGATATCCTGTTGGGCCTGACCGCCATAACAACGGTTGTTTCCGGATTTGCCTACGCAGGTACATGCATTCGACGAGGAAGTCAGTTGGAGAAAAAGAAATGAGCATAGACAAACAGCTAGCCAGACAACGCCACCGCCAAGGTCAGGCATGGTTTTGGATGAGCAGTTTAGCCGTATTTATGGGCCTGCTTTATGTACTTTCCAGCGTGCTGATGCCGTTTGTGGCGGGCTTGGCCGTGGCGTATTTCCTTGATCCTTTGGCGGATCGTGTGGAAATCGTTGTGAAATCCAGATCACTCGCCACCGCCTTAATCTTGTTGGTGTTTTTCTCTGTTATTGTTGGCGCCTTGGTGGCCTTGTTCCCGTTGTTGCAAAATCAAGTGACCGGATTAATCGCGGCAATTCCCGCCGGTGTGGATGTGGTGCGGGCGTTTGTTCAGCCGTTTGTCGAACATTTGGAAAGCCAGTTGGGTTCAGATGAAGTGCAAGCCTTAAAAAGCAATGCCGGGGCCTTTGCCGGGGGCGCTGTGGCGTGGCTGGGTAGTATTTTAAAAAGCATCTTTCTGGGCGGAAAGGCGTTTATCAACACCTTGTCCATGATGTTCATTATGCCCATCGTGGCGTTTTTCCTGTTGCGCGATTGGGATGTTTTGGTGACGAAGGTGGATGAGCTTCTGCCCCGAAAGTCTGCCGATACCATCCGTGCACAATTTAAAGAAATCGATACCACTATTGCCGGTTTCGTGCGTGGACAAGCCACGGTTTGCCTGTCTTTGGGCGTGATTTATGCGACGGGTTTAACGATTATCGGTTTGGATTTTGGCTTGCTGATTGGACTGGGTACTGGATTGATGGCGTTTGTGCCGTATGTGGGCATGTTGATCGGCCTGATGATCGCTTTTGGTGTGGCTATGCTGCAGTTTCAAGAGTTAATGCCGTTTGTCATGGTGGCCGCCGTGTTTGGTTTTGGTCAAACGTTGGATGCGGCCTTTTTAACCCCCAATTTGGTGGGGGGACGTGTGGGCCTGCACCCGGTGTGGATTATATTTGCCCTGATGACCGGAGCCGCCCTGTTTGGCTTTACCGGCGTTCTGTTGGCAGTGCCGTTGGCATCTGTGATTGGGGTTTTGGTGCGGTTTTCAATTGGACGGTATACCGAAAGCGTCCTGTATACGGGCGAATAAAGTGTCGCAAATCCCCTTTGATTTTGATCCTCGCCCGGCTCTTGGCGGCGAAGATTTTTTGGTCGCCCCTTCAAATGCCCAAGCCGTGAAATGGGTCGAAATGTGGCCCAATTGGCCGCGTCCGGTGTTGGTTATTGTGGGCTTGGAAGGCTCTGGAAAAACCCATCTGGCGAACGTCTTTTTGGCTCAAACAGGTGCTCGACTTATTACCCCCGAAGACTTGAAATTAGGCGCCGATAAAGCCCTGGACGGACAATCTGCAGTGGTGCTTGAAGATATACAGGGCTTTGTGGACGCCGGGCTGTCTGACGATCTGTTCCATCTGTATAATTTAGCGGTCGAAGACGATAAAAAGATTTTGATGACGTCCAATCAAGCCCCGGCGCGCCTAAGCATCGCCCTCAAAGATTTAAGCTCTCGGCTGAACACCGCCACCGTGGCAGAAATTTTGCCGCCCGACGATGCGTTGTTGGCGGCGTTGATCGTGAAACAGTTTTCCGACCGCCAACTCAGCGTCAGTCAGGACGTTTTAGATTATATGATGACGCGCATGAACCGAAGCTTTTCAGGTGTCCGTGATTTGATTAAAGCCGTCGATACCTTGGCCTTGGCGGAAAAACGGGCCATCACCAAGCCGTTGGTGCGCCGCGTGCTCAGCCTTTAAATAGGGAAAAAACAAAAAAATAAGACCGCTAACCAGGGGGGGTGAGGTTAGCGGCCTTAGTCTTGTCGTAACGCTTCTCTTCATTGAGGGAGGGGGGTCCCAAACGAGGAGTATCTTAGCGTTTTAGTCAGTTATACCTAATTTATGTGGGCACCATTTGGGGCATTACAATGGTTAATTTGCTTTTATTTAGATATGTATTCTTTTTTTATGCGGGTGAAGCGTGATACGTTAGGTGTCATTGGTCGTAAGCGTTGAAATGAATGTAAATTTTATGGATTTTTAAATGAGCCCTTCAAAAACACCTGCTGTTTCCCTGACCTCAACCGATCGATTTAACAATCGGGAGTTGTCGTGGCTGGCGTTTAATACGCGGGTTTTGGAAGAAGCCATGAACAAACACCATCCGTTGTTGGAGCGGGTGCGTTTTCTCAGCATTTCTGCGGCCAACCTGGATGAATTTTATATGGTGCGTGTGGCCGGACTGAAAGGCCAAGAACGCGCAGGTGTATCGACAATCAGCCAAGACGGCCTGACACCATCCCAACAATTAGAAGCCATTAACGAAGCCGCTCAACGCCTGATGGTGGAACAGCAGCGCATTTGGGTGGTTTTAAAAGACGAACTGTCGACCGAAGGTATTCAGGTTTTGGGCCGCGAAGAATTATCTGCGCGCGATAAAAAATGGTTGGATAGCTATTTTATGGATCATATCTTTCCGGTGCTTATCCCGCTGGCGATTGATCCGGCTCACCCCTTCCCGTTTATTCCCAATTTGGGCTTTTCGTTGGTGATGTTGTTAAAACAACGTAAATCCGGCCAAATGTTGAGAGCCTTGTTGCCGATTCCGCATTTGTTGACCCGCTTTGTCCGTTTGCCCGGTGCGTCCATTCGCTTTATTCCCATCGAAGAACTGGTGGTGTTGTTTTTAGACCGTCTGTTTCCGTCTTATGATCCGGTGCAAATCGCTAATTTCCGGCTTATCCGCGACAGCGAAATGGAAATCGATGAAGAAGCCGAAGATTTGGTACGAACCTTTGAAAGTGCTTTAAAACGGCGGCGCCGGGGCTCGGTCATTCGCCTGTCCGTGAACGTGGACATTCCCGAAGACTTAGAAACCTTGGTCATGGACGCGATTAACGTCGAAGAAGACGATGTGTTCCGCCTGAGCGGTATTTTGGGTATGGCCGATTTGTCGAAATTGATCGTCAAAGAACGCCCGGACTTGCAGTTTGAGCCGTTTAGGGCGCGTTTTCCCGAACGGGTGCGTGATTTTGGCGGCGATGTGTTCGAAGCCATCCGCAAAAAAGATTTGGTGGTTCATCACCCGTACGAAAGTTTTGACGTGGTGGTACAGTTTGTGCGCCAAGCCGCCCGCGACCCTAAAGTCGTCGCCATCAAACAAACCCTGTACCGCACATCCAATGACAGCCCGATTGTCGAGGCTTTGATCGAAGCCGCCGAATTGGGCAAATCGGTCACCGCCATGGTGGAATTAAAAGCCCGCTTTGACGAAGAAGCCAACATCCGCTGGGCACGGGATTTAGAACGCGCGGGCGTGCAGGTCATTTATGGATTTATGGACAAAAAAACCCACGCCAAGGTCAATTTAGTGGTGCGCCGCGAAGGCAAAGGCTTGAAGTCTTATGTGCATTACGGCACCGGAAATTATCACCCGATCACGGCCAAGGTTTATACCGACCTGTCGTTTTTCACACAAGATCCAAAGCTGTGTGCCGATGCGACCCGATTGTTTAATTATATGACCGGATACGCCAAACCCGAAGGCATGGAAAAACTGGCTTTTTCCCCCATTACGTTGCGCGATTCCCTGTTGGCTTACATCGATGTTGAAATCAAAAATGCCAAGGCCGGAAAACCTGCGGGCATTTGGGCAAAAATGAATTCCGTGGTGGATGTCACCATGATTGATGCTTTGTATAAGGCTTCTCAAGCCGGCGTTAAAATCTATTTGGTGGTGCGGGGTATTTGTTGCCTACGCCCCGGCGTTAAAGGGCTTAGCGAAAATATTCAGGTCAAAAGTATTGTTGGGCGGTTTTTGGAACATGCGCGCATTGTCGCGTTTGCCAATGGTCAGGATTTACCATCACGCGAAGCCAAACTGTATATTTCTTCGGCCGATTGGATGTCTCGAAACTTAGACCGCCGGGTCGAAACCTTGGTACCGATTGAAAACCCAACCGTGCACCGTCAAGTGTTGGACGAAATTATGGCCTTAAACATCAAAGACACCGAACAAAGTTGGATGCTGACCTCTGATGGACGTTATGAACGGGTATCTGTAAAAGATGGTCTTAATGTTCACCATTATTTGATGAACAATATCAGCCTGTCGGGGTTGGGGACAAAACAGGGCAAAGTGAAAACAAAGTCTAAATCTAAGTCTAAGAAAAAACGGTCATAGAGTTAGATTGAGTTAGGGTAACGGGCATGAGCAACATTTCCTCAGATACTGAAAAGACTAAACCGGGCCTGCCTTCTGGCCGGATTGCGGTGGTTGATATTGGGTCGAATTCGGTGCGGTTGGTGGTCTATGATGCGCCCACGCGTCTGCCGATCCCCATGTACAACGAAAAATCACAATGTGCCTTGGGCAGTGGCCTTGGCGAAAGCGGTGTGTTGAACCCAGACGGCGTAAAATGTGCCTTGCGCAGCCTGCGTCGTTTTGTGGGTTTGGCGAAATCCATGGGCGTGGCGACTTTGGATATGGTGGCCACGGCGGCCATCCGCGAAGCCAAGGACGGTCCGGCCTTTGTCGAAAAAGTTAAAGATACATTGGGCATCGACATTGAAGTGCTCAGCGGTGAAGACGAAGCCAAATATGCGGCTTTGGGGTTGTTGATGGGGGTTCCGGATGCCGATGGTGTGATTGGCGATTTGGGCGGCGGCAGTTTGGATTTGGTGGGCCTTGATCAAGGCAAATTCAGCAAATCTTCGACCTTTGCCTTGGGGCATTTGCGGTTGTCAGAAGTGTCGGACGGCAACCCGGAACGAGCCCGCGAAATTGTCGGTGAAACGCTGTCGGGTCTGAAATGGCTGAAAAAGGTCAAAGGCCGTACTTTGTATGCGGCAGGTGGATCATGGCGCGCCATCGCGCGCATATTAATCGACCAAACCAGCCATCCTTTGCATGTGGTCGATAATTTCGCCATGGACGCCGAAGCCGCCCGCAATATTTTGCATTTGATCAGTGGTGCCGGACGTCATTCGTTGGAATTGATACCGGGCATTCCTAAAAAACGTATTGAAACCTTGCCCTTTGCGGCCGCCGCGTTAGAAGGCATGTTGATCGCCAGCCGCGCCAAAACCTTGCAGTTTTCGGGCTTTGGCATGCGCGAAGGGGTGCTGTTAACGGCCTTACCAAGCAGTCTGCAAAATCAAGACCCCTTGATCAGTGCGTGCAAGACCATGGTCGAACGCACCGGGCGCTTTGCCCTGCATGGCAGCGAAATTCGCGAATGGTTGGCGCCCTTGTTTCCAGACGAGACCGACGCTGAAAAACGTCTACGCTATGCCGCGTGTTTGATGAGCGATATCGGCTGGAACGAACATTCCGATTATCGGGCCGAACATACGTTTATGCGGTCTTTGCGTATTCCCTTTGCGGGCTTAAGTCATCCGGACAGGGCATTGATTGCCTCCACATTATACGTGCGCCAAGGCGGCGATATGAACGATCCTTTGATCCGGCCTATTTTAGGCCTGTTGGATATGGGGCAATTGGCGTGGATCAGGGGCACCGGACAAGCGTTGTTGTTGGCCCACACCATTTCCGGCGGTGCACCCGATTTGTTGTCGCGGACCGAATTGGAAGTCACCAAAGAGAAAATTTATCTGTGCGTGACCAAAAAAGATCGTGCCGCGCTGATCAGCGACGCGGTCGAACGCCGCCTGAAAAGCGTCGCCAAGGCCTTTGGTAAAAAGAGCAAGGTTAAGGTGCTGGACGACTGATCGGGTGATTAATCGTCTGAATTGTCCAGCAACACGACTTTTTTGTTTTTAATCGCCAGACCCATTTCGCCGTTGCGAATTTTTACGGCGGCTTTTCCGAACAGCTCGAACCGCCAGCCTTCCATGGATTTGACCTTGGCCTTTTCCCCATAAGCGGCGATTTGGTCAATGTCAGACGCATTGGCAATCAGTTTTTGCGCGACTTCGGTTTCTTCGCAGATCATCTTTAAAAAGACTTTCAGCAAATCTGAAACCGGGCCGATGCCCTGTGGCAGGTCTTTGCGTTTTTCCTGAACGGGCAGGTCGGCGTCGGGAATATCCAGCCCGCGCTGTACGGCTTGTAAAATCTTGGCCCCGGCTTGACCATTGGCCATGCGATCGCCAAGACCGCGTGTGCGGGCCAGATCGGCGGGCGTTTTGGGGGCGTGGTGGCAAATTTCTAAAATTGCATCGTCGCGCAAAACACGGTTGCGCGGCACGTTGCGATTTTGCGATTCGCGTTCACGCCAAGCCGCGACTTCGCGCAAAATTGCGGCGACCCGTGGTTTGGGATTGCGGGCTTTGATGCGTTTGTATGCTTGTTCGGGGTCACCTTTATAGGTGTCGGCGGAACGCAAAATGGCCATTTCCGCATCCAACCAGCTTTCACGGCCATTTTTCTTTAAGGTCGCCACCAGTTTTTTATAGGCATCGCGCAGATGGGTGACATCTGAAATGGCATAAGTGATTTGGCGATCTGACAAGGGCCGTCTGGACCAGTCGGTAAAGCGAGAGGATTTATCGACGCTCGCCGTGGTCAGTTTGGCAATGAGGTTTTCATAACCGACTTGATCGCCAAAGCCACAAACCATGGCGGCGATTTGGCTGTCAAACAGCGGTGCTGGGACTTCACCCATTAATTGATAAAATATTTCCAAATCTTGGCGCGCCGCATGAAACACTTTCAGGGTTTCGGGCGAACGCATAAGGGTAAACAGCGATGATAAATCGATGTCTGGGGCCAAAGTATCAATCGCAACCGCTTCGTCCGGGCTGGCCACCTGAACCAAGCAGAGCAGGGGGTAATACGTGCTTTCGCGCATGAATTCCGTATCAACCGTAACAAAAGGCGTGCCTTTTAGGCGTTCACAGAATTCGACTAAGTCTTGGGTTTTTGTTATCATTTGCATGACAATGCTTTTACACGATTTTTCCCAAACTGGAAAACATCAAAGTTATAAAAAATGAAAAAACAAATTATTAAACTGAAAGATGTTCTGGGTCGCGCGGTTTCAAAGGACGAGGCCGAAGACGTCGTTGATTACCTTTTGGCGTGTTTGACCCATGTCACCAATGCTCGGCCCTTGTTTGGTATTGTGAATACGCAGACCGGTGAATTGGATTGGATGGCGGGCGGCGCAGACTTTAAAAGTCTTTTCCAAGCCCACCAAAACAACCCAGCCGCGACGGATGTGACCCGTTTGGCTCAGCTGTTTGAGTGTTTGGAATTGTCGGCGTCCGATTTAACAGGGATGCAAAACCACATGGATACTCTCATCCCCCGCGGTGTCGCACACATTCAACAGCACATGACCGGGCGGCAAGGCCACAGTTTTCGCATCGTTTTGCGCCGCCGCAGCGTGCCCAATGATCATCAGGTGCAATTTTCCTTTTTGGACATTACCCCTTTTGAAGTCACCCTCAAACGGACCCAAGAAATGGCCAAGGGACTGTGGGCAGAAATGGGCAAAAGCATCAAAGGCAGTGGGGGGGCTAAAAACGTATTAATTAACATCATCAATAAATTCGATACGTTATTCAGATTGACGGGTGATGAGGAAATCCGGGCCATGACCGAAGATATGAGCCATTGTGTGACCTTGTTGAATGAGCGCATGGTGGGCTTGTTGTTGGACATTGAAAAACGCTATGGCAGTCAGCATTGGCAACCCGAAGACTTAGACCCAGCCTTAGCCCCCAGCATTTCCGTGCACCGTACATCGCTTCAAGATTGGAACGAACAACGCAGTCGCGTAATGACCCTTAAAGACGGCGAACCTGCGGTGTCTGGTGTGGATGTTGATGGTTTAAAACAGGCTTATGCTTTTGTTCAGCACGCACAAAGCCTGTTTGTCATTTCGCCCACGCCGGGAACCATTTATGTTTTAAATGGACCCATGGGGGGGCAGAAATTTGCCACGGTCGAAGACTTTGTCGCGGCCATTCATGTCGAAGAAAATTCAATTTCGACCGCCACTGACTTTTTTAAGAGCTTGGATCAAAAAACCGCGCTCAGCTTGTTTGCCATTGCCGACCAAAACGTAGAAGTCTGGGGGCGTCCGGGTCTTTATAAGGGCTGGCAGGCCATGATGGCCTCCAGTTTTGAACGTACCGTGGATGTGCGGGGGGTGTTCCATGGCCTGAAAAACCTGTTGTTGCATTTGCAAGTTCTGTATGTGGTAAAAACCCGCGCCGATGTTGATGAGGTGAAATCGGCCTTATCTGAATCAGCCGATAAAATCCGCAAACGTTTGGCTGATCTGGAAACCATCGCTCTGACCGGACATCGTGAACATGACACTGTCAAAGAATCCGTTGGACAGTGGTTGAACACGGTTCGTCGTTTAGGCGAAGGCGTGGATGCTGACATTCCTGTGAACAGTCCTGACGTAGATCAGATCCTGTTTTTAACGTCCCCCGGTGAAATGGAAGACACCTTGGAAGAATTGGTGCGCAATGCGCTGCAACACGGGGCATCCCAAGTGAATGTCAAAGCGAGCCAACAAGACGGTTACCTGAAAATATCGGTTCTGGATAATGGCCGGGGCATGACGGAAGAAAAACTTAAACAGGTCCTTAAAGTTTTGAAATCAAAAAGATATGATGAAACATTATCCACCCGCAAGGGCGGCACAGGCAACGGTCTTTTGGCGGCGTCTAACGTGATTTTAAATTTTGTGGATGGGGCCTTTGAAATCAAACATGGCGCGCATGGCCACGGCACCGAAGTGCTGATTTCCATAAAGCTTCCGGCGTGAAATGTATTTAAGGCTTGGATAGTCCGCTATCCCTTGATAAACACTCCCCTAACTGTATTTTATTTAATGTAAGGATAACCGATGCACCCGTACCGTACACACACTTGTGGAGAACTTCGCGCCGAACATGCGGGCAGCGAAGTCCGTCTTTCTGGCTGGGTCCACCGTAAACGCGATCATGGCGGTTTATTGTTTGTTGATGTTCGTGATCATTATGGCCTAACCCAAGTGGTGATCGATGAGTCCAGCGACCTGTTCAAAGCCATCGAAGACACCCGCCCCGAAAGCGTCATCACCGTCACCGGTAACGTTGTTAAACGCAGCGCGGAAACGACAAACCCAGATTTGCCCACGGGTGAAGTCGAATTGGTGGTGGAAAGTTTCCATTTGGAAAGTGCCGCCGACGTTCTGCCTATGCAGGTTGCGGGCAACGAAGATTATTCCGATGAAATGCGTTTGACGCACCGTTATTTGGATTTGCGCCGCGAAAGTGTGCACGCCAACATCGTGTTGCGCAGCAACGTCATTGCGTCGATCCGCACACGTATGGTGGCGCAGGGTTTCTTGGAAATGCAAACACCGATTTTGACCGCGTCATCGCCCGAAGGGGCTCGTGATTATTTGGTGCCTTCGCGCCAGCATCCCGGTAAGTTTTATGCTTTGCCTCAGGCTCCGCAACAATTCAAGCAATTGTTGATGGTTTCTGGCTTTGATAAATATTTCCAAATCGCACCCTGTTTTCGTGACGAAGACGCCCGTGCGGACCGTTCACCCGGTGAATTTTATCAGTTAGATTATGAAATGGCGTTTTGCACACAAGACGAAGTGTTCGAAGCCATTGAACCTGTATTGCACGGTATTTTCGAAGAATTTGGCGGCGGAAAAGACGTTACCCCGTTCCCCTTCCCCCGCATTGCATATAAAGAGTCCATGTTGAAATATGGTTCTGACAAGCCCGATCTGCGCAACCCGTTGATCATCACCGATGTCACCGAACACTTCGCGGGCGGCGGCTTTGGTTTGTTTGCGTCCAACATTGAAAAAGGGTCCGTTGTTCGCGCGATTCCGGCCACGGGTGCCGCAGGACGTTCCCGCAGCTTCTTTGATAAACTGAACAGCTGGGCGCGGGACGAAGGCATGGGTGGCCTTGGTTACATCATCTATAACGCTGATGGCACCACCAAAGGCCCAATTGCCAAAAATCTAGACGCTGACCGCGTGGCGGCCATTAAGGCCCAGGCCGGAGCCTCGGACGGTGACGCCGTATTCTTTGTTTGCCAAAAAGAAAGCATCGCCGCTAAATACGCAGGATTTTCCCGCGATAAAATCTGTGACGAATTGGATATCCGCGAAGACGGTCGCTTTAAGTTCTGTTGGATTGTTGATTATCCCATGTACGAAATGGATGAAGAAACCGGCAAACTTGAATTTTCGCACAACCCGTTTTCCATGCCCCAAGGCGGCCTAGAGGCGTTGTTGTCCGGCGATCCTTTAGAAGTGTTGGCCTACCAGTATGACATCGTTTGTAATGGTATCGAGCTGTCGTCTGGGGCGATCCGGAACCACTTGCCGGAAATCATGTACAAAGCGTTCGAAATCGCTGGGTATTCCAATGATGTCGTGGAAAAAGAATTTGGCGGCATGTTGTCGGCGTTTAAATTCGGCGCACCGCCGCACGGTGGATCGGCTCCGGGCATTGACCGTATGGTCATGATGTTGGCGGACGAACCCAACATTCGCGAAGTCATTGCGTTCCCCATGAACCAACAGGCTCAGGACTTGCTGATGAATGCTCCGGCTCCGGCTAATCCCGATCAGTTGAAAGAATTGCAGTTGAAACTGGCACCGCCGCCCAAAATTGAGACGTAAAGTGCTTATAATATAAGTAAAAAAATAAAAAGTCATACAAAAAGCCCCGTAACATGTTCATGTTATGGGGCTTTTTTTGTTTGGAATCTTGGCTTGTCTTTATAGTATAAAATAACTAGTTTTAAAATGTGGTGATTACAAAATACAAGGAAAAACAATGGCTCGAGATTTAACATTAACAGGCGTCGAACGTACGTTTGATTCTTCGGATATTATTGTGAGTAAAACCGACCTTAAGGGGCGGATGACGTATGTTAATGACACGTTTTTGAAAATGGCGGGCTATACCATTGATGAATGCATCGGTGAGCCCCACAGTAAAATCCGTCACCCCGATATGCCCAGATGTGTCTTTAAATTGTTGTGGGATACCATTGCTAAAGGGTATGAAATTTTTGCTTATGTGATCAATCGGTCCAACAACGGCGATCATTATTGGGTCTTGGCCCACGTCACGGCGACCATGGCCGAAGACGGTACAACGATCACTGGTTATCATTCCAGCCGACGTTCGCCCAGCACGGCCGCCATCAGCGCCATCAAGCCTATTTATGCAAAATTAAAAGCAGAAGAAGACCGCCACTCAAATGCCAAGGAAGGCATGGCCGCGTCAACGGCAATGTTGGTCGGTATCTTGACAGACGCGGGCATCAGTTATGACGAATTTGTCTTTTCGGTCATTAACGCGAGCTAATACTTAAAGCACAACAGCTTAAATCAATAAACGGCAGGGTATAAAAATGTTTAATCTTAAAACTATTCGCGGCAAAGGCTTACTGGCTTCGGCATTCACATTGCTGATTTTTCTTTCTGTTGCGGCGAATGGCATGTGGGGGATGTTTCAATTATCCAACAACATGAAGAGCCTGTCCAAGGAAGTCGTTGTTAGAAGCGAATACATTGCGCCCTTGTTGCAGGTCTCAAATGACATCAAAAACGATGTTGTGCAAATCCAACAATGGCTGACCGATATTTCCGCCACTCGGGCTCTGGATGGCTTGAATGATGGCATGGACGTGGCTGCCCAATTTGCCCAAAAGTTTGAAAAAGATACAACATTGGCCTTGGCCTTGGCGGGTCACCTTGAACTCACCAAAGTTACGGCGGTTTTGAACGAAATGAGATCAGCCTTTCCGGCTTATTATGCCACCGGCCAAAAAATGGCGAAGGCCTATATTGATGAAGGCCCCACGGGTGGCAATACGATGATGGGAAAATTTGATGGAACGGCCGAACGTATTGGTAATTCTGTTGATCAATTGATGAAGGTTGTTGTGGCCTTGGACCTTGAAGAAACACAGGCCATTCACAATGAAGTCGTGATGGGTACCGAAGATGCTTATTCCAAAATTATTATGCTCGGCGTGTTCACGCTTGTAGGTTTTGCCCTTATTTTGTGGATTGCCAAAAGATCAGACCAAATGATGAGCGTCATCGCGGTTGTTTCAAAAGCCTTGGTTCGCGCGAAAAAAGGCGACTTGGATAGCCGCATTACCCGTGTCACAGGTTCCGATGAAATCGAAGAAATTCAACACAGTCTGAACCATTTGTTGGATGTTGCAGAATGTTATGTCCGCGAAGTGCGCGCATCAATGGCCTTTGTCAGTCAGGGTAAATATTTTCGCACCATTCAAGAAGGCGGCTTGGGCGGAGCCTTTTTGGCCAGTGCGCGGCGCATTAATGGGGCTGTGGCCTTCACCAAAAAGCAAAAGGATGATTTTGCTGTTGTCGCAAAAGCCTTTGAAGACAACATGAATACCGTTGTGCAAACCGTGACCACGGCGGCGACAGAATTGCAAAGCACCGCCAAAAGTATGGAAACCACGGCCTCGTTGACCAGTGAAAAATCTCAGGCGGTTTCAAACGCTGCAGAAATGGCATCGAACAATGTGCAAACCGTGGCGTCTGCTGCCGAAGAATTATCCAGTTCGATTTCAGAAATCAGCGGTCAAGTGAGCCAATCTGCAAGTATTGCCAGTCAGGCTGTTGAGGATGCTGAAAAGAGTGGTGAAAACGTACGGGGGCTTGCCGAGTCAGCTTCGAAAATTAGTGAAGTTGTAAGCTTGATTTCTGATATTGCCGACCAAACCAACCTGTTGGCGTTGAACGCCACCATCGAAGCGGCGCGGGCCGGGGACGCGGGTAAAGGCTTTGCCGTGGTGGCGTCAGAGGTGAAAAACCTGGCCAATCAAACAGCCAAAGCCACCGAAGACATCAGCCTGCAAGTGGGCGATGTTCAAAGTGCGACGGATGAAGCCGTAAAGGCCATCCAAAGCATCGGTGTGACCATTGGTAAAATCAGTGAAGCTTCGACCACCATTGCCTCGGCGGTTGAAGAACAAGGCGCGGCTACGCAAGAAATCGCGCGCAACGTTGAACAAGCCGCAACCGGCACCAACGAAGTGACCGCACACATTTCAGAAGTGACCCAAGGGGCCACGGAAACCGGTCGTGCGGCATCCGAAGTTCTGAGCGCTGCTGATGAACTTGCCAAACAAGGTGATGCAATGACCCGCGAACTCTCAACGTTCTTGGTCGCTATGCAAAAGGTCATCAAATAGGTTTTGGCGTAATTTACGAATTTTCAAGTTTACGAATTTTCAAGGCTGTTGATACGGCGCAACACCGACAGAATATGCAAAGCCCGTTTGTGTTTTGCTCCTTTGGGGGCATAACGATTTTCAAAGGCGAGGCGTTGTTCCCATTCTTTGACAAAATCACGCGGTTGGTCGGGCAGGGGGGCTTCCCCGGTCAAGGCCCCTATGGTGTGGGGAAAGTCCGGGTGTAAATCAACTTGAAAAGCCAAGTCTTCGTGTTCTTCCCAACTGAGAATAGCTACGGCGTATAGCTCTAAGCTCAGCTCTTGTAACGCGCGCGGTGATATGGACCGGGCATTCACGTCTAAAATCATTGCTTTCAGCGGGCTTTCAGAATGATTTGTACGTCCGCCCGGAATGATCTTCAGCGGGCTGTTGCGGCGAAATACGACAACTTCGCGCCCGGTCGTGCGTCTTGTTTTGGGACTTGATGAATGCATCGAAATGGACATGGGCAAAGTCATTTGTGTAAGCGATGAGTTTTGAGTTTTCATGACAAATTCCTTTTGCCTGAGAGGTTCAAAAAAAGTCCGCCCGGACCCCGAAGGGACACGGGCGGGAGTTTGGGCTTGAGTCTCATCGTTTCACTTTACCGTGTCCATTCGCATCCGTTTTGATTGGTACATAGCGTCGTCAGCCCCCGCCAACAAGGTGTGGGCATCGGCGTTCGCGCCATAACATTGAAAGCCCAGGCTTGCGCGCATGGCGATGTGTTTGTCGTTCCAGCTGAGATAGTGGGTGTTGAGGATATGTTTGATCCGCTCGGCTCGTTTTAGACCGTCTTTCCAGTCCGTGCGGGTGAGCAAGATTGCAAACTCATCTCCGCCAAGTCGGGCCACCATGTCTTGGGGGCGGATGTGGTCGTTCAGCACGCGCGCCACTTCGGTCAGCATTTTATCACCCGCAGCATGGCCGTACGTATCGTTGATGGGCTTGAATCCATCCAGATCGATATAGATTAAAACGCCGGTTTCGCCGTAACGGGTGGCGGCGGATAAAACGCGTTGAAACTCTTGTTCAAATCCGCGGCGATTGTAAACACCCGTCAGTTGATCTGTGCTGGCCAGGCGGGCCATTTCTTCGATGCGCAGGGTTTGTTTTAAAATGGTCCGTTCCAAATCCATTGCCGCATCCAAAGCAATACGGGTGGCTTCGACACAGGTTTGCAGGGTGGTGGTGTCTAGGCCATCTTTGGTGTTGCCTAGGTTATCTTGCAAAAAGGACAAGGTGGTCAGCAGGCGGGCTTGTTGGTTGGCGCTGATCTCATCGGCGGGCTTGCCCTGAAGGGGAGCCATAGAGGGAGTGGGAGCCGGGACCTCTGTGGCCTCAGGGACTTCAACACTATTTTTCTTTTTCAAATCCCAAGCGTTCATCGGAAAACTCAATACATTGCTCATCATTTAAATCCTTCCAACGGTTCTGGTTGGTTTGGCCTGATCGAACCTCACGCTTCTCGTGGAGTTGCCTATACATAAAGGCAATGTGCGTGCCAGTTTATAAATTCTTTGTTATCAATACGTTACGGATAAAGGTTGGGGGGAAGATTTTGCCTAGTCGGTAAAAATTGCCGGGTGTTTTGTTGGCGCGAAAGGTCAGGAAAATATTGCGATTTGTCTTAACCCTTTGCTGGGGAAGTCGTGTTAAAATAAGTGGTTCACAAGATCAAAGAATAGGCTTTTTTAACGATGACTTTTGCGTCCAATTCGACCTTTGATGTTGCGTTTTGGTTTTCAGATCAGGCTTTGAATGAAAACGAGTATCTGCAACCCCAAAAACTGCACCGCTTGCTGTATTTGTCGCAGGGCTTTTACGCGATTGCTTATGATGGTCAAAAATTGATGCCGGCGGTATTTGTCGCCGAAGAAATGGGACCTATTGAACCCACCCTGTTTCAGGCGTTTGCCAATGGCCGCCCCGACATTGAAGTGGAATTGTTTCTGCCGTCGGATGTTGAATTGTTTTTAAGTTCGATCTGGCGCCGCTTTGGCCATTTAAAGACTGAGCAATTGTCGAAACTCACCACAAAAAATGCAGCTTATGCCTTGGCTTTGCGCAAAGGCCCCGGCACGGAAATCCTTTTGGACGCCATGGTGGCGACGTTAAAAGCCGAAACGGAAAAGAAAGCCGCCGATCCGGTGCGCGCACCCCATCCAGACGCGCGCGTTCTGCGCACGCAACATGGATCAGAGGTCAAGGTGAAGTCATGGGCTCCCGGTGCGGCTCCCGGTGCTGCTCCCGGCCTTAAATGAGCCTTAAATAACCTTCAGTTCCCGTTTAATATTCTTCTTGATCCAGCCACATATCTTTCTGAAAACGGAGCACTTTGTTGCGGCCGCCTTCTTTGGCTTTATACAGGGCAATATCGGAATATTTGACACATTCCCAAAATCCGTCACCATCATCGGGGAACATCGATACACCGATAGACAGGGTCTTTTTCAAGGGCCCCATAGGGGTCTGAAAGGTGAAGCCTTCTAATTCGGCACGAATGCGTTCGGCCAACAACATGGCGCCTTCTTCGTCGGTGTGGGGCAACAACAAGATGAATTCTTCGCCACCATACCGAATGGCCAGATCGGCATCACGCACGGCCTTGGCCAAGATGTCGGACAGGCCTTTGATGACTTCATCGCCCACATCGTGACCATAATCGTCGTTGACCTTTTTAAAGAAATCAACGTCGCACATCAAAATGCCCATGCTGGCTTTTTGGCGCACAAGCCCGGCCAGCATGCTGTCGATATAGTCTTCCAAGAAACGACGGTTATATAGCCCGGTCATAGGATCGCGCATGGCGGTTTCTTTTAACGATTGCATCAATTGACGAGCTTCGATAACCGGTGCCGCTTGGTTCAGATAAATTTGCGCCATTTGTTCTATACCGGGGCGAGCCTTTGCGCCTTCTTCGGACATCACCAATTGCAAAATACCGCCAATATGCCCAGAAAGCATCATCGGCATGCAAACATGAACCATGTTACCTATGTCCTTGGTATTTCCTGAAAAACGCGGGCAAATGTTGTCGTTTTCGATGCTTGATACGTCGGCCGCGGTGCGTTTGCACCGACACGCTTCGGCATTGACCATGATATCTGGGTCACACCACAAATCAGCTGGGTTTTTCAGGCCGCCGACAAAAATCGTCTCGAGGTTCTTTCCATTATCGGTGACTTCATAAAACGAAAAATTCTTCACTTTAAAGTGATCGGTCACCACACATTTAATGCGGCTATAAATTTCTTCGATGTTGAGGTCATTTTCAACGGTTTGTTTGAACCGTGTTGCGCCAACCATTTCTTCGACCACGTTGACGGTGTGGGCCAAAAGATTGGTGTCTTTGTCAAAGCTGCGCGTTTGATTGCCAAGGGATTGAATTTTCGAAGAAATTTTACCCATGCTTTGGTCAAGCGTTTCCAACAACAGGTTTGTGCTGTCGGCRATTTCGCCAATTTCATCGGTTGTTTTGGATTCAATACGGCCACTGAAATCACCTGCAGTAGCATTCAAAACAACTTCTTTTAAGTTTTCAGCCGTCGCCACCATGGGGGCAAACAGACGTTTAAGGAAATACGCCAAGCACAGACCAAAGATCAGCAACAATACCACAATCGGTGAAATCGACATCCATTCGGCTTGCTTTAAGTGATCCAAAGAGAATGTGAGGGTAACTGCGCCGTTCACCGTGCCTTCGGCAACGTCATGGCATTGCAGACAGTTTAAAGTGCCCGTACCCGTGGCRATATAAGGAATGGTGATGCGGTACATGGGTTCGTCTTCGTGGGTGAAAAAGAGCTCTTCCCATTGGCCCGTGGCCAGGACGCGTTTGTCGATATCATCACGGGGTTTTTCGCTGGTCAATCCAGGGCCAAATTGATCGTTGACGGGATCACCACGCACCACATGCACGGCGGTGATTCCGGGGATCGCGCGCAGGCGGCTCAACAAATTTTCGCGTTGATCAATAACCCCAGCCAGCATTTGTTCAGTGAGGGATATGCGCAACAATTCAGCCGCCATGCGGCCTTGTTCGCGGATGGTTTCTTTACTGAAAAAGCTAAAGGATTGAATAGTGACAACCGACAAAAGGACGATCAAAACCGTCGAGATAATGCCCGAAAACAGATAACGTTTTTGCTTAAGCTTCATTCTTTGTAGTCCCCCAACTCAGTACATGGTCTTCTTTTGAAGATTTCATTAACGGTAAACTACTGCAATCGAATTGAAAAATCACGCTTTTTTGTTGTTAATCCACAAAAATAATATGGGTTTACACAAAAAGATAGATGATCAGATACGCACACAAGACGACGATCATCCAAAACGCCATTTCTCCAGCGGGGGTTGTCCGTGCCAAAACACCGCGAGGATTATGATGTTCAGTCGCCAGCGTGATGATTTTGCTGACCAGTTTGTTTTTGGTGTTGCCAAAGCTGCGGTTGAACTTTGTGATGACGATGGTCGCCTTGCGCGCCGCATTAAACAAGAGTTTGCGGTAAACCCAGTCCACATCCAAAGTGATGGTCAGCGTGCGTTTCATCAGTTTTAACAAAACAAAAAATGCCAAACCGCTGTACAGCAATAACTGTAACATTTCATAGACATGGGCTTGGGTGTACGGTTGATAATCCGTGGGAAACGGCAATATCGCGTACAGATATTCGGGTTGAACACCAATCCAAATGCACAAAATCGAAAACAACGCCATGGCGGCTTTCATGTTCCACGGGGGATCTTTGGGGCGCAGGCCTGAATCTTTTTGGAAAAAGACAAACCACGGGAACTTAATACCTGCATGCAAAAACACACCCGCAGACGCCGCCACCAGACAGAACCAAGTGAACGCCAAGCCTTCGTCAAAGGCGGCTTGGGACGTCATGGACTTGGAAATAAAGCCACTGGTCCACGGCACACTGGAAATTGCTAAGGCTCCGATGATGCCTGCTAAGGTGGTAAAAGGCATAGATTGGAACAGGCCACCCAAATCGGTGCATTTGCGTTTGCCGTTGGTCATGTACATCACCGATCCGGCGCTCATCAACAACAACGCTTTATAAATAATATGGGTAAAGGCATGGGCGGCGGCGCCGTTGATGGCCATTTCGGTGCCAATGCCCGCAGCCACCAACATGAACCCCACTTGGTTGATGATCGAATAGGCCAAGATGCGGCGCATGTCGTTTTCTAACAAGGCATAAATGATGCCGTAAAAGATCATATACAGACCCAGCCAGATCAAAAGCTCGGTCCCGGCAAAGCCCACCAACAATACATATACGGCGGTTTTTGTGGTGAACGCCGATAAAAATACGGTGCCGGACCAGCTACCTTCGGGGTAGGCATCGGGCAACCACGCGCTTAACGGCGGAGCCCCGGTATTGATTAAAAATCCCACCAAAATCGCCCACGTGGCAAAGCTGTTGGGGATCATGCGGACAAAATCGATGGACCCGGTTTCTTGGGCGTAACCAATCACGCCAATCATCAATACCACGCCACCAAACAGGTGAATAATGGCATAGCGCATGGCGGCTTTGGCCGAGGCTTCGGTGCGCGCTGACCAGACAACGATGGTGGACGCCACGGCCATCAATTCCCAATAGATAAACACGGTGACCAAATCGCCCGCCAAAGCCACGCCAATGGCGCTGCCCGCATAGACAAAGGCGGCAACCATTTCGGTGATGTTTTTGCGGTTTAAGGCAAACAAGCCCCCGGCAAAGGCCATGATGGAAAAGACGAGAGCAAACAGCCGCGATAGGTTATTGCCTTCGACCAGTTCAAGTTCATAGTCCAAGAAAGACGCGGTCACTTGCACGCCATCGCCCACTTCCCATACGGCCACAAGGGTGATCAGCGGCAGGGCCAAGGTCAGGACTTTGCGCATGCTGCCTTTGAACACGGGCAACAAAAAGGCCCCCAAAATCAAGATCAAGGCGGGGGACATTAACAACATATCAATTGTCATAATACGTGTCCTTTCGCCCCAGAATTATGCCGACGATAAACTTGGCAAACAGGACCATGCCAATGCACGTCACAAAGCCGTACCACGAATAAAAAGTCACCGTGCCTTCGAGGCCAAATTTTGTGTGGGGATGCACGGTTGTGCCCAGCCAGGTGACCAAAGCCAGCAAAGCAATGCCGCCAACCCACAGGCCCTTGATGGTGTTAGGTCGCACCAACCAGTGCAGTTTTTTGGGATCTTGCGTGATTTTCTGTTCTTTCATGACTTAATCCCCCACCAAAGCTTGGCCCAGAGCCAAGGGGACTTCTGGATAAAAGAACAGCACAATGGTGCCGAGCGCCGTAAAGCACAGGGCCAAGACCATCGGCCACGGGGCTTCGCCGTGGTTTTCGAATTCATAATGCGGGGCATTTTTGTGGCGCTTTTGAGGTTCTTTGAAAAAGGCCACATAGATGATCGGCAAAAAATATGCTGCATTTAATAACGTCGAGGCAATAATCACCAAAATCACCAGAGCATTGCTGGTTTCCAACGCGCCGCTGAGAATATACCATTTTGATATAAAACCAGCCGTCGGCGGAAGCCCGATCATCGACAAGGCGCCAATGGCAAACGCCCCCATGGTGAACGGCATGGTGCGACCAATGCCGTCCAGTTCGCTAACCTTGGTTTTATGGGCGGCGGTGTAAATGGCCCCGGCGGCAAAAAATAACGTGATTTTGCCAAACGCATGGGCCGCCATATGCATGGCCGCGCCCGCCACGGAAATAGGAGCCAAAATAGCCGCGCCCAAAATCACGTAACTGAGTTGGCTGATGGTGGAATAGGCGAGGCGTCGTTTTAAGTTGTCTTGTCGCAACGCAATGATGGACGCCGAAATAATCGTAAACGCCGCCACCAAAATCAGCCAATCATCGGCTCGCGCATCAACCAGTAAATCTAGTCCAAAGATATAAACAATGACCTTAACCACCGCAAATACGCCAGCCTTCACCACGGCCACCGCGTGCAGCAAGGCCGACACCGGCGTCGGTGCCACCATGGCGGCGGGCAACCAGCGGTGCACGGGCATCATGGCGGCTTTACCAATGCCAAACACGTACAAGAACAACAATACAGCCAGTTCCGGTCCGTGGACTTTATCGGCCAAAATACCGCCCGATTGGAAATCCAAGGTGCCCGTAATGTTATAGGTCCACAGCATGGCGAGGAATAAAAAGCCGATGGATGTGGCCATCAAAATGCCCAAATACACCCGTCCGCCTTTGATGGCTTCGGGGCGACCGGAATGGGTCACCAAAGGATAAGTCGACAGCGTCAGGACTTCGTAAAAGACAAACATGGTCAAGATGTTGCCGGAATAGGCAATGCCAATGGCGCTGGAAATCGCCAGCGTAAAGCACACATAAAACCGCGTTTGGTGCAGTTCTTTATTGCCGCGCATATAACCGATGGAATAAACCGTGTTGACGATCCACAGGCCACTGGCGATCAACGCAAACAGCTGGCCCAGCGGTTCAACCGTTAAGGTCAGCATCAGGCCCGGAAACATTTCCAACATATCGACCGAAGGCCGACCACCATCCAAAACATCAGAGGTCAAGCTGGCGACCAGCACAAATTCTAAAATCGCGGTGATCAGCGAGGCGGCTTCGCGCAAATTGCGATTACGTTCGCCCAACGCCCAAACCATCAGACCGCCTAATAAAGGCAAGATCAAAGTCAGTTGGATGACTGCGGCTTGGGATAAATAAGCACTTATCATTTACATGCCCCCCATCAATTGACGCGCCGCGGTGTGGGCGATGTCCATGGTCAGAGTTGCGTGGGTGCCAAAATACAGGCTGGCGAGCGCCAAAATCCATGTGGGGATCAGCATGCTGAGGGGTAATTTTTTGATGATTTTAACGGGGGCTAAATGACTGTCGCGCAGATAAGCCACTTCGAATATGCGCCACACATAAATCACCGCCAACAAAGACGACAATAAAATCAACGCGGCTAAAGGCCACATGTCGGCTTCTAACGTAGCTGTGACCAACTGCCATTTACTGACAAATCCGGCGGTTAACGGCACACCGATCAGGCCGAGGCCCGCGACAATAAACGCCGCCATCAACAACGGCATGCTTTTGCCAACGCCGCGCAGGTCCCGCAGGGTGACGGCGCCGGTGGAATAGATAATCGCGCCAATGGCTAAAAACGCGGTGCCTTTGACCAAAGCATGATTAAACAGGTGAATGATGCCGCCCGCCAATCCAGCTTCGGTCGCCAAGGCCACACCCAAAACCATATAGCCAATTTGCGCCACCGAAGAATAGGCCATCATGCGTTTTAAGTTTTCTTGCCAAATGGCCGACAAACTGGCCAGGAACATGCCCGCCAAGGCCATGCCGATCAGCACGGGTTGCAACGGGAAGGTGGCAAACAGGTCAACTTCACCGAATACCGTAAAGAAGATCCGCAGCAACACATACAACGACACCTTGGTCGCGGTGGCCGCTAAAAACGCGGTGACGGCGCTGGGGGCGAAGGTATAGGCATTGGGCAACCACATGTGCAAGGGGAACAGCGCCAATTTTAAACTGATGCCCACGGTCAAAAAGGCCAGAGCCGCCAGCACCGTGCGGGTGTCGGCAATGGCTGGCATGATGGTGGAAAGATCGGCAAAGTTCAACGACCCGGTCATTTGATACATCAGGCCAACGCCGATGATGTAAAATGTTGCGCCAATGGTGCCCATGATCAAATAACGGTAGGCTGCGGTTAGGGCACGGCGGTCCTGACCCATGCTGATCAAGACATAAGACGACAGGGATGAAATTTCTAAAAACACAAACAGATTAAACGCATCGCCCGTAACCGTGATGCCCAACAACCCGGAAATGCACAGCAACATCATGGTGTAAAACAGGTAAATGCGTTCTTTTTGAATTTCGTTTTCGACGCTCTTTTTCGCGTAGGGGATCACCACCGCACCGATGGTGGCAATGATCACGACCACAAAGGCCCCCAGCGGATCAAGTTTGTATTCAATGCCCCACGGCGCGTCCCAGCCGCCGATGCGGTAAAAGACTTCGCCTTGTTCAAGGACTTGGATCAACAGTTTTACGGCAATCCCAAAAATTGACCACGACACAACTAAGGCCACGGCCCAAGCCGCCGTCGCATTGCGGAGCAATACACAGACCGGGGCCGCCAGCAATGGCACCACGACCAGCAAAATCAGCCAAGGATCGGACGTTAACATGCGACGTCCTCTTCTTCGTGTTCAATGGCTTGGATTTCGTCTTCTTCAATAGTGCCATACGCCGCATTGATGCGCACCACCAACGCCAAAGCCAACGCCGTAGTCGCGACACCAACCACAATGGCGGTCAGGATCAAAACATGGGGCAGGGGATTGGAATAGATTTCAATGGCATCGTCCAAAATGGGCGCAGAGCCGCCTTCGATCTTGCCCATGGAAATGTAAAAAACAAAGACCGAGACTTGAAAGATATTCAGGCCGACGATTTTTTTGATCAGGTTGCCCTGCGCGATCACCACGTAAAAACCCGACATCATCAGCACGATGACGACCCAGTAATTCAACAAGCCAATAAGGTCCGGAATATCAATCATTTCCACCACCCTCATTTTCTTGGTCTAACGCGATGTTGCCATCTTTGCCATGTCCGGCAAAGGCGAAAAAGATCGTGATCATGGCCCCAGCCACCGTCATGCCGACGCCAAATTCAATCAAGAGAATGCCTAAATGCTGTCCCGCCAATGGGGTTTTACCCAACACGGAATAATCCAAAAATTCTGCGCCCATCAACATGGTCACAATGCCTGTGCCGCCAAACAGCAAGACACCCAGCGCCAAAATAACGCGGGTGACATCGGCGGTGATGGCTTGGCGCGCGGTTGATACGCCGTAAACCAGCCCGTATAAAATAAACGCTGCGGCCATAATAACGCCCGCTTGAAAGCCGCCACCGGGACCAAAGTCACCGTGAAACTGGACATATAAAGCAAACAAAATGATCGGCGGTACGATGATTTTGGTGACGACCCGCAACAGGGGAGCCTTAAAAATCATGACGTTGTCTCCTTTTTATCGGAAACGGCTTTATCGTCTTCTTTGTTTTCTTCTTCTACGTCTTCTTTGCGGCGGTAAGCCACGCGGGATGTGGACATGCCTTGGCCCTTTACCCGGCCCAAAATCGCCAATACGCCAATGGCGGCGGTAAAGACAACGGCGGTTTCGCCCAAGGTATCAAAACCGCGATAGCTGGCTAAAATTGACGTCACGATGTTAGGCGGGCCGACTTCGGCCGCAGATTTTTCGATGTAATGATTGGCCACGTGTTGATGGATAGGCGCATTGATGTCGCCATACCGTGGCATGTCAAAAGTTCCGTACACCAAAACCCCGCCGGTGATAAACACCAACAACAGCGGCATCACGGAAAGCTTATTGTGACTTTTTTCGGTGCGGCTGGTCAGGGCCAATGTGCTCAACATCAATACGGTGGAAATGCCCGCGCCCACGGCGGCTTCGGTAAAGGCCACGTCGACCGCATCCATGACCAGATATAAAGCGGCCGCAAACAACGAATACACGCCCGACAACATCACCACGGCAAACAGGTTGCGCAAACGCACCAGCCAAAACGCGGATGCGGCCATGAACAACAACAAAGCAATGGCGATCACATGTTCTACGATCTGTTCTATGACTTGTCCTCCTTTGCAGAAGGAGTCTTAGCCGAACGGTCAGATGATTTATGTTTAGCGCCGCTTTGCACGCCCCCCGCAATGGCGGCGCGCGCCAAAGCAAACGTTGTGGTGGGCGACGTCAGGCCGATAAAGACAATGATCAGGCCCAGCTTAACAATGACAATCCATTCGTCCGTTTGAAACATCAAACCGATCAAGATAAGCCAACAGCCCAAGGTATCGACCATGCCAGCCCCATGCATACGCGAAAAGATGTCGGGCAAGCGTAAAATACCCAACGATCCCACCAGCGCAAAAAAGGCTCCGCTGATAATCAAGACCCAACTGATCCAATCAAAGATGCTTAAATCAGGCATCACAAATCCCCATCGCTGGGGGCTTTACCGGAAAAGCCTTGGGATTCAAATTTAACGTACTTTGTCACGGCAACGGTGCCGATGAAATTAATCAGGGCGTACAGCAAGGCAATGTCTAAAAATTCAGGGCGTCCGTCTAAAAAGCCATAAACCGCAATCAGAACAACCGTCAGGGTGCCCGTAGTATTGACCGCTAAAATCCGGTCAAACACGGTGGGCCCGATGAAGGCCCGAAACAAGGCCAAAGCCATAGAAACCAAAACCGCAAGGGCGGCCGCAGCGAACATGTTGGAAAAAATTTCGACAAACAGGTTCATGGTTTTTTATCCCCTGATGTAGAGGCCGAGGTTTTTGTCTTGCGAGGTGCGCCTTCCATAGAGGTGCAGCGTCGATCCATATCCAAGGTTTCGACGCCTTGGCGGGCATCAGAGGTCAAGGCGTGAACTTCAAACGTTCCATCCGCGCGCATATCCACGGTTACGGTGCCGGGCGTCAGCGTGATGGAATTTGCATACAAAACACGCCCCACATCGCTTGATTGCGAAGACTTGGTATCAAAGGTGTGAGGTTTGATGTTCAGTTTAGGTGATAAGATAACCACCGCCATGTCGATGTTGGATTTGATAATTTGCCAAAACAGCCACGGCCAATAAACCAACAAAGCATGAACCGCCAAGTGGACCGGGTGTCCTTCATTGTCGATCACATCCATACGATGAGAAATCCACAACGTAAATATAATGGAAACAAGGCCAAAGCCCAGCATCAGGGGCTCGAAATATCCCGAAAGCAACATCCAAAGGCCGGCCAATACAGCGCCGAGAGATATGGTATGCAACACGTTAAAGAGCCTCGCTAAAAACAGGTTTGATTCGCCCCCAAACAATACGGGGCTTGAACATATGTCGCAATCGATTTTATAGGAAACAAATATGGTCAAAATGTGGGGAGACAGATTAACCCGGAGTCGTTATGATCCCGCCCATGAATAATTTTATAGTCCGATTTTTTGTCGTTTTCGCCGTGGTCTTTGGGGCCATCTTTTTGTTGGTGTGGTTTTACCTTTCGTTTACGGCTCCGGTTGAGGCCGCTGAACTGCCTCGGCCACAGGCTGAACGGCCCGCCGTCACCTTTGATAAAGGTCTTGTGCGGCTTTTATCGCCGTACGGAGCCCGCGACATTAAAGTCGAAATAGCCAAAAGCTATTATCAGCTTCAACAAGGTTTGATGTACCGCAAGGAACTCGCCCCCAATACCGGCATGTTGTTTAAATACAAACATGCCCAAACGGTAAAGATGTGGATGAAAAACACCTACATCTCGTTGGATATGATTTTTGCCGACAAATTGGGGCGCATTAAGCACATCGCCGAAAACACCACACCGTTGAGCGAAGAATTGATTGTGGCTCCGGGGCTTATTAAATATGTCTTGGAAGTCCCCGCAGGCACCGTAAAACGGCTGGCAATCAGCGTCGGCCAACGGTTTACGTTCTAGGCTCTAAATCATAAAGTTTGTAATTTGCCTTTTTAGGGCTTGCCATGCGCAAAATTAAGCCTTAAACAGGCCTCGATTTCAGCGACAGCGTCGCTGGTCAAAAAAGTGTCGGGGAGTGGCGCAGCCTGGTAGCGCATCTGGTTTGGGACCAGAGGGTCGCAGGTTCGAATCCTGTCTCCCCGACCACTTTTTTTTCAAACATATAAAATCATTAAAATTTTATCGGGTTGTAAGTGTAAAAGGTTGTCCGTTAACCTTACATTTATGGACCCTATTTTGAACACGCGTAATCTCAAAAAGCGCGGCGAAGCATTTCGACCGGAAGACAAAGCGTCTTAAAGAGGTCGTTGTGGGGCTTAAAACTCGTGATTTAGCTGAAGCCAATCGCCGGAAGTTTACTGTAATTGCTCGTGTCCAAGGCGAATGAGCGGCACTTGATGGTGGCAGCCGTGACGTGGCTGAGTTCTTTAAGAAACGTCACGTCCTACAAGAGCGTAACCAGCCCATACATTCCAGAAGCTACGACACTCAGACCCATAAGGCCTATCAGAGGCAGGAACTTGAGCCATGTTGGGACGCGTGTGCTTGATTTATCTGTGTACATGTTTTTGTTTCCTCTCTCTGTGTGCATCATGAAGACAGATTACAGGGAGCGCGTTGAACTTAACCTGAGTGCTGTATTCAGAAATCGTTCAGTTTGAATAAGCCCCTTTTTCACAACACTCAGTGATAAACATCACACATCTTGAATGTTCCTGTATCGTGAAGACAGATTACAGGGCGTGGGTTGATGTCCGTGCCACAGGATTCATTTTAAGCCCCGTATAGACTCATTTCTCCTTTCTGGACTCAATCACACCTAAAAGCACCTAAGCTACACATCTAAAAGCGGGCCTGAAATCATCAGGCCCGCTTTTTTTAGGTGTCGATTTGTTATCGGTTTGTTATTTAAGACTGCTCACAACAATTCCGGCTGCTTTTTTGATGGCGATCAGGTCAGCTTTTTTGGGGGCGACTTCACCACCCATAACAGCCGTCCATTGTCCATCAACCTCGCTTGCGCCTTTTACCGTGGCCAACAAACGACCGACTTCAAACGGACGTTTGGCCTCGGCCAAGTGGGCCTTCAACCTTGGTTCGGCATTCGCGCGTTCGATCTGTAATTCGATATAGGCAACGACCGTATCAATGGCCAATTCAACTAAGATTTGCGGACCCGCAGATGCAAAAGCCTTGGCAACAGCCTTGGCCGTTACGGTGGCTCCTTTTGCCGTAGCTTTTTGAGCGATTTTCTTGGAAATCTTTTGCATGATGAATTTGCCAAGTTTCTTTTCAAATCCATCTGTTGCTGCAGTCAGCGTCTTTTTCGCTGCTTTTACAGCCGCATCAGACGGGAACAGTTTTTTCAGGACTGTTTTTGAAAGCAAGCCTTTGGTATAGGCAAAACTGATGGCTTCCCCTTTGAGTTNGTCTTCGATCACAGAACGCAACGTAATGTCTGTGAAAYCAGGCAAGGGCCACAGCTCATTTCTCAGGGTTTCTGCACCCATTGCATAAATTCCTGCGGTCGTACCGAATCCTGTCACAATTGAGGCTGTTGTTACGCCAGCAACCATGACACCTGTATAGACTTCGGTCTTTTTCTTATCGGCAACATCCCAAGCTTTGTAAGCCTGCAAGGCTTGATCGGCTAAGTATGTTTTGTAATGAACAACCGAATTTTGGAAACTTCTCAACAAGGCTTTGTCATGAGTGGTCGCCGTACCAGGGTCGCTTGCCGCAAGTTGTATGCGCGAGAATACGGCAATTTTTAACACAGAACTTTGGGTCGGATCATTATGGATTTCTGACCATACGGATTTCCGAGTGGGGATATCCGAAGCTTTTGACTTTTTATTTTTCTTTGCCGCTGCCGTTAACGCATCTGTGATTTCATTGATCAGTGCACGTTCTTTGATGACTTGCTTAACGACCGCTACGGCGCCATTCAGGCCAAACAGRCCGGGTTGGTTATAGACGGGGGATTTCCACGTGATACCGTTCGATTCACAGGCTTTCTTATCCCACACGGCGGCGATTGTGCGGCGATAACCCGTTGGGCAACTCCAACACGTTCCGCCACCTTTTTTGCCAAGGCTAGCCTTGGGTTTTTTCTTGGTTTGTTTTGTGATTAAAGCCTGTACCTTTTTATGCTTGGCGTTCACAAAATCAAACGTTTGCCCCCCATTACAGGTTAAAGGGGTGGATTCCGTAGCCTGAGAGAAAAGATATCCTCCACCGATTTCACACGCCTTACTTTGTTGAATGGGATAAACCGTGCGGTCATAATTCGTGGGACAGGTCCAGCATTCTCCATGATTGCGGACGTCAAGGATTTCACCGGCTTTACAAACAGCTTTGCCTTTTAAATTGGCCTTACTTATTTTGGCTTTTGTTACCTTGGAACATGCTTTTTTGCCTTTGATGGTGCTGGACGTGCGCTTGTAACCTTTGGGACAACTGTAACAATAACCATCGATTCCATCCCAAAATTTTCCCTTAGGACAATCCGTTTTGAACACGCCCGTGGCACGTTTATAACGTTTGATTTTCTTAAAGTTTGTTTTCGCCTTTTTGACGCAAGCGTCTTTCCATTCAACAGGAGCAACCGTGCGATCATATCCTTTGGGGCAAGCCCAGCATTCGCCATCACGTGTTGGGTCGAAAATGCTACCTTTGGGGCAAACGGTGCCTTGATATTTGGCTTTTGAAAGTTTGCCTTTGGTTTTTGAGCTCTTTTTTTCACAAGCCCGTTCTCCATCCACGGGGACACCCGCACGGATCAGAGCTTTCGCAATCTCTAAGGGGTTTTTACCATCAATACGTGATCCGCCTGCGCGAACATATCCTTTGGGGCAAGACCAGCAACTCCATTTGCCGACGTCAAAAAAAGTGCCCTTGGGGCATTTTCCAACGGCGTCGGCCTCAAAAACGGCGGTTTCTGTGCCACAGGACTTTTGTAATTTGCCCTTGATCAATCCACCGCATGTGGTTTTTCCGTCACCGGAAAATCCGTATTTTCCCGCAGAAAGCGATGCCGCAGAGGCACCTGAGTTCATAGAGATTAAAATAATAAAGGAAAAAACAAATAAGCAAGACTGAATGAAGTTATGGTTCAGCCCTTGATTCTTTATCGTTTCTTTGGCTGTAGGTCTCAAAGGTGAGAAAATAAAATGAGATAAATTTTGCATTGCGGCCCCCTAGAAGCGTCGACATATCAATTTGTAATATTGCCATTTAAGGCAAACCCAAGCCCAACGTAAATTACGTAAAAGGACTATGAGTACAGGGGTGTGCTCAGTTGAGACCAGAAAACCTCCACGTTGACGTTTTGTTAACCTTTGTGTGCGTAGATAAAATATAAAAAGAATCCAAAAAGAAGGGGCGTCAGATGAGTTACGATTCATATACAGACAAAAATGGCGATGTTGAAATTCACCAAGCGGATAATATCGATTACGTGCGGAAAATTCGCGAAGTGATGATTCTGTCGAAAACAGGTCCCCGCGATTTGCTGGCCGTAGAAGATTACCTTGATGAATTAGAAGTCTCGTCTTAACGCCCTGTTCTGGCGTCTATTGTCACACAAGTCTTGACCTTCCCCGGCTAAATGAGTAGAAAATGACCCTCGCAGGGTGGTTTGCATTCTATTTGTATGGCCCCACCCCCACTTTATTTTTGCGGTTTTTCCCGCAGGCCTCATGTTTTGAGGTATAAACATCACTTACATTTATTACATTCCAATTTACAGGGGAGGATATCAGCGTGTCGAAAAAACATCCGATTATCGCCGTTACGGGTTCTTCTGGTGCTGGTACCAGTACCGTCAAAGAAGCTTTTGAACACATATTCCGTCGGGCTGACATAAATCCAGCCGTGGTCGAAGGTGACAGCTTTCACCGTTATGACCGGATTGCCATGAAGGCCATGGTTGCCAAAGAAGAAGCCAAAGGTAACAAAAGTTTTAGCCATTTTGGCGCCAATGCCAACGAATTTAAAAAGTTGGACGAACTGTTTGAAACGTATGGTAAAACAGGCTCAGGCAAACGTCGTTTGTATTTGCATTCTGACGAAGAAGCCGCCGAATTTGACGGTCTGAATCCAGGTCAATTCACCCCTTGGGCCGATATTCCTGTGGGCAGCGATTTGATGTTTTACGAAGGCCTGCACGGTTGTGTCGTTAAAGACGACATCAACATGGCCTCGCACGTTGATTTGAAAGTTGGTGTGGTTCCGGTGATCAACTTGGAATGGATTCAAAAAATCCACCGTGATACCGAACAACGTGGATATTCCGAAGAAGTGGTCATGGATACGATCATGCGCCGCATGGACGATTATGTKCGTTAYATCATTCCTCAGTTCCAACACACCGATATCAACTTCCAACGTGTTGCCACGGTGGATACGTCTGATCCAATTATTGCGCGCGATATTCCGACGCCTGACGAAAGCTTGGTCATTATCCGCTTCCGTAAGCCTCAAAATATCCCCGGTAATGTTGATTTCCCGTACTTGTTGCGCATGATCCCGAATTCGTTCATGTCTCGTCGGAACACCATTGTGGTGCCCGGCGGCAAAATGGGCTTTGCCATGGAATTGATCTTTACGCCGATCTTGGAACAAATGATGAAAGATCGCGAAGAAGGTTAAGTTTCGCACACCAAATACGAAAAAGCCGCTGGATCGCTCCAGCGGCTTTTTTTGTGTCTAACTCTACAGGGAAGAATTAGACCAATTAGATGTCCCAGAAAGACCGGGAAGCTTCGCGTGTTGCGTCTTGGCGGCTGACGGCGATATCTTGCAATTGGGAAGCCGACATGTTTTTAAGCGCGAGGCGTTGACGGTAAACGGCGTTTGCTTTTTTGATCCAGGCCAAGGCAACGGTCAAAAGGTTCGGTGTGTCACGGGGTGTTTCGAAGTCGAGGCAGAGTGTTGAGTTGGTCATGAGCGTTGCTCCTTTCTTGGGGTGTTTGATGTGATCATAATGCGCGGAGACTTGTCTTTAGTAAAACTAATGTTTATAATGCTGAGTATTATGAATGCTAATAATGAAGCCCGCCCCCAAAGGACATTGATCCGCAACATTGACGTGGCGTTGTTGCGCGCGTTTGTTGGCGTGATTGAAAGCGGTTCAATGACCGCCGCCGCGGCTCGTTTAAATGTGACCCAAGGCGCGGTCAGCCAGCAAATCAAGCGGTTGGAAGACTTCCTGCAAAAGAAACTGGTTAATCGCAAAGGGGCAGGGTTGGCCGCCACGTCCGATGGTGAACGCCTGTTTATGCATGCTCAACGGCTGATTTCGTTAAATGATGAGGTCATGGGCATTATGACCGCGCCTGAATTTAAGGGCTCGGTGCGTTTGGGCATTCCCTATGACATCGTGTCGCCGTTTGCGGCGCCGATCATGCAAAGCTTCGCCCAAGCTTATCCCAATGTACGTTTGGAATTGGCTCTGGATTCCACCAGAGAGCTTAAAAAGTCACTATCGCGTGGGGAAATTGATTTGATGCTGTCCACCGAAAGCCATACGCCCAAGGGCGCCGAGCGTTTGATCCGCAATGATTTGGTTTGGGTGGGGGGGCTGAATGGCAGCAGCTATACAAAATCGCCACTGCCTTTGGTGTTGTGTAACGAAGACTGCTTGTTTCGTCCGGCGATGATGGAATCGTTGGAAAAGGCGGGACGCGATTGGATGATCACCGATGCCACACGCAACATGGACGCGACCTTTGCCATCTTACAGGCCGATTTAGGCATCACCGCCTTGTTGGAAACCACGGTGCCAAATGGCATTGAAGTGTTGGGAAAAGAACAGGGCTTGCCTGAATTGCCAGAGTTCTTCATCAACCTGTACACCCCCGCAAACACCAAAAATACGGTGGTGGGTGAACTCGCCAATCACATCCGCGAACAGTTTATTGTTTGGCGACGGCCTCAGGCCCTTATGACCGCATAAATCTAAGCAAGCCCAGCTACGAACGCTTGGTTTTCATCCAGCGCCACAGGTATGATATGCCCCAAATCGGCAACACCAAAATCGCCCCCATCAGCACAAATGGGCCGATGCGTTCGCCCACGCTGAGGAACCATTCAAAAATGGATTTCCCGGTTTCCCCGGCCCACGCATAGACGTTTTCGGGCGTGGTATTGAAAAACGACAAAGCAAAACCAATCACCAAACACCAGATGATCAGTTTAACAACGGGAATGCGCGGAGCCTGAGCCATGGTGATTATTCGCTATCGGCTGTTTTTGATTTATATTTCATCAACGCGTACAGCCCCCAGAGGGACGGAATCCAAGCCAGCGTCAACGACAAACCTGCGGTAAGCAAGGCTCCGCCGAAAAAGACGACCTGCATAATAAAGCAGATGATCGCGGAAATTGGGCGTCCAATGGTGAAAAACAAAACCCACGGAAGGAAAATAGCCAGAAGAATACGAATCATGATGAAAACCCTGAATTGAAAATGTCTTTTGTGTCTTTAGCAAATATAGCGGGCAATCACAAATGATAAGCGCATTCGATTTTTATCTCTGGATCAGAAAATTAAGATTATGTGACTTCGGATAAGCTTTACAAGCCCGTCTGCACAGCGTATGCATAGCAAAACCTACCCCTTTGAGGATGAATATTTTTTCCGCAGGGTAGGGGTGGTGGCGCTCGGTCATTTAGCCGAAAAGGGCTTTATCAATACGGCGTTGGTCTTGTTAAAAAAGGAAGTCATATGAGCATGGGCAATACATCGGGGCGGTTTCAAAGTAAGTCCTCAGAAGGTCTAGGCCCTGAAAAAAAGACCATTGAAGTTGTTGTGGTCGACAAATCCCCCTTGATTTTGACCGGACTGGTTAATCTTTTGGGTCATGACGACCGTTTTAACTTGGTTGCGACGGCGGCCGACGGGGAACGCTTTATGGAAGCCTTGGACCGTTTTCAGTTTGATGTCGCGATTATTGGCTGGAATATGCCCTACCTTAACGGTCAGGGGGTTTTGCAAAATATGCAAAAACGCGAAGGCCCGAACCCCCGCATTATCGTCTATACCGGCAACGGAGCCCCGGATATTCCGCGCCAAGTCATGCGTTTGGGCGGGGCGGCGTTTTGTTCCAAGACGGACCAGCCCGCTCAAGTGGTCGATACGGTACAAGCCGTAGCCGAAGGCCGCATGGTGTTTCCGTTTATGGACCTATCGCGTCCCGGATCTGACCCATTTTCCACGCTGACCGCACGGGAACAAGAATTGTTGGCATCGTTATCGCGGGGCCGCACCAATCAACAAATTGCCGCCGATCTCACGATTTCGTTAAATACCGTCAAGTTTCACCTGAAAAACCTGTACGGAAAATTAGACGTTAAAAATCGCGCTCAAGCCGTGGCCTGTTACTTGAATGCCAGTGGCAATATGTAAATATCCTTATAATCAAGGTGTTACGTGCTTTCTTTTTCAGATCAATCTATGGGCTATCTTTTTGGGTAGTTTATGTCCCACACCAAAGAAACGGGACCACCCCCCGCTCGGGTGTTTGAATTGACCCTTGCACGGGGTTTTATAGGCGCTTCCTCATTGGGGGGGGATTGAGTTATGCCATTTAAACGCATTACACGCCCAGTTGTTCTGGGCATTGTTGGAGATAGTGCTTCGGGAAAAAGCACGATTGCTGAAGGTATTACCGAGATTCTCGGTCCGGATAAGGTGGTCAGCATCTGTACGGACGATTATCACAAGTTAGACCGCAAGCAACGTGCTGAACAAGACATCACAGCCTTGAATCCCATCGCCAATCACCTGGATATTGCAGAGCAACACATTCGCTTGTTGCGCAAAGGAGAAAGCATACTCAAGCCGGTTTATGACCACGGTAAAGGTGTTTTTAGTGGTTGGGAACGGATTGAGCCTCGGGAATATTTGATTGTAGAAGGTTTGCTGGGGTACGGTACACGAGCGCTGACAGATTGTTACGATGTTAAAGTCTATCTAGACCCCCAAGAAGATCTGCGCGCTATCTGGAAAATTCAACGCGACACACAAGTGCGCGGATATTCCAAAAAACGTGTGCAGGAAATTTTGAACAAACGAAAAGAAGATGGGGAAAAGTACATCCAACCCCAACGTTCATTTGCTGATATGGTGGTGTCGTTTTATCCACCCAACGATAACGACGGAGAAACAGGCGCGCACTTAAATGTAAGGCATACTTTGCGACCCACACTTCCCCATCCGGACTTAAGCCCGGTTTTGGATGCCGCAAAAAATGGTTTTCGCCTGGAATTGGCGCGCGACCAAGACGGAAAGCCCGTGGATGTATTAGACATTCACGGTGATCTTGAAGACGAACGAGCCAAAGCGGTCGAAAACCTGCTTTGGAACTTAATACCAGAGGCCCAGCATCTGCGTGAAAACGTGGGCCAATACAGAGATGCAAAAAATCATTCGGCGCTGAGCCACCCTTTGGCGCTGTCGGAACTGTTAATTACGTATCACATGGTCAAGGCTGCCCTTGGTCAACATGTCACTTAATATAAACGTTGTTTAATCGATTAAACGATCTAACCGGGAGTAACTATCCATGACCGCAACTCATCATGAAATGGCAAATGCCATCCGCTTTTTGGCCGTAGACGCCGTACAAGCTGCTAATTCTGGCC
>NVTL01000032.1:0-15274 GCA_002401565.1 Rhodospirillaceae bacterium
GCTGTTCTGGCTTACGCTACGCTCCAGCCGCCACAGCAGGACGGCAATCGTGGCCGGATCCTAACATAGGAAGTGGACCACTTGGTGGGGGCAGGTCATTTCATTGCTTTCCCGTAACTTGTGTAGATGCAGGCCGCAGAGTAACCGATAGTAGTCATTTTGAAAAGGTCATCTACAACCCACGACAGCCGTTTCGGATACCAGCGTTCATAACGTCACGCCACAGGCCTGACGCCCTGTCGTTGGTTAAAGAATTTCGAACCACAAAAAGCCTTTATACTTCAAACTGGTACATATACGTGGTACAAAGAATGCAGTTGCATGGAGGCACGCTGGGCGTAAGTCTCTGATACTCTTGGGTTTGATATTTTGGACGGCTTCTCCCCCTCTCTCCGCCATTATAATCGAGAACCCCTTGTTTTTACAGGGGGTTTTCTTTTGGCCTAAGTATGGCCCCACACTCAGCCCCACATCAAACGATCTCTTAATCGCTACAGTCAAAGCACTCTTGTCCATTTGGAATCCATAAAGAACCCGCGAAGTTTCAAAGTTCATCAATAAGCCGTTTGCCGTCCTGGTACTTTATCAATGTTCGATTTCCAAGTTTGCAGAAACGCAACTTTCCGGCGTTGGCAAGGCGATACACAGTTGACCGTGACAGACCCGTGGCGGCACAATATTCCTTAATAGTGTAAGACAATTTTGCCGTATGGTTATTTTGGGCATCGTCTGTTTGTGTGTTTTGCATATGGTTCTCCATTATTTTGTGTAACGTAATGACTTAGACGATGTGTCCGTATGTCATTTGATGTTCGTCATTCCAAGATGTGGAAGAAATCAAAACCACCACACCGGAAACACTGTATTTCTCTTTTTCCCTCTTTCGGTTCTATTGCTCTACAAGTTTCAGAAAAAAACGTTCTTGGGGTTTGTCTCTGAGGGTTACGTTGCRYCTTGTGACCAGATGTAAGTGCAAGATATCKGTTTGTCAACTCAACAAGRCAAGCAATAACAATAGGTTATGACCTCATATGACCCCAYATGAACCCTTATGATCTCACATGACCCCGTATGACCCTCGCAAAAATAATTTGAAATAAGTGCANTTTTTTCAAAACGAGGGTTRAGACATRAATTRCTGTCTCWTCAACGGTGTYGTRAGGCAGAGGAAAGAGGAAARGRGCGAAAGAKTCAAGSTRAAAAATWYWGCAATAACAGYRACTTATGACAACTCCAGCTATCTCCAGCTAAGCCYAGCTATCTCTAGMYAACTCCAGCTATCTCCTGACAACGTGAAAAATAAWTTTYGGAAATATGATGRTTTTATCGAAAATAAKRAWTGAAAAGGGGCKRYYTTGYAAGAATGTGATCTTAATAAAYMAAGTAATATCAATGTRTTATATGAANTTTATTGAGCCCAACATAAAGAGAAGTCCGTATCCATAATATTTTTTCAGGAAAACCCGAAAAAAGCAGGCATTTTTTATTTTTGATGATTTTTTTTCATTAATAGCTTTAAGGCGATTGGGAATATCTTGGTTTTGGTGCAGTGTTGTTAACACACCAACGCCATCGTGTTTGTACCGCCGCGATGATGTTTTTGCGAGAAATGGAAACAAAGTGTCTCAACACACTTTTTCGTTTTACCATTTCATTTTTTCAGCGTGTTCATCGTCGTGACGGATTAGGTCACGGATATATTCGCTGGTGGAATCATAAATATCCATCCCATGTTTTCAATAAATCCCTTCCACGTCTTCCTTGTCGTTAAGGAGGCAGGATAGGTAAAGTGGTCCCACTTTACGTCCTCCACGACATTCCATATCTTTCATGTCGTAGCAAGGGCAGGACATGGAAAGTGCTTACACTTTCCGCTCTGCCCACTTTCGCGGGAGTTTTATTCGCTCTTCGTGCTCAACAAATTTTCCTTAATGATTGATGTGTTCACCAATTGTGGTACAATGGACACAGAGATGAAAGGAAACACTTATGGCTAAAACTGAAATGATCCGAGCTCGGGTTGAACCCGAGCTCAAACAAGATGCTGAGGACGTGTTTTCAACGTTAGGCCTGTCTCCCACAGAAGCGATTACACTGTTTTACAAGCAAGTGACCCTGCAACATGGCTTGCCATTCGAAGTTAGAATTCCGAACGCAGAAACACTTGAGGCCATGCGTCAGGTTCGTAAACGAGATGGCCTGATCAAATACGATAGCGTTGACGATCTCATGGCTGAACTCAACGATGCGTGACCTTTTTACGACAACGCTGTTCAAGAAAGACCTCAAAAGAATAAAAAAACGGGGCAAAGACCCTGCAAAAATCAAACACATAATTGATAAATTACTTGCAAACGAACCTCTGGATAAGAAATTCAAGGCACATCGCCTCATTGGCAATATGGCCCCGTACCGGGAATGTCATATTGAACCTGATTGGCTTCTTATCTGGGATGAAGATAATCATTCAATACGACTGATGCGAACGGGTAGCCACTCTGACCTCTTTCCTTGAGAGTCCTATTTGCACGTTCTTTTTCATATTCTCCACCTCCGTTGAGCACACCGTGCGAATAAGTTCCCCACGAATGTGGGCAGAGCGGATTGTGGTACCACAATCCATGTCCTGCCCACCGCTACGACATGGAAGATGTGGAATGTCCTATCCTACCCATTGTAGGTGTAGCGGTAAAAGAATTCTCAGAACTATCCGAAAGCCCTGATCCTTCTGAATGGGTTTATGAGGACACCTGCCCAACAGCTCAGGTCATTGAATGGAAACCGATATTGATCTTGCCCGGCCTCCCCAGAACAAATCCGTTCCGGTTCAGGACGTGGCGTATTTTGTGACACCTCAACAGGCAAGAAGGCCGGGGCAACAGGAACACTATCGTTGGGGCCGCAAAACCGAGGATCACGCGACCACTTGAAGACCAAATTCGCATTCACATCATAACGTCGTGCAACTTGAGAAACCGACACACCCGGCACAAGCGTCTGCTTAACAATCATACGCTTTTCATCATCGCTCCAAGTTCGACGTTTACGTCTCTCTGTCATCGCTTAGTGTCCACTTAATTTAAGCGGACACCTATTTGCCCGCTATCTGCAGACAGTGTCGCTAAAAACAGGATCCGATGATAGGTCGGGGAGACCGGATGCTTACGTTAGAAGCATTATCGAATAGTATAAAAAATCTGACGGTATGTAAAATTTACCTATATTCTTTAAAAGGTACTCTTTATGAGAGRTGGTAGAATTAGCTTGTACAATATTTTCTGCCATTTTAGCTCCATTTAAAATCTAAGCCGCGAACCTTTCGGTTCCGACGCGGTGGATTTGGCTTAGGCCTTCTAGGGTGGTGAGGACCTCGGCGACTTTGATTGTTTTGGCACGGCTGAAGGTTCTGGCGACCTCTTCGGCGCGCATCGGGGCCTCGGCGGCACTTATTACGGCACGCACGGCATCGAATTGTTCTGGCAAAGATTTGGGCCACGGTTGTTTTTTGCCTTGGGCGGCAATGCCTTCCCCAACGTCGAGGGTAGCTTGAACGGCTTTGGTTTGTTCGGCTTTATCCGGGGCCTGATATTCGGGGCGCAACCAACGCACTTGGCCTTGGGCTTCTTCCTTGGCACGTTCGTGATTGAGTTTAATAAGGTTCTCTAAAATCTCCTCATCACTCAACCCCACATTCCAGCCATACGCGGCAAACACAGCCGCATCGACACGTTCGTGCAGATCTTTCAAAACCGAGACCAGCCCGCGTTCATGAATGTCTTTGTCCTTGTCCAGTAGCTCTTCGCCGGATTTTATTTTTTCCAGAACGTTGTACATGTCGGTAATGGTGATGTCGGGATGATCGGCCTGAACGCGTTTGCGATGCGCATCCAACTCTTCCGCCAAATCGCGAATGGTATCTTTTTGCGCATCCGTAGCGTCGGGGAAGGGGAAGGTGTCGAAGCATTGTGATTTAATATAGCGAGGTGTTGGACCCAAGTTCGCACCTTTAGCTAATACCCATGAAACATGAGCCTTGCTAGACAGCACACCCATAAAAAAAGAATCATCAAGTGCAAAGTTCATTAAAGCATCATCAGGTAATACCGATATGTCCATAAATGTAAAAAACCTATGCTTGGCAGTTACAGGACTTGCAATATAACGTGGCAACTCGCTAAGAGCCTTCCGGAATTTTGGATAGTTCTCGCCAAATAACCACCAATTTTCTCTACGATATTCGCGCTTATTATGATCTCGCTCCGGCTTTACATGATCGAAAACATGCTGATAGACTTTTGGATAACGTTGACGCACCTCAGTATCGCTCAGTCCAAACAGATCAACGACCATAACGCCACGGGATTTTCCTAGAATATCTCGACCATTTCGATAGGATCGGATGTGCTGTTCCAACCCTTTAACCGACCCCAGTCCCAAGCCTTTTGCAACATCTGGAGTCACGATAAAACCAGAGCCGTGAAGCTTTACCCCAGTAGATGAAATGTTCTCATTTGCCTTTAATGGCAGAGCTGAGGTCAGGTCGGCTCCAATTTTCAGGTCGGCGTGAATTTTACCAAGGTTTACTTCCAGTTCGACATCGTGGCTCATGCCATCTTTGGATTTTGTTTCTTCAAAGACGGTGGCGAGGCGGCCTAGGCGGTTGCCGGGTGCGCCGACGGTCATGGCGATGCGCACGGCGGCACATTGTGCGGCGTCTATCCATGGGTGGTCGGGGACGGCATAGGTGAGGCTGAGGACTTTCTTTTCAGTCATATGCCTTTCGGCGACCCGGCGGGAAAATGTTTGCGTGATGGAATTGGTGGTGATGAAACCAAAACGCCGTACTTTGCCGAGGCGCGTCAATTGAGCCGCCTTGTGCCACCAATACATGACGAAATCTGCCGAATGTGGCACGTCCTTTTCTTTATAGGCAGACCACAGCGCTTCTTGATAGCCTTCGCCCATGGTGTCCTTGATATACTTACCGCCCAAAAACGGCGGGTTGCCAACGATGAAGTCGGCCTTGGGCCAGATGATTGGTTTGGGTTTGATGTAACGAAAGACGGGTTCGCGGGCCGTTTCGTCCGGCACTTCTTTGCCCGTGGTTGGGTTGGTTTTGGTGGTGCGACCATCCCAACGGGTGATGGGTTTGGCGTTTTCATCCGTGACCAGTTCGGTGCCTGAATAGTCAATCAGGGCATCTTGTTCATGGATGTTGTTGAAATCTTTCAACACGGGCTGGGCGGGCATGGTTTTGCCGCGCACCTTAAAGTGTCATTGTAAATACCCGATCCACAGCACCAATTCCGCAATGGGCACGGCACGTGGATTTAATTCAAGACCGATGAATTGGTGTGGATCGACGGTGTGCTGATCCATTTCCAAAAAGTATTGGTCTTGGCCTAATTCTTCAGCAAGGTCGAGAACTTCGCCTTCCAACCGTTTCATATGTTCCATGGTGACATACAAAAAGTTGCCCGATCCACAGGCCGGGTCCAAGACGGTTATGGCGCAAAGGGATTGATGAAAATTCCGAACTTCTTTCAAAGCCCCTTTTTCATCGCCCGCATTGGCAAGCTGCACGGCGGCGGCTTTGACGTTATCCCAGTCATGACGCAGCGGTTCGATCACGGTCGGCATGACCAAACGTTCGACATAGGCGCGCGGCGTATAGTGTGCGCCCAGTTTATGGCGTTCACGGGATTCTAGGGCGCGTTCCAACAGCGTGCCAAAGATCGCGGGTTCCACGTCACGCCAATCTTTGTCGGCCGCGTTGATCAGCAGTGACAATTGTTCTTCATTGAGTTTGATGGCGCTGGCATCTTTAAACAGGCCGCCGTTAAAGCGTTTGATATCGGTTTCTAAGGCGTGGGAATAATCCGTGCCTTTATCCATATCTTTCCAGAGCACTTCTGCAACTCTATGAAATTTGTCAGCCTTATCTAAATGACGTTTCATAAGGTTGGTAAAGCAGTCTTCGGGTAACAAGCCCACGTCTTCGGCAAACATGGTGAACAGGCAGCGCATCAAGAACGTTGCGACCGATTGCGGGGCGTGCCCGGCATCTTCTAATGATTTTGCAAGGGCCGCCAACATGTCGGCAATTTCGCGTGTGACCTTGTCGGAAATCTTCGTTGGGTCAAGCGAATTTGGGTTTGTCCATACTGTGTTTAAGCGTGTGCGAATTTCGTCGCGTTCTAGATCATCCATCCAAATACGGAAAGAGGATTTATCAGGATAGTGCGAATAGTTTTTGCCCGTGAGGGAAAAATCGGCAAACAATTCAATAGAATGACCAACGTCAACAACAATCAAAAACGGCGGCCAACCCTCAACGGTGGGAAGGGCCTTGGCGTAGCTTTCGGCTTGGGCTCGGGCACGAACCATGGCGTCGTCCCATTTTCGGGTTCCGCGCACAGCGGTGCCTTTTTTAGTTTTGTTTTTTTCTTTACCCGCAGTGCTACCAACGCCGGGCCACAGCGGAGTTTGAGAAGCATCTTTTTGATTGCTGCCTTGTTTGGATTCCAGCACGAAGCAACTGCGTTTATAAAGATCAATACGGCCCGAAGATTCAGAACCATCCGAGTGTTTGAATGTTACGCCGCGTTCAAACGTATAAACATTTTGGCGTTCATCGTCAGATTTTGGATGTGGGCGTTCGACATCGATTAAATCGCAGAGCTCACTTAGAAACGTCTGGCTGTTGCCAAGTTCAGATGCGCTGGAAGCTTCCCAACGTTTAATAAATTCTGTAGCAGAAATTTGAGATTTTTTACTTGATGCCACTTCGTGCCTATTCCCAATTGTTCATTTTTATTTGGCGATTATGGTGGAGACGGAGCTATAGGGCAAGTGCCTGATTATAAACGATAGGGATAATTATGCCGATCAAACACAATAAAAACGAGCATAGCACCTCGGCATTGATTTTTTTAAACGATTCCCCGTTTTTAACTCCGTAAACCAAAATGACCGTAACGACAAAACCCAAAAAGCACATATCGATCAGGCAAATCAAACATCACGAGAACAAAAAAGAAAATACCTTTACGAAATTCGGAAATCGAGAGCGCAAACCGCGCAAGGATTTCGTCGCGGCACAATTTGCTCTATTTATGCTCTCTGCCGTGGGCCTGAGTGTTTATCGTTTGGCATTGTAGGTCTGCGCACCTGCGTTTCACAGAAGACCAATGCCATATGATAAACCGTGTCTGTAACTTGGTTCTGTTAATTTCATTGTCTACCGGAAGAAAACATCCCGATTCGCACCTTAATTTTCAATCAACAATCGCTGAAAAATAAACACTACACCATATGCGGTAGTGTAGTGTTCAATTGTTGCCTATATTTAGCCGTGTGTGGACTCTGCCACCATTCCGTGGTACAACCTGCGCAAGCTCACGAAATGATAAATAATGTGCGCATGAGAGCGACCAGCTTACTCGGTCGCCGTCAATAAACAGGGGAGGTAACCAGCGGCATCACAAGATGTCCGCTATCTTGTATGTATGAAAGATAGTCATAATGACTGATCAACCGTTTCAGATTTTAGTCCTTCCAGGGGGCGGTTTCTTGGGCCTTCATACCGCCGTTATTCTTGATGAAATCGAGAAACAGATTGGCCACCCCATTGGACAACACTTTGATCTGATTGCAGGGACATCTGTTGGTGGCTTGATCGCTTTAGCCGTAGCCGCCGAAATACCCGCTTCAGAGCTTGTTTCCATGTTTGAAAATCAAGGCCCAATGATCTTTAAGAAAAAAAGGTTTTGGTCAGGTTTCTTCTCATCCAAATTTTCGCAAACGCCGCTTAAAAATGCTTTAGATGGCATTCTTGGTGATCGCATTCTCGGTGAAGTAAAACATAACGTAGTTATTCCTGTGCTGAACTTAAGCAAGGGGGGGCCGTCAATGTTTAAGACACCACACCACGAAAGCTTCAAACAGGATTGGAAGTTTAAGCTGGTTGACGTTGGCCTCGCGACTTCAGCCGCGCCCATTATGTTTCCACTGGCAGAGGTTGATGGCCGATTGTTCTCTGATGGTGCATTTTTTGCTAATTCACCTGAGCTTGTGGCCCTTCATGAGGCCAACGAATTTTTAGATATCTCTGATAAGGAAATCCGTATCTTAACTATTGGAACCACTAATTCGTCGGTTAGCCAAGGGCACTCAAAAGGCAAGAATTGGGGTGTTAGAGCATGGGTCAATGAACTTCGTATCATTGAATTTATGATGGCCTCTCAGGTAAGTATCGTTCGGGAAATGGTTAGGCATCGGCTTGGGGATAAATATTGTGTTGTCGACAGTGATCGCGGGAAATATTCGGCTGATGAGATCGGGATTTCGACAACGGATGGCAACGCGATCAAAACTCTAAAAGCAATGGGCAAAGAAGCAGCAAAAAGTTTCTTAGGTAGTCCTGATTTTAATACCTTCATCAATCACACCCCCTCGGCCCCAATGTTCTTTCATGGACCACAAGCCCCTGTAATGGAGACCAACAAATGCTAAACGCAACCCCCCTTTTGAAACAGTTCTTGAAGGATATTGACCTTACACCTGCTCAAAAAATGAAATTAGAAAATGCTAAACAAACGGTGCGGTCCACTCTGCGCAAAGCATTCAAAGATGCGGGGCGTGAAATCCATGATCAATCTGGAAAGACTGTGGCCCAAAAACCTAAGTTTTGGCCTCAAGGGTCCATAGCATATAAAACAGCGAACCAACCCGCCTATCCGCCAAAACAACAGATCGACATAGATGATGGTACGTACCTTCCTATGTCTTTCATGGATGAGATGACCCCAAGTGTCGCCAGTAGTTTGTTCTTTGCATTTGTTGATAGGGTTCTGGAAAACCTTGCAGTTTCTAAAGACTGGGCATTTGACGGCAGCAAAAAGACATGTGTCAGGCTTATTCTTGATCAGGAAAGCCATATTGACGTCCCACTCTATGCAATTCCAGACGATGAATTTAACTTACTTGAAGCCAAAATGAATGTGGCAAGCGAGGGCCAAATCGCCGCATTTTCTGTTAACGATAACATGTATATTGAACCAGACCGTGTTCAACTTGCACATCGAGATGAAGGTTGGAAAGCTTCAGATCCCCGGAAAATACATAAGTGGTTTCTCACAAAAGTGCAGCATCATGGTAATGATAACCAACTGCGAAGAATCTGCCGCTTAATTAAGGCATGGCGCGATAATCATGACGACCTCGACGGTCTAACCTCTATCTTGTTGATGGTAGCAGTGACGGAGATTTATGACGGGCATGATGAAATGCCTAAAAGAGATGACTTAGCTCTTTTGATTGTTGCCGATGAACTACCCCACATCCTCTCTCGTGATATCTACAACCCGGCGGAACCTGATGAGAGTTTGAGTGCCCGTGTGCCTACAGCTGTTTTAAGAAAAGCAACTGATAGAATGTGGAACTTACGCCAAGACATCAATGGAACTCTCAATAGCTATAGTCAAGATGCTGCACTAAGCAGAATTCGTGACCATTTCGGAACCAGAGTACCCGAGCGTCCAGACCTTATTCTCATCGATTCAGCACGAGTAGAAGTCGAAAAGCACCCGGCAGCAACTATGGCTATGGCAGCAATTATTCCTTCTAAATCTGGGTAATTCTGTTGGACAAGAAGCAAGCCCATTGGACATTAAAGAAGCGTGGGTTTAATCATGACCCAAGTGAGTCACGCTATGACCTTTATCGTGGAACTTTGAATATCCACGGTAAGCTCATGCCTATAATGATCGAAATAAGAGATTGGTATTTTGCAATACCTCCTATCATTCGGTTAGATGAAGATTTAGCTGAAAAGCATGGTGCGCTGCCTCATATCATGGGCTATGGCGGTGTATGTTACGTAGGCGGTGCCAAAGCCCCGGTTTTGAATTTTTATGATCCTGGCAGCACCATTTTGCTATGCTTGAATACAGCCCAAAAAACATTAGAAGACATTTTTGGCAACCGTGACCCTGATGCTTTAGCCGAGGAGTTTTTTGCTTATTGGGAAAGCGCGAGTGGCCTGACATCGGTGTATTACGACATACAGCAAGGTTTTGAAGGTACTGTCCCTTACCTTGAAGTGATGCCAAACCCAACAACACTTTTTGGCATTTCAACTGATCAGAAAGATTGCCTCAAATTATTTGATGAAATTCAAGAATCTCCGAGTTCATCTATAAAATTTCTTGATCGGAATGCCGTAATTATAAATGTTAATGCGAACGCAACAGTTCTTCAAAAGAACTGGCCGCCTAGGACGTTGAAAGATGCATTAGAATGGCTGGGGTCAATTAGCCCTAGCTTGCCTGACAAGGTATCGTCCTATTTGGGTGATTCGGGGTTGGCAAAACGTTCGAAGAAAGGAGCCAGACCTGTTGCAGTAAACCCAGTATTTCTCTTTTCATTCTTAAATGGTATTTTTGGTTTCATTATCAATGTCCCTGCTGGCTATAAAGCATCTCAAGACATCACCCGAACCAAGGATGCGTACGCCAAAGTCATACTTTCTCAATCCCATGAACTCTCCATTCAACGTTTTACAGGACAGTCAATGTCTCCATCATTTATAACTGAAAGAAACCTTGATGGTGAAAAGACGCTTTMAGGTTGTTCTATTGCTTTAATTGGCTGTGGGAATATTGGTGGTCATTTGGCTAGATTTCTTGTTCAGGCTGGTGCAGGAAGTGGTGATAGGGGTGAGTTATTAATCATCGACAACGACCGGCTCAAACCGGGCAACCTTGGTCGTCATATTCTTGGGTTGCCGTTCCTTCATCAAAACAAGTCTGAGGCGTGTACAGCCTATCTTAAACATGACTTTCCCACTGTTAACGTTAATGCGTGTTCTAGGTCAGTTCTCGGAATGCTCCCTAGGTTATCATCTTTTGATCTCGTGATTGATGCTACAGGTGAAGAAGGCCTCTCGATAGCCTTGAACGATTACATTTTAAATTTGGAAGACAAGCGTCCTGCCGCATTATTTGTTTGGCTTGAAGGCAATGGGGTTGCGGCAAGGGCATTGCTTAACAGAGGACCGGGCGATGCTTGCTATAAATGTTTGCGACCTGATCTCGGAAAACCAGAGCGATTTCCAGCATTGCGGAAAAACGCTGAACCTAGGACGGTTGAGGCTGTGGCTTGTGGAGATGGAAATTACACTCCGTACGCAGTTGGTGCTTCTGCTACAGCCGCGGCTTTAGGGCTTCAAGTGGCACTTGATTTTATAAATGATAATTCTAGCCCGCTTTTTCGGCATAAAATTATTTCCAAAAGCGGTGCTCAACAAACCAAAGAACAAGATATTAAACCAGCTCAAGATTGTCCCGCATGTGCGAAACTGAATTAGTTTGGCTAAACCCATTAAACGGTGGGTACATCATTATGCCTTTGCCATTGTGGAAGAGAGCCAATAGTTTTGTATCGTGCTCAGGACAAAGCACCGAAGCTGGCGGGTTGATCATTGGTAAATTTCGTGGCCCACACATTGAGGTGACTGACATTACAGAACCTTTCACATCCGATATTCGTTCACGCTTCTCGTTTGTGCGGAAAGACCCAGAGCACGCCCGTCATGCTGCTTATCGCTGGAAGGCGAGTGATAAAACGGAAACATTTTTAGGTGAATGGCATACACACCCCGAAACTGTCCCTCACCCGTCTTCAATTGATTTGAAATCATGGAGAAAGCTAATAACAGCAAACCAAAGAAATATGTTTTTCATAATTCTCGGGACTGAGGGGCATTGGGGCGGACTTGGAATAGCTACCAAAATTGGGATAAGGGCCAAACAAGCTCTTCTGGTATCAGGGAATTCTGATCAGTTATCAACTGACATGCTTTCAATAAACCACAAAAACTTGTGATATAAAGTGCGTTCAACTTACTAAGAAGTAAGCACCCAAGCTCCTTCCCTCCCTGAAGACACGACCAGCTTGCTGGTTGCCGCAGATCGGGTGAGCCGTACCCCCCCCCGGCGGATTCAGGAGTGAGGTGTCAAATGAAATCTGAACTAATACAGAAAATCATGATCGCGCAAAGTCTATAAGTGGCTGGATGTCGTGTTCATCCGCAGCCCTTAATGCTTTTAAATACTGCATACGAGCTTCGCCGGGTTGTATTAAATCTACTCCCTTTCCCCAACTAAACATGGGTTGATTTACATTCTTCAGGTATGCATCTGTCATAATCCTCGCATGTCGGCCATTCCCATTTGGAAAAGGATGAATGACCGTTAAACCATGATGAAGTCGTGCCGCAATTTCAATTTGATCAAACGTCTTTTCTTTTGACCAATAATTACAATCATCGAATAATTGATGGAGACGGACCATAATATCACAGGCTTCAACGCCTCCGATATTGACCGCTCTTTGCCGGAATTCACCCGCCCAACGCCACACGTCACTTAGCATTTTCTTGTGCAATAACTTTACAAAACGATTGGTGAGTACATTAGAGCGATGCTGTGAAAATACCCATAAATTTGCGGCGGCAATATTTAACTGCTCTGCCTCGTTTAACTGAGCCATTGTGGTTATGTGTAATGGTATGAGTTGCTCTAATTCTTCTGGCTCTAATGGTGTTGAGCCTTCCTGAGTTTCAAATTCAAGCATCATTTTCATCCCATATATAACGTGGCAAGGTTGCCATAATCTCTTCCGTTAAAATATCAATTTGCTTTTGTGTTTGCTCATTGGGAATGCCCTGCTTTTCGATTGCCATCGAATGGGCTGTTCTTAAAATTTCACGGCGGGCAATTTTTCTAACACGAGCCTTTAAGGTTTCTTCCAATGTCGTGTTTGGCACAAGGCCATAAACAARCCTGCAATCAAGACCTTTGGCCATCTTCTCCATGGTTGCGATAGATGCTGTTTTTTTTGCTTCGCTTTTTTCAATTTGTGCAATGGCCGCCTGTGACATTCCTGTCCTTGCGCCAAGTTGTTGAGCCGTCATTCCAAGCCCGGATCGTATAGCCCTGATCCAGCCCTTTGTTGGGGAAGGTATACGACAGGCTTCCCTAAACCCAGACAACATTTGATCCAGTTGATTTAATCCCAGACGTTTAGATCGAACACTCATTTTACAAGTCCAGACTTATAAAAATTAATTAATATAATTATCTATAACNTNTATATATAGTTATATTTTATAAGTTTCAACTTATTTATATTGTTTCTTCGAAATTCTCATCAAAAACTCCACTGTGCCAAATTTGTGCCTTTTCCACTCCGTTTTAATCGGTTCTAATCTCTACTATATCAGGATAGAGGGCAACAGCACCCGAACAACACATTGATTTTAAACGATTTTATGCTTTTCTATTTTTTTGTGAACCCAATGGCATTGTAGAGAAGGTGCAAACAGCGACATATGTAGCATTATGCAGTCCCTTTAAACGGCACGACTTTCCCGCCAGCATCCGAAAGTCCACAGACATGACTTGCCCAAGTGTCCATCATGGTTCTGCGTTGATCAAGTAAATCGGTGGTGTGGTATGCGGCTTCGGCTTGATTCTGAATGGTATGCGCCAAGGCACGTTCCGCATAATCACGAGGATAGTTGTTTTCCGATGCCCAATTCCTGAAACTGGCCCGAAAGCCGTGAGCCGTTGCGGTACGCCCGACAACGTTACTCTTTATATCGTGGTCGCGCAGGAACTTGGTCAGGATCATGTCGCTTGGCACTTTACCTGTGATCGATGGAAACACCAGCGTTGGGTGTTCATTTTGTTGTGTCTTGAGTATTTCCACCGCTCTGTCTGATAATGGYACACGRTGYTCRACYTTRGCCTTCATKCGYTCGGCTGGYACGGTCCACASRGATTTATCTAAATCGACTTCATYCCATGTCATRGCACGAACCTCMCCTGACCTTGCCGCCGTGAGAATTAGAAACTCTAACATTAACCTCGTAAGATTGGATTTCCAAGCATGTAAAGTTCCTTGAACAAATTCTGGCACGTCCTGCCACGGCATCGAAGGTTGATGTATGACACGCTTTCGCTTGCTGGGTTGTTGGGGCAAAAGTTTAGAAACGACACTAACGGGATTTGCCCCGATCATGTCTTGCGCCACACACCAGTCCATGACCGCATTGCACCGTTGCTTAACTCTTGAGGCCGTCTCAGGCTTGTCGATCCATATCGTAACCAACGCATCCGCAAAATCCTTGGACTTGAGGTCTTTAATCTTTCGAGAACCAATTTTTGGAAAGACGTATGTGTCCAAAGTCGTTATCCATTGTGCAGCATGCTTGGGGTTTGCCCATCCCGGTTTAAGGCTTTCATGAACTTGTCGTGCCGCCACCTCGAACGTAAAGGCTTGAGCATTGATCTTGCGTTTAGCCGTCTCAGCCTTTCGGGCTTCAATGGGATCAATGTCATTCCGAATCAAATCGCGTGCGTCACCTGCAAGCTTTCTAACATCAATGATGCTTACATCGGGATAAGAACCCAAACCCATATCACGGCGTTTATCCGTTTCGGGAGAAACAAACCGAAGCACCCACTTGCCATGTCCCTTCGTCCCACCCGGTTCTAAGCGTAAGCCCGTGACGGTACCATCGGCGACAGCCTTGTCACCGGGTTTGATATTCTTTGCCTTTAAGTCTGTTAGATTAGCCATCTCAGCCCCACATCCAGCCCCACATTATTTATAGGCTTGCATGAAACACCACGAGACAAAATAAGTCAACTTTACTGTTAAATCAATAACTTACAATGCCCATATGAAACAGTATGAGACCCTATGAAACAGTTTATTGGCAGACCCTCTCTCCGCCATTACACTAAAAAAGCGTAGGCTCTGCCTGCGTTTTTTTTTGTTTAAGCCAGATTAAATCATCGCTCCGGTCACAATCATTGTCACGTCATTATTTTAGGGGCGTGATTCATCCATCTTGGTTCATATTGACCGTATAAGTGCCCCATAGTGCGCGTCCACCAAATGCCCCATCATAAGCGCCAATGGCTTACACAGTGGCTTTGCGCCCTGTTTCATGTGCTTGGTAGTGAATCCATAATCGTTATGGATGGTGGTGATTATCGTGATTTTATGGGGTTTATTGTCGTCACAACGGTTGTCACAGTGGGGCACTTATGAATGCTGGGCTGTATTTTGGCGGTGTAAAAATGGCTGAACTCTGCCGTTTTTGGTAGTGCAAATGATAAKGGATTNNTGGTMWYSKWMTCCCCCTCTCTCCGCCAGATCATGAGGCTCCGCAAGCRATTGCGGGGCCTCTTTTCKTTTTATC
>NVTL01000032.1:15280-33500 GCA_002401565.1 Rhodospirillaceae bacterium
TAANNAAATGCCGCTTGTTCYCSCTTTGTCATTTGCCAAATCATTGCTATAAGCAATCCGACTGCAGARTGCGTATGGGCCTGTAGCTCAATTGGTTAGAGCCGACCGCTCATAACGGTCTGGTTGCAGGTTCGAGTCCTGCCGGGCCCACCATTCTCTAATAATACCGTTGATGTCATTGGCTTTTTTCCTWTTTTGGCTTAACCTCTTTAGAGGGTTAGGGCAATTTTGTTCTATTTTTGTCCATCAATTCGGTCGCGAACATTTTCAGCGAGTCGCTTTTGTTCAGCGGCTTTAGTGTATCTTTGAACTTCGGAAATGCTGGTATGTCCTGTAATGGACATGATTTCATTAATAGAGCATCCAATATTTGCTAGATAGGAAGCAGCCGCTTTTCTAAGCCCGTGGGCTGAACATTGTGGAAGCTCTGCTTCATCACRGCGGTCACGAAACCAGTTCCCAAATCCATTTGACGTAAAAGGTTTGCCGTATTCAGTTACGAGGTAGGTCATGTCACCTGTCGGGCTCATATCAATTGCTTTTTGAAGCTCTCGGAGTATTGGAATCTCAATCCTCGTCTTAGTCTTTTGCTGGACAACAGTCATCGAGCCATCTTTATTGATGTGCTGGCGGCCCATTGTGATCACATCAGATCGTCTTTGAGCCGTATGTAAAAGCAAAGCAAAAGCTAAATGTGCTTTAGTGCCTATGGGATGTCTATCTACATATTGTTCAATTTCTTTTTCTGTCCAAGCATGAATGCCATCTTTGTTTTTTGATTTAAAACGTTCAATATTAATTACAGGATTAATTTCTAATAAGTCATAATAAACGGMATATTTAAAAATCTGGCGCAGGGCTTTAAGAAGATTATTCGCGGCACCGGGACGATCAGCCATCGCATCCAGAATTTTAAGGATATGCTTCATTTTTAATTGCGCAAATCTTTTTTCACCATGAGATTTACAAAACTTTTCGAGTATCCCTCGTCGTGTTTTTCTACCCTCATCGTTGATCTTTTTAAATGCAGATGATTTATAATATTGCTCAACTAACCATCTTATCGAGTCAGATTTTGCACGTTTGTAGCCTGTTTTTACTTTAACAACACCGGATGCGGCATCGTGATAATCAGTCCAAAACTCTAGACTCCCGACAGGTCCGCGCAGAGGTACCCTAAGTGCGCTCGATTTTCGGTCACGATAATAAATACGTTGTTTGCCGTGACGGTCACGATATTGCTCTAGGTTTTTAATTCTGACTCGAGTCATTTTCAATCAATCCCAATCATTTTTACTTTCTGTATCGGTGCGCCGGGGTAATTGTTCGAAACTTTCGTCAAGTTCCCGAGTGTCCCAAATATTACGGTTTCCTATTTTTCTTGGGATCGGCATCGAACCATTCTCAACAAGTTCATCAAATTTTGATGGGCCGCATCCAACATAATTCGCGGCATCATTTYNNTTTGCNGTNCACSTKGYKTCATTTTTCTTTCCTTTTTTCGTGGATAGGGTTACCATTTTTACTAACTTGCATAAAGGGTACGTAACTACCAGTTATGTGTCAATCTAAAATTGGTAACAAGCTCTCATGACTGATAAAATTGCAAAAATAAAGCTTGCCTGCTCCCTCTGTGGCGGGGTGAAGGCCGTTGCGGAACGCGCAAAAATAGACAATTCAAATCTTGCTAAGTGGATGAAAGGTAAGCCAACACTATCTGAAGAAAATGTTATGTCGCTTTTGAAAGCCATGGGGTTGCGTTCAGATTTAACGCCTGATCCTGAGTGTGTTAATTCTTTTTATGTCAAAAAAACATTTTTGGTAAATATCTTAAAAAGTTTAGATATTTATTTTCCAAATGGGGCAACAATTATGCGGTCCCCGTGGGTTAAACAAGGAATTTCACTCACTGATACGTTTGGTATCGGCCCCGCGCCCCAGACGCTTTACGCACTGTATGATGGACAAACAAGAGCAATTTTGCGATTGCCGCGTAGTTTAATCTTGTATCCTGAAAAATTGAGCAAAAAATTCACATGGAAAACAGAACCAATTTATATTGACGGACCAAATAACTTTCAAATTTGGGAAACAAAGGTACCTTCGATTGATCAATTTGATTCTGCATTTAACTATTCGGGAAAACGTTTTACAGCCAAAGATGTTTTGAACGCTATCCAATGCGCAAATATGAGTTACGAAGAAGCAATTAAGCGCCTAAAGCAGAAAGTATAACCCTTTCCCCTTTTACATTGCAGACAGAGGGCCGAAGGCCCGTAAGCCGCGTGCGCCACACAAAAGCGGCTATGAACCCCTTTCAGGGCGAATGGCAGAGCTCTTAATGTTATTTTTAGGCATCGCCTAAAAATCCTTATCAAAGAATTTATCAAAAAATATCTACACACAATTTCTAAAAGCAGTTTAGTGGTCTTTTAATGATAGGTTAGTTAAGTGGTTTATATGCCAAATTGGCATATCCCTATGGCAGGTTGACATACCCCTGTGCCAATTTGGCACACCCCCATGCCAGATTGGCATATCTTTTGCTGAAACCTGCGCCAGAAGAGGGTATGACAAATTGGCACACCCCTTCTGCGTTAGATTTTGTTTTTAGAAATCAGAGAGTCTGGCTCAGAGTCCTCCCGGAAGGGAGAGTAGATAGTATCGATTCTTTTACGGCTGAATTTATGAACTCCAAGAAACTGTGATCGCCCTTGGGACCTTTTTTCAGCATAAGATTATTAAACTGATCTTGCTGTGACGTAGAGGTTGCAAAAAGCGTGTCACCAGTATTTTTTCATGTGTCACCACTAGTTTGTCGTGTGTCACCGAAGTAAACTTCTGTGTCACCGTTGAAAACAGGTGTGTCACCGTTGATTTTCTAAGAAGTGCCAATGTGTCACCGCAATACCCAAATTATAAATATTGCTATGCTCGTGACGTTTTACACGCCACGACTTTGATTTTGCTTAATAAATTAACTTGACAGCATTTTTATATTTGCCCAACATATGACTTGAAATGAAACAGCAGGATACGCAATTTGTCAGACAAAGATGGAAATTGCTGGTAGCGATAGGAGAGTTTAATGAATTCGAACTTTGAAAGTACCCTGGTTGATCGAGCAAAAACCGTCCTCAATGGTGGTGGTCGTGGGTCTCAACAGGTCATCATGAAGAAGATCAGTACTCGTCGTAATCGACGTGGAATCATCAACCTGATTTCTTATATTGCAAGACGTCGTGAGACAGATTATCGAAGTGGGGCTTGCGTTTCGGTTCAGTTGTTCGGAGGCATTGATCAGCCCCTCTCCTCTTCAGCCGCGCGTATGCTTATAGATGCGGATTGGGGTGTTCTTGACGAAGAGGAAAACCTGTCGGCTAAGTCTCGGCGATTGATATTAGACGGTAAGCCTGACCAGGCTCAAAAGTTGCAAGACATTGAACGTCTCCAATATGTTCAGGCGATTCACCTCACATGGTCTTTTCGCAAGCCTCAAAATGAGGAAATTTCAGTTGAGGAATTTGAAAATGTTGTTTCAGGTGGCATCGCAGGGTGTCAGCTTCGCGGTCTTATGGGAGAACGTGTGATTTGGGCTGTTCATGATGAGCACCGGGATCGTATTCATGCTCATTTGATCGTTCATCCAGAGATTCATCCCGGTAAGCGTATTCGATTTACCCGTGAGTATGGCCATGCCATGCGCCAGGCCTTTATGGAATGTTTGCGTGCTTGTGGGTTCGATGTGAGCGCGGACTTCAGAGAAGACCGCGCGGATACGCGTGCAAAGATATTGCGTGGCGAAGAGCCATTGCGCCCTAGTAAATCAATCGGAATGACAAAACGGAAAACTGACCCTGCCAAAAGAACACCAATGTGGTTTATTAATCAGGGCTTGGCCTATGAAAAGCGTCGTTGTGCAAAATTTGAAAGGCGTGATCGCGCGACACTAGAAATCGGGGGATCGCTTGTTAATTTTCTACGTGCATCAGGGCAGCAAGTTGACGTTGAAGGCGCCGGTATTATGGGGAATATTCGCGTTGCTACGGAAGCTCTGGACATTCGTTTAAAGCAAGATGCAAATGCCCTACGGCAAAGGGATCAGTTGCAGGTTTTGCGCAAGAGGTTTGAAAAAGACCGCAAAGCCCGTGAATGTGAATTGTTGCCGGTAGAAAAAAGTTTAAAGCAAAAATTGGCGCGAAAACGGCCTGTGCCACCAGAACTACAGGAGATTTTAAGTCTAGTATCAGAGAGTTTTATAAGCCCAGAGGTGGCCGTATTGTCGTGGGCGGAAATGGCAGGTGAGGGGGCTTACCAAAATAAGAAAGGAACGATAAGCTTTCCCAATAAATCATTGGCAAATTGGCATATGCGCAAGAATCCATTGATCTTTGGGGATGTAACTGAAAAAGCTATCAAACTGGACAATTACTCAACCTTAAAAAAAGCACTTCGTTGCGCGGTTATTAATCCGGTTAATCAAGATTTCGATTTCATTCGTGGTTACGACGATAGTGCAGAAGCTCAGGCCCGGAAGGTAGCTGAAGCATTCATAGATAAACAATCGGCAGATTATGACCGAATAAGGCTAATCAAAAGCCTTTCACAACTTTCTGATCAATTGGAAGATCATCTAGGCATGGATATTCGTGCAGAAAAAATTCGTAAAATAACAGAGAGAGCAGCAAGCATTGCTGTGGGTCTAGCGCCAAAGAGCTCTGTAAGGAAAAATTATACGCAAAACCCAGAGCTAAGGTAGCTTTGGTTAAGTCTACGCATTAATTTTTGGCTACAGGAAACGTCGCGATAATGAACACGGATACCCAGACAGGGGAACCGTTAGGGTAACATAAATAGAATGCTAGCCCACTAAGGAAACAATTTGTTTGGAAATTTTGTTAAGCCAACTTATTGTATATAAATGGTTGCATTAAATTACATAAATAGACGTCTAAAATTTAAAGACGGCTCAGTCACCGAAGATCAAGCACTGGAACTTTCCAGTTGTCTTGTGGTGCTCGCTGAACCGGGTGCGGGTAAAACAGAGTTGCTTTCGAGCTTTGCAACAAAGCTTAAGTCATCTCGCATACGAGCTAGTGTCTTTCGACATAATGAGGCTCTGACGCAACAAGACATTATCATCCTTGATGGTCTGGATGAAGTTGCAAAAATTGATCGTTCAGCAATAGAGAAAATATTTTCTTTGGTAGCAAAGGCGCAGCCCAAACTTGTAATTTTTGCAAGTCGCTCAAGTGAGTGGGATGAAGAACGAAATGCTGGCTCAATTAAAGACTTTTTAGGGCTTGATCCCACAACTGTACGCCTTGAGCCATTTGATGAAGAGGAACAAAAATTATTATTCGAAAGTTATGTTTCGAATGAAAGTTTTTCTGATTTTCTGGTTCAAACCAATTCCGTTGATTTAAGCGTATTACTTGGCAATCCACAATTTCTTCAATTGTTTGCAGATGCCTATGTCCAAAATGATCGAAAATTTGAATCTAAAGCTCAAGTATTTGCCGATGCAATAAGGAGCATGGGAAAAGAGAAAAATCCCGAAAATCCTATTGAGAATAGACCGAGTTCTGAAGTTATTGAAAGTTATGCGAAGGAAATTTTTGCAAAACTTTTGTTTTCAGGAGTTGCAGGGATCGCCTCACGAGAAAGCTCAGTGGATCAAAGCTTTCCTTTCTTATTTGATCTGAGCGCTATAGAGCCGAGTAAGCTTAATTTCTTATTGGACAGTCGGTTTTTCAAACCCGCAGATAGCCCTTCATTGCATGAACCTGTTCATCGAATAGTAGCGGAATATTGTGCAGCTAGTTATATTTCCAATAAGGTTGGAGGCWGTAAAGATCAACTTTCACTGAAACGCTGTTTGTCAATAATCGCACCTAATGGGGTCGTTAGGAATGAACTGCGCGGGCTATTAGGATGGCTTGCTGCGTTATCAAAAGAAGAAACACAAATTTGTTGCATTGACCTTGATCCATATGCCGTTTTAGCCAACGGCGAYCCATCGCAATTAACGACTAAAGCAAAGAGTCGATTACTTATTAAATTAAGTGACCTAGCCAAATCAGATCCTTATTTTCGAAGGGCAGACATTTGGCGAAAATTTTCAGTGAAAGGATTTTTCACACCCGATACAATAGCTGACGTAAGAAAAATGCTATCAGCAAAAAATTATGATAGTCATTTGCCATCGCTATTACTCGAGCTTATTCAAGGTTCTTCTGTTATCAAGGATCTTGAGGATGTCTTGAAAGCTATTGTCCTAGATGAAAAGGAAGAATTGCATACCCGTTCAGATGCAATCAAAAACCTTTTAAATATTCCCTCTTATGATCACGTTACGACCTTATCAGAATTGGTCATGTCGGGAAGCTTAGGTGCACTAACACTTGCTTCGGAAATTGTTGCTGAAATTCGTACTGATGTTATTGGTCGTGAAAATATTCTGAGCTTACTACAAGCAATTACCAAACAATATCCGACGAAACCAAACACAAAAAGAGGCTCGTTCGGTTCGAGTTATTTGATTTCTCAAATCTATGGTTATTTCACTCTCATAGACGTTAAGTGGTTTCTTGATAAACTTAGCCATAACCTGAAATGCACCTGCAAAAAAAAGGATGCTTATGATTGTTTCTGTCGAAATGGAATAAGTAAGGTTATCACCCGTTTGTTGGACCAGTTTTTTAAGCTGGAAACAGGGCATTATGACCCTAAGCAGATATGGGGCTGGTTAAAATCACTGCATTTTGATGGTAATGGCTTACCTGAGCAAAATTGCTCTGTAGAAAAATTGCAATCAAATGATGAACTTCGCCAAGCCATACATATTTTAGCATTTGGAGATGAAACAGACCGTGATAAAATATGGAAAATACGGGGCACTTTTCTGTGGGGAAGTTGTCATTCGGGCATGCTTATCCAAGCTCAAGATTATAAAATATATCTTGAATACGCTTTTGAGAAAAATAATGTTGAATTGTGGAGAGCCTTTTGTCCCTCACATAGTCAAAATAAAAAAGAGTCTGATCCTTTACGAGTTCAGGCACATCAGCATGCACTCCTAAAACCAAAATTTATGAAAGCATGGGCTCAACAAAATAAGGCGGAAAAAGAGTTTGCCAAGACGCACCCAAATCCCAGATACAGACCCAATCGTAATCAAGCAAAAAAGAAGAAGAAGGCAAAAAAAGCAGAGCTCGATTACTTTAATGCTAATCGAGCATTTATAGAGGCTGGTCAGCATTTGGGGTGGCTGAGAATCTTTGCATTTAATTACCTAGATGATCCTGAAAAAAATCTCAAACGTGTTGGTGAGCTAAATCTTCCCGAGAATGCACTCCTAAATGCATTTCCCCTTATATCAAAGGATCTTCCTACTTTAACTCATTTGGCGTCTCTGAAAAACAGCACTCTACATCAAGTAATAATACTTCATGCATCTTGTTTAGCTGTATTCAGAAAGATGGGAAACCTTGATGCAATAGATGTTGAGATTCTACGGATCGTAAAGACTGACACGGACGTAAGCTATTCAGCAATTACTGAAGATGAAAAAACTTCGTTCGAACACGAAATTAACAAGCATATCTTTAAAAAAACCAGTGATGTTGAGCTTTATGCACGAGAATACATTGAGCCTCAGTTAGTCATAGAGGATGAGCACCATACAAATGTTGGGTGGCTCAAATATAAGCCAGAATTTGCACCACTGCAGGAGTGTACACCTCTTGAATGGTTAGAAAAATATCCAGAAATGCCTTTGAGTGCAGTGGATACATTACTTGAACTTACTGCTCAGTATGGCGATAGAAAAAAATTGGTTAATTTTATTCATAAAAAATGCCGAGAACTACATGATAATTGGCCCACTGGATCACCAACTCAAAAGCAAAATAATCAGCGAGACTTTTGGTATCTTCGGGCTTTTGTTTTTTGTGATGAAATTGAAGGTTTTATATGGGGTGATATGCAATATTATCCCGATGCCCTACTTGATATTGCTAGCGTTACGGACAGGAAAAGTTTTGGGTCGCATGTAGATTGGCCTAATTTATCTGCACGTAAAATTTTTATAATTTTGGATAGCTTTATTGGTGTCTGGCATAAGGTTAACTTGCCGAGTTCCTATGGAACAGGAGACCCCCCGGAAGAAACAGCATATAGATATCTTTCGTCATTAATTTGGAAGGTAGCTTCTGATGAACCAGATAAGGCAAGTGAAGTATTAGACAAGATATTGTCTGATTATAGATTTATAGATTTTCACAATACCGCACTCCATTYGAAGAGTGAAACCGCTCGTAAATTAGCGTTACGAGATTTTAAAGCACCCACACCAAAAGAAGTTTCAGATTTTTTCGATTATAACCGTGTTTCATCGGTAGAAGATTTGCGGGCGCTGATGGTAGAACAACTAGAGGATATGCAAATTTGGCTGAACGGTGCAGAAACAGATCCATTGGATTCATTCTATGAAAATGGAAACCGAATTGATGAAAATACTGCTAGAAACCGAATCGTTGACTACCTAAATCCTCGCCTTAGTCCGCTTGATATATTGATGCCTATAGAAAAACATATGGCAGATAGTAAGCGATGTGATTTTACTGCTGAAACTTCAATTGATGGAACACAAAACCTTTTGACAATAGAAGTCAAAGGGCAATGGCATAAGCTCTTATTTAGCGCGGCGGAAGAACAGCTTTACACACGATATTCACACCATCCAAATGCAGCACTGCAGGGTATTTATCTCGTTCTGTGGTTTGGAAAAGAAGAAAAAGTAGCCAACAAGAAAAACGTTGATATCAAAACTCCTGCCGATCTTAAACAAGAGATCATATCACACATGCCGAAAGAGCTGCATAACTGCATCGATGTAGTCGTTCTCGATTTATCTCGGATACAAAAGTGAAGAGATAAATGCGGTGCTCAAAAGATATTTTGGCATATTTACGGTTGATCAAGATTTTTCAATAAAGTAGCCCCCGCACATAAAAACGGCCTAGTAATTTTTAAGCCACTAAACAGTGTATATGCAAAAATTTATTTTCTTGTTCCCGTCATCAGGGCTTAATTAAAATGATAATTCCTTATGTTATCGGGTGGGAGCTATCCTCCTACCAAAAACAATAAGTACAAAGGAATGACACATGACAAGCTCTATCGATACGGACACTTCAAAAGCAGACGATGACAATCACTCCAACCAGCTTAATGAAAACAATGACGCTTATTGGGAATCGCGGGGATATGATGAACGCCCCGATGATTGGGACAAAAATTCTGACGATTAACCCCCATAACCCCGCACCCCACGGTGCGGGGTTTCCATCTATTCAAAGTTAGTAAAAATATGACAAAGTCAAATCTTCCCCCTATTCCATCCATAGGCGAATTAATAAAAAGCTTCGTCTATACATTTTGCCACGTAAATAAAGGACAAACTGGAAAGCTGAAGATAGATTTAAATCGTATATCTGCAGGCCATGATAAGCATCCCAAAGAAGTCGAGAAGCTTCTTCAAAATTGGATGTCGCCACTCGAGAAAGCTGATCTGTAAATTCCGGAGCAATAGTACCCCACAGAAGCGGTCAGATTTTCTGATTGTAGCGGCGTAAAATGTCGCCACTGTAGAGCCTTTCGTTTTGAGAAGGGCCGGGAATGTATTCTGTGGATATTTACAACAAAGTTCGTTTGGCCTGTCATCGTAATGGATTGAGCCAACGAGAGGCGGCGCGTCAATTTGGGGTGTGTCGCAAAACCATCAAGAAAATGTTGAGCCATGCGGAACCGCCAGGTTATCGGCGTAAAGATGTTATTCGTCGGCCAAAACTTGATGGTTTTACCAACCTTATTGATCAAATTCTCAAAGATGATCAAGCTTGTCCGAAGAAGCAACGTCATACGGCGAAGCGCATTTTTGAGCGGCTTTGTGATGAATACGGTTTTACGGGCAAACGCACTATTGTCGCCGATTATGTGCGCCGGTGTAAGCAGCGCAACAAGGAAGTTTTTGTCCCGTTGAGCCATGATCCCGGTCATGCTCAGGTGGATTTTGGCGAAGCTCTCGCCGTTATTGGCGGCGTGGAGCAAAAGGTTCATTATCTGGCGATGAGTTTGCCACATAGTGACGGTGTTTTCATCAAAGCTTATCCTCGCGAGACCACGGAAGCCTTTTGCGATGGTCATGTGGCGGCGTTTGCCTTTTTTGGCGGGGTGCCGTTGTCGATTGTTTACGACAACACCAAAATTGCCGTGGCACGGATCTTGGGCGGCGGTAAACGGGTGCGCACCCAAACCTTCACCCGGCTACAATCACATTACCTATTCCAAGATAAATTCGGTCGTCCTGCCCGTGGTAACGACAAAGGCAAGGTCGAAGGCATGGTCGGGTTTGCCCGCCGTAACTTCATGGTCCCGATTCCTCGTTTTGCGACTTACGATGACCTGAACATCCATCTGGAGCAATGCTGTTTGAAACGCCAAAACGATACGCCACAAAGATCAAAACAAACCATTGGTGAGAAGTTGCTGCGCGACTTGGATGGCTTGATGGCATTGCCCCGTGTGGCGTTCGACCCATGTGAGACCGTCGCCACCCGCGTCAATTCTTTATCGATGGTACGCTATCGGAGCAATGATTACTCGGTGCCAACGGCCTATGGCCATCGCGAGGTTCAGGTGCGGGGCTACGTTGATCGCGTGGTGATCGCTTGTGGTGCGGATATCATCGCCCAGCACAAACGCTCTTACGACAAGGATGATATGGTCTTTGACCCCTTGCATTACCTGGCGTTGTTGGAGCAAAAAATCGGGGCCTTGGATCAAGCAGCACCCTTAAAGAACTGGGACCTGCCAGCAGAATTTGCCACCCTATATCGCTTATTGGAACGACGCATGGGCAAGAAAGGTAAACGCGAATTTGTGCAGGTCTTGCGCCTGATGGAAACATTCGCCATGGACGACGTGAACGGGGCGATCAAGCAAGCCCTCAATATGGGTGCCATCGGCTATGACGCGATCAAACACTTGGTGTTGTGCCGGGTCGACAAACGCCCGCCCAAACTCAACATGGATATCTATCCGTTCCTGCCCAAAGCAACGGTGGGAACCACCAACCCCGCCAGCTACATGACGTTATTGGGAGCCGTACAATGACCGATGTCCCACAAATCTTACTGCATCATCACCTCAAAAAACTGCGTCTGCCAACCTTTATGGCAGAGCATGAAAAACAAGCGAAGCAATGTGCAGCAGAAAACAAAACCCATGTTCAGTACCTGTCGAGGCTTGCCGAATTGGAAATGATTGAGCGTGAGCGCAAGATGATTGAACGGCGCATTAAAGCGGCGAAATTCCCAGCCATCAAAAGCCTCGACAGCTTTGATTTTAAGGCCATGCCTTCGTTGAACAAAACGCAGGTTCTGGAATTGGCGCGATGTGAATATCTGGATCGTTTTGAGAACGTCATAGCTCTCGGTCCCAGCGGCACAGGCAAAACGCACATCGCCTTGGGGTTGGGATTGGCGGCGTGTCAAAAGGGCCTCAAGGTGCGCTTTGTCACCGCCGCCGCTCTCGTTCATGAGTTGATCGAGGCCGCCGATGAGAAGTGCCTTTTGCGGTTACAGAAAAACCTGGCGAGCCAGCACTTGTTAATTATCGACGAACTGGGATTCGTGCCCCTCTCAAAAACTGGCGCAGAACTTCTGTTCGAAGTCATCTCGCAATGTTACGAGCGAGGCTCGCTGATCATCACGTCCAACTTGCCGTTCGAAGAATGGACCCAAACATTCGGTTCAGAACGTCTCACCGGGGCACTTTTAGACCGTTTAACCCACCACATACACATCTTGGAAATGAACGGCGAAAGCTTCCGTCTCAAACAAAGCCGAGCCAATAAAGCAAGATAGTCAAAGCCCAAGAAAATCGAAATGATCCAGCCCCCTGGAATTCCAGGGGGCTGGATCATACCTGCACCATCACAGCATTACCATTGCCAAAGTGGTAACCTTTTACTCCGGAATCGTGGTCCCTTTTTACGCCGTCATTGACACTCGTCCACGAAAGGCAGCTTTGAGTGCTTCAGGCACCTCTGGGATCAGTGGGATTTCATCGATCATAAAACTTTGTGTACCTCTCCTCTTTTACAAAGAACCATGTTGCATCATTAACTGAAAGTAAAATATCACTCAAACTGTAACGAGGGAAGTCTTTCTAGGCATTAAACTTTACGGTCAAAATAACTGTATCGTGAAAAGAATCTAGGCCCGCCATTCCAACGGTAAGCGGGCCTAGACATAATATACTCACTGTCTGAGATTGATTTAATGTACGGGCCTCTTTCTTGCCCTAGCAGCACTCCGTTTCCCCAGCTCCGACATAGTTTGCCGGATCATTTCCTTTTTGAGTTCTTCATCAGTCATGCTTTCATTTGATGGAGAAAAGGGAGCCCTTGCCATCTCCAATGGGCTTATCCTAGCACGCTATCCGCCAAACCGAGTTGCAGATTAGGGCGAAAAAACGAAGCGCTGTTGGTCGTTTCAGATAAAAAACTCGCTGTTGAATAAGTGGCGCAAGGGAAAGCTCACTTAATTCTCCACAAGTATTTCTTTCTATTTTTTAATGTTGAGCACACCATGCGAATAAGCCCCATGCCGAAGGCTTGGCAGAAGCATAAGTGGGCCACTTTACCTATCCTGCCCCCTTACGACAGGGCTAAATCYKTWTTYWWWMGAWGAWMTWKSTTTATWKKKAKKSAWMSSMAMAMAWKKMTYTARMYKGTGAAAGGTTCTGTGCCTTTGTTCAATATGTGGAGATATTCTTGATAGGCAAAAATTTTATTGCGGTCTTTGCCCGTAATCTCACGCACAATTCCTAAATTTTCCAATACTGTGAGACTGCGCAATACAGTTGGTAACGACACATCGCATGCCTTTTTGATTTTGGTTGTATTGGTAATGGGGTGGTGCTGTAAAAATTGATGAATGGACAAGACACCGGCTGTTGATTTTCCGGATGCTTCAATGGAGGCACGATCGGCATTAAACAGAGCGATAATCGCTTGTGCTGTTTCCGTTGCCTGTGTGGCCGTTTCAATAACACCCGTTAAAAAGAATTTGATCCAAGATTCCCAGTCGCCCGTTTCTCTGACCGATTGTAGATGATCATAATATTCTTGTCGGTTAGCCTTAAAATAAAGGCTGAGGTAAAGCAGAGGTTCTTTTAGAACGCCTTCCATACATAATATGAATGTTATGAGCAACCTTCCCAAGCGGCCATTACCATCTAGGAATGGATGGATCGTCTCAAATTGCACGTGTGCCAAAGCRGCYCTRACCAAAGCGGGGAGTTTGACATTTTCATCATGCAAGAAACCCTCGAATGCACCAAGGCATTCCATAAGCTGTTCGGGAGGCGGTGGAACAAAACGGGCATTATTCGGATGCGRGCCACCAATCCAATTTTGTGAAGTACGAAACTCGCCGGGCATTTTATTCCCGCCCCTTGCATTGTTCATCAACTTGGCRTGGATTTCACGAATAAGGCGCAAAGACATTGGAAAGTCTTTTAACCGCTCAAGACCATAATTCATGGCTGAAACATAGCAAGAAACTTCCATAACATCATCCATAGGTGCRCCTAWGGCTTCTTCTGTTTCAAAAAGWAGAAGATCTGATARCGATGATTGCGTTCCCTCAATTTGCGAAGAAAGCACGGCTTCTTTGCGAATGTACATATAAAGAAATAAGGAAGAGTCGGGTAAAACCATGCTCATGCCATCTAACCGACCGAGGGCCGTATTTGCTTGGTCCAGAAGCGGATAAAGATCATCCATTGCCAAAGGTGGGACAGGGGGCARGTTTTGCGGAACATAGGCCAAGTAGTGTTCGCCGCCTACGACGGARCATTTGACATGCTTACCAATACGCCCCTTTTTTTGCTGCAGACTCATTACTCATGTTTTCCCATATTTTGTTACTTATCCCAAAGTAGCTAACATGGGCAGAACAAGCAAGACATTGACTAACAAATTGTTGATATATGTTAGTTGCTTGGATTTAGCTCACGTGAATGATAGCAAGGAATGTGACTACCAAATGATATTTATTCAAAGATAACCCGTTGAGCACTCCGTGCGAATAAGCCCCCCACGAATGTGGGCAGAGCGGAAAGTGGCCCACTTTCCATGTCCTGCCCCCTATACGACAGTGTAAATTCCGTTTCTTTTCGATCATCTTCGTTTTATTTTATGTATGGTATATTTTACAGAGACTTAGTGATATTATTCAGCCTATGAAAAGTTTTGTAAGGACGTAAAAAATGACACTTTGGGGACTGGCGCGCATAGAAGTCATTGCGGCAAAAGAAGATATTGAAAGCGAATTGAGATGCGGTGTCCCCATGAAACAAATTCATGATGCCTTGTTAAAATCGGGTCGAGTAACGGTCACCTACAACAGCTTTCGCCGTCAACTCCAGCCCATCCGAGATAAGCTAAAAATGATGTCTGGGGATATAAATTCAGTGCATGTCAAGAACACTACGCAGTCATCTATTGCTCAGGACTCAAAGCAAACCACTCAACCCAAAACAGACAGCAAACCACTCGTTGGATTTCAATTTGACCCATCCTGTAAAGCGGATGATTTCTTTTAAGGTTTGGGTTTATGACCTGAAATTGTCATCAGGCCACGGCTTCCAAGCCCTTTCGATCAACGAGGCTTAGAAGTTTAAGAGATGTCCCACGGGGATGCTTGGCCCCTTGTTCCCATTGGCTGACAGTTGTTTTGCCAACGTTTAGATAGGCTGCAAACACACCTTGGGACACCCGGTAACGTTCACGAATGGCTTTGATTTCTTGTGCCGAATAATCCGGGACAGGGGGAAGACACAGAGCATTAAATTCTCGTAAGGTCGTATCAGCGACCAAACCAGCTTTGTGCAGGTCTTGAGCCGTTTCATGGACAGCATCTAAAATTTGATTATGTTTTTGTTTTGTCATCACAACATACCAGCACCCAATTTATATCCGTCCATTGAATAAAACACTCGATTTTATGTGTTTCCATTATTRCAAATACTATATCACTTTGTGGTATAGTTTGAAAGGTGAAAGAACCTATGTTTTATGCTCACATGGTTCTATTTTTTCGACAAGGTTCGGATTTGATWGAACARACAWTKACGTGTTTTTTCAATGTCATTGATTAATTYTCGAATCTGYACCGTRTCGGAATATGAACCCTGAAAATCTTCATCATTYAAAGCCATYTTGAACAGGTTYCCCARYCGCGCCAARTCWGCACTGACYTTAAAYARGTCTGTRATTGCRCGSGCATCAACGAYACTTTGRGGAATYTTAAAWKCCGTCATAATYCGGCGYACATAATCTGACATGGTGAAATTAAACCGCTCTGCATCTGCCTTGAGGCGATCATATTCGTCTGGTGTCACATGGCCCTTGATGGTGGCACTACGAATTTGGTTAGGCATGTCCCGGCTCCCGTGTTTCTGCCTGTAATAATTTCAGGGCCATTTTGAGGTTGTCGATCCGTGCTTCTAGAATTTTCTTTTCCATATCATTCAAATTGATAATCGAGCGGGATTGTAATAATTCAATATGTTTCTGAATGGATTCAGGGGTGGCTTCGAGTTCATGTTTCATCATTGAATTTCCTGTCGTCAAATTTACAAGTTGGCTTGATAAATTTGCTCAAACGTTTCACGCTGAATCATGACTAAACGTTGGCGGTTTAAAATCCAGATTGAACTGTCGTGTCTGGCTTCTTCAAACGTCAGCCGTTTCTTGAGCATGTTGTCAAAATCATGAGAAAAAAGATCGTTATTGCGTTGCCCAATATGAATAAAAGCATGAACGCGATCTGAGAATTTCTTAACCAGCTTTGAATCTTCAACAGCTACACCATCAATTTCGGTACGACCAAAATATTCATTTAGCCACACGGCAATAGGGACATCTGGAAAATTGACCAATAACGCTTGAAGGCCATTCATAGTATCCAATATGGATGGTCCTCCAGTGATGACAGAATGCAATAGAACCTCGTGACCTTGTTCTTGCAATAATGAAATTGTGTCATTTTCTTTGAGATAGGCGCATAGGGGCAAGAACGTCGATGCACCATTGTCGATGACTATGGCGGCATCTTTTGGTGCTTCAATCAATGCCATTACAAACTGGTCAAATGCACGTTCAATAATCCGGCCATTTTCCAAGAGGTCAAAGGATTGTACGTTTAACGCCGGGAAAGACGCAAAGGTATGGTTGACGGGGTCTGTGTCAAAACATAACGTTTCTTGGCCTTGGTTTTTGAAATATTGAGCCAAAAAGAATGAGACGAGGGATTTCCCAACACCGCCTTTTCCTTGCAAGATAAAATTGATTTTAGCCATGTGTAAAGTTCCTTTTTTAATTTGTTGAGGTGAATTCCATACGTGTGCAAACACTTTGCAAATATTGCAAAATGACTTTTATTTCGTCGGGGCAGGTTGGGGGATAGCGTGAGGGCATATAACACCCTGAACGACTATATTGAATGACCGTGGGGAACAGGGTCTCCAAGCATTCCATGTCGTAAATAGACAGCCATTCATTCCAGCTGAGGGCCTGAGCACTGTCAAATTCGACGAATAATCGTGCTCTTATTTCATTTCTGGATTCTGTCTCTGGGTTTGGTGGACATTTTTGACCACCTTTTTCAGACAAAAATGTCTCCCTTTGGGGATGTTTATGTCCCCCTTCTACGGGGTGAAGGGAGACAACATTGTCACGCTTTTTACACATGGCAGTGGCGGCTTGAATTGATATTTCGTTTGGAGAAAACTCTGATGAATGTCCAAGTCCATTCCCTCGCTTGACGTTAAGCCAGCGTCCATCCAATTCATGAATGGCCCGTTGAACTGTTTTGACGGTCTTACCCGTTGCCYTGGCAATCGTCGCGTAGGATGGCCAAGCCTTACCTTTAATTTGGTTGAAATGAACGGTTATGATGTAAAGAGCTATAACGATGGCCGTGGAACTTAAGGCATTATCTTGGCTTAACAGTGCTAACCATTGTAATTTGACTTTGTTAAATGGAAGAGGCTGGGTCATTAGGCACACCCCCAAATAGGAAGGTGTCGTAGGCCAAGACCCGAGCAGAAATGATGAGTTATGCGTCTATTCTGCGTACTTCTGGCAAGTTCTAAATCTTGCCAGAAGCTTAATACATTGGTTTTTAAAGGAAAAAATGGTGCACCCGTCGCGATTCGAACGCGAGACCTCTGCCTTCGGAGGGCGAGCGTGCGTCTAGTACACACATGCAGGCTCTGGGAGGGATTCTCTAACTCATTGAAATTACTTAATTATATTATATTGCCTATGATATATATGATATGTATGCGACTTATGATTAATTTATGAGTGCACCAAATATGTACCAAAGTCTATTTGGTTTTGACATGTGACGATGTTTGATATATTGATAGTTTATCTGTTTTACCATGCTACTTTGCTTCTTAGCCCCAACACTCACGGTAACTATCTACATCCATTAATGTAGGTGGGGTGAATTGCGGGTACGCGTTGATGCGCATGTTATATTACATGATACTCAGACTAATAGACATTAGGAGTGTCTCATGTCTGTCTGTGAAGTTGAACGTCAGTTCTATTCCCGTAAACAAATTTCCATCATAACCGGCATCTCAGTCGCGGCGTTGTCCCAAATGGCAAAGCGCAAGGTGGGACCGCCGTGCATTAAACCAGCTGGTTATAGTTGTACCATTTATCCAATTACTGAAACTCAGGCATGGATGCACGGAGAAGGAAGTGAAGAAAATATAAATATTGGCCGCGGTGGTTCTCGTAAAACGAAACGTAAAGGCCGTCGAACAAAGGCAGAAGAGCGTGCTGATCGACAGAGATTAGATGCTAAACAGCAAGATAACACCCCTAACCAGCCATTAAGTGAGGGCTGAGCCATGGGAGAAAATAAGACACTCATAATTACAGCAGTAGGTCGTCATTCAGTAGTACCTGCCCGCGCTTATGCGGATACTCGCCTTACGCCCGGCGATATACACATTTTAGGTCAGGTGAGCTGGCGTGCCCCCCGAAAAGTGGTCCATGTTCAATGAGAGGATTTTGGCTTATTCATAGACTGAGTAAGGAGAAATCAAATGGGACGACAACACCGGC
>NVTL01000033.1 GCA_002401565.1 Rhodospirillaceae bacterium
ACGCATCGAATCACTTTCTGATAACGAGAAAAAAGTATTCGAGAATTGGCATGTCTGATGATCCTGTTCAATCCATTATCGCCATGCTTGAAAATATTGAGGGTGGTGTCGCAGGACTGACCGCAGAAGTGCATGCGGCTCGGTCTGCGTCCCCTCATCCACGAATCAAAGCCGAAGACATCGAAGCTGTTCAAGAAAGTGCATACGATGGGGCGAACATTGCCACAAAACAAACGATTGATCGTTTGAATAATAAAATTTTGGACCTTCAAAATATTGCGGGTGAATTAAAGGCTACGGTAGAGCCCGCGAAAATTGCTGTCGTAGCACAGGAGACTTCATCATGGTTTGTGATGTCCGTTTTTATTCTTGTCCTACTTTTCAGTATTGCTATGGCCTTTCTCGGTGGCATCTATGTCACGCGATCAGGTTCTATCCTTTCGACCGAAATTGGATGCAAATATTTTGGTGCCCGGTGGAGCGAAAAACAAGACGGATCAGGCTTCGTTTGCTGGCGTTGAGTTCTCCAAACTTCAAAATTCCCCCTGTCGTCTAATCCTTTAATTTTCTGAAAAATTCAAGGCAACCCGAACGACAAAGGGAGTGAAGGGCGCACTTATGCAAACTCTTCGAGTTTGCGTACGGCAAGGATCAATCCCTGCACCCTTTTTTACGACAGACGAATTGACGACAGGTGAAAACATGGCAATCTACCATCTCTCCATCAAGACCGTTAAACGCAGCACGGGCCGAAGTGCTGTTGCGGCGGCGGCCTATCGCTCGGCCTCTAAATTGGTTGATGATCGCACCGGGCAGATTTACGACTACACCCGAAAACAGGGTGTCGTATTTTCCGAAATTGTAATTTCGAAAACCGCCCCCGTTGAACTGTCCGAACGCAACGCGTTGTGGGACAGTGCCGAGGCGGCGGAAACAAGAAAGAACAGCGTGACGGCACGGGAATATGAAATTGCATTGCCTGTTGAACTGGACCCCGCTCAACAAAAGGCATGCGTTCATGATTTCAATTTATGGCTGGTTGAACGGTTTAGCGTGGGCGTGGATATGTCGATCCATGCCCCACACAAAGAAGGCGATCAACGAAATTATCATGCTCATATTTTGACGACAACACGAGAAATATCTGGCAAAGGTTTTGGCAAGAAAACGCGGGAATTGGACGACAAAAAATCCGGGGCCGTTATTGAAGTTCGTTCAAAATGGGCCGAGATTGCAAACCAACATTTAGAACGTGCCCAAGTCGAAGAACGCATTGACCATCGAAGCCACAAAAGCAGAAATATCGAAGCCGCCCCAACGTTTCATTTGGGCGTATCCGCCAATGCCATGGAACGGCGCGGCATTAAAACGGACCGAGGAAATAAACTCCGCATCATCAAAGCTGCAAATCAGGCCCTGCATTTGGCAAAACTCGCACACCATGTCGTCAAGAATCATGTCCAACAAGCCGCTCAAAAAACAAAAGACATTTTGTCGGCGGTTGGGGCAACTTTATTGAAAAGGCGGCATGAAGACGTGATATCAAAGAAAAGGAGCCAAGGTCAAAATCGCAGGGATGGTATGGAGCGTTAGTTTTTTTGTGTTTCAAAAAAGCAGTAGAGGATGCGAATCGCCCAGAATCTTCATTATTTTAGTTGTTTCTTAGGAAATTAAGGCCTATATTTATTTCAAGAGAAATATACGGAGGAAGTCATGGCGCAGAATGTTCTTCAAGATCGTGCAGGAGAATACGCGGAGGAAATTGTTTTAACGCGAGCCTTAACACGTGCCGCAAGTCACATGTGTGTATCCCAAAAAATTCTAGCCAAAGTCATTGGGAGTTCTCCGAGTACTGTTTCGCGAATGTTTCAAGATGATGGGTACTGTCTCAAAAGGACGGGCAAAGAATTTGAACTTGCGGCTTTTTTTGTACGCTTGTTTAGAAGTCTGGATGCAATATCAGGCGGCGATGACACGACATCACAAACTTGGATGCAAGCTAATAACACAGTCCTGCAAGGAAGGCCTGTCGACCTCATTCAATCTATTCAAGGCTTATTAAGGACACTTGCTTATGTGGACAGTAGAAGAGGTAAAATCTGAATCCTCCCTTTACGAAGGTCCGATTTGGCGTGTTGTCGAAGTGCAATCGGTTAAGGCCACAGCGCGCATTACAGATGGGGATGAGGAACAGCATATCCTTGAATCTATTTTGGAAGAAACAAAGCCGCCTATACCCGAAAATTGTTCTGAACTGGATTTTTTACTGTTCACGCCTTTTCGTTACGGGCCTGAGCCTACGGGTTCTCGGTTTAGACGGGTTGGACAAGAAGACGGTGCGTTTTATGGTGCTGAAAGTGCCGAAACGGCGATTGCTGAATTAGCATTCCTACAATTACTCTTTTATTTGGAATCCCCAGAAACAACCCTTCCCTCACGCCCCGTTGAGAAAACAGCTTTCCCGGTGAATTGTTCAGCATCCCATATTGATTTAACGCAGTCTCCGTTTGATCAAAAAAGAGCCTTATGGGAAGACCCGGTTGATTACAGGGCATGCCAAGACATAGCCGATATCGCCCGATCCGCAGAACTTCAAGCTATACGCTCAAAATCAGTTCGAGACCCGGATGGTGGATACAATGTCACCCTTCTCACACCTACGGCATTTTCCGGTGATATAGAGCAAGGAGAGCTCGCCCGAAACGCACAAACTTGGACAATCTTTATCAGAGATAAAACGGTTCAAGTCTGGCGTGAATTCCCAAGGCACAGCCGTGAATATTTATGGACGGATTTAGGAAATGATCCGCGAGTTGTGCCTAAGAATTAGGGACGTGATTATGACGTACGCGTACTTCACGATCAGGGGAATCAAATGAGTATGTTTATGCCCTATTCTTCTATGCAAGCGGTGTTGTTTAGGGGGGAAACTTGTCACAACGGCATGTGTAAGTACTAAAAAACAAAACAATGCAGTTCTCACGCTTTTGACTGGTGCTTCAAGGTGGAAGAACTATGTATAATTTAACTTACCATTTTACTTCTATATGAATCTAAATATAATTGCGCTACCAAAACATTGGGGTGTGGCAAATGATTATAAATAGAATCTCTATAAGTCGTTTTCGTGGATTTCAAGATGTTGCTTTCTCACTGGGAAATGAACTAACTGTGATTGCCGGGCAAAATGGCACTCAGAAGACAACTTTACTTGGCTTACTAAGCCAACCGTTTTCAATATCAGATAAAACAAATCCTATGCATGGTGAGCTTCCCCTCTGTGGAGGAAGTTATAGATCTGGCTTTGCTGAAAAATTTAAACTTTCGACTAAATTTGATACCCCAAAAGCACATGAGTGGACATTGAGTTTAACGAATGTGGGTGTTGACGAATTTACTGTTGAAAGTATGAAACGTAGTGGTAGCCAAGATATTCGCTTCTGGAAAAAAGGTGACCGAAGCAAAGGGTCCGGATATATACAGCGGCCAGTCATTTATTTAAGTCTTTCCAGATTGTTTCCAATAGGAGAGGATGTAAAACTTGATACAAGTAGTCAGTTTACATTGTCGACTGAAGAATTTAAGTTTTTCAACGATTGGCACAATAAAGTTTTATGCACAAACAACCTAATAATGACTAATGCAGACTATTTAGCAAGTAGGCAAAAAAATACAATTGGGGTAAATACCGACTTTTACGATTGGAAAATGAATTCTGCAGGGCAAGATAATATAGGCAAAATTCTACTGGCCATACTCTCGTTCAAGCGGCTAAAAGAAAAACATGCCAAAAGCTACCAAGGCGGTTTGTTAGTCATTGATGAACTAGATGCAACGTTATACCCCGCATCACAATTAAAGTTGCTAGATGCCTTAAGAACCTTTGCATCAAAATTTAAAATTCAAATTATATTTACTACGCACTCGCTAGGAATAATAGAAAAATCTTGTGAATATGCACATGCTACGGGGCAGAGTGATAAGGTAAAAGTTATTTATTTGGATAGAGTAGATAATAACATTCGTCCAACAGAGAATCTAACTTACGAAGATATTAAACACAGATTAAATATCACTATGGCAGGTTCGCCAAAATCTCATAAAATCATGGTTTTTTCTGAAGATGACGAATGTACGATCTTTTTTAAGGCACTATTGAAAAGAAAAGCCTCAAATTTGAAGTTTCTGGATTTTTCTCTTGGTTGTTCTCAATTAATCGATTTAGCAAACAGAAAAATACCTAGCTTTAGCTTTCCTCAATCGATCATTGCTCTTGATGGGGATGTCCGCGCTGAGAAAAAAGCGATGGCTAAAATTAAAAAATTAAAAAATGTTATGATGCTTCCGGGTAAAGTCTCTCCAGAGAAGTTGCTTGCTGAATTTTTACACGATTTGCCCGATGCATCCCCTGTCTGGAACAAAATTTGGAATGGATACAGAAAAGATTTTGTATTTAAAGATATTAGTCTTGCTGAAATCAATCAGGATAGAAAAAAAGCAAAAGAATGGTTTCGTTCCCAGCAAGAATATTGGGGCAAAGGAAGCGTAAAGCTTATCAATGAGTGGTCGGCTGTAAATGCAAAAGAAGTTGAAAAATTCAAAGCAGATTTTGATGAATTATATCAGCATTTTGAGACAACCCTAGATCTTCACTGAGCCCTTTTTGTGGGCGGTGTACTATTCAGAGAGTAAAAAAGATGAACTCACAATCTATACAGCATATCAATCTAAAAGATTTAGTCTTATGGACCGAAAATCCAAGAGATCCAATTGATACTGATGCTTCTGATCAAGACATACTTTTTAAAGCGATGAGCCATCATAAAACAAAATGGAACTTGAAAAAGTTTGCGAGTGAAATGGGGCCGCATTTCGACTCAAGTGAATTGCCAACCATAGTTTTTTATAACGATATCCCTGTGGTCTTTGATGGAAATAGACGTGTTATTTTAGGGAAAATCAAACATGGGATTTTAACTACAGAGGGCCTTAGCCCAACCGATGCACCATCCTATCCGTTAGAAATCCCCTGTAATGTTTGTGATAAGAAAACAGCTTTGGAAAATGTACTGAGAAAACACGCTGACTCTGGTTCTTGGCAACCATTGGAGAGAGACATTTTCCTTCACAGACACATGGGACATAGCAAAAGTATCTTTTTGTCTATCGAGGAGGCTACTGGCCTAATTAGTTCTAATCCTGATATGAACAAAGGCTTTGTGAAAAAAGAGGTTTTGAAAGAAGAAACTTTAAAAAAATTAGGTCTATCTGTAAGGGATGGAAGCCTCTTAAGCATACATAACACAAACGAAACAGATCAAATTTTTTCTGATATCGCCCAAAAAATTAGAAACAAAGATATCACAACCCGTGCAAGCCGGGGGCAAACATACGAAGTTTTGTCACCCGAAATTCGCAGGGTTATTGACGCAAATGTTAGCGCATCTAAAAACCTAAAACCTTATGCTGATAAAAATAATGAATATAGAGAACCAACTCCAGCATCACAGCAGCAAAAAAGATTAACAAGACGAACAAAGCTCAAAGAAAAACATTTTTTTGGTGAGAAGTTATATCTGCGTTATGGGCATGTTGCAGATTTGTATAGAGACATGTGCGATCTTCACCAATTTTATTTGACGAACAAGTCAACCTTATCTAGCTCGTTTCCAAAACTGATAAGAATGTCAATGAGGTTGCTTTGTGAGGCCGCTGCCAAAGATCAAGATAAGAAATTAGCCCCTTATGTAGATTTATATTTTAAAAGGGCAAAGGCTAAATTAGATCAAAATACTAAGACTAGCCTATCAAGCCAGAATGTCACTGAGAGTAGTTTGGTTCAACTTCTGCAAAGTGGAGCTCATGATTATACTGCTACGGCAAATACAGAACAAACGATTGCAATTTCAGTTATTGTTGGCGCTATGCTAACTATTTCGCATGGTACTGACAAATGAAAGCCAGTCCTTTTTGCTCTCCACTAAGATATCCTGGTGGAAAAAACTGTATTTTTAAGTTTGTTTCCAATTTATTTTACGAAAATAGCATGGTTGGAGCTAGCTATGCTGAACCATATGCTGGTGGTGCCGGGCTTGCTTTAAGATTGCTTTTTAGTGAACACGTTAACCATATTTATATAAATGACTTGGACCGATCTATTTATTCGTTCTGGAAAGCTGTCCTAGAAAATTCTGTGGAATTTTGTCAGTGGATAGAAACTGTTCCTGTCGATGTTCTGACTTGGCGTTATTATAAGGACATTCAGAATAATTCAAGTGATGTTGATTATTTAGAATTGGCGAAGTCAACATTTTACCTAAATAGAACTAATATTTCTGGTGTAATTAAAGGTGGGATCATTGGGGGCTATAAACAGAAAGGAAAATATAAAATTGATGCTAGGTTTAATAAGCTGGACTTAATAAATCGAATAAAAAAAATAGCATCATTCCGTGATAGAAYCACCATTTCGAATTATGATGGTGTAGATTTCATAAAAAACATAGATAAAAAGAAACAAGAAATATTTATTTATTTGGACCCTCCGTATTATCAAAAAGGTGCGAATTTATACATGAACTCCTATAACAAGGAGGATCATACTAAATTGGCTAAATTTGTTGGAGGCTTAAATAAAAAGTGGATGGTCTCATACGATAATCATGACTTTATTTTGAACCTATATGCTGAACATAAAAAAATAACATATCGACTCTCTCAGAGTACCTCAAATAGAGTTGGTGATGAAATTTTAGTGTTTTCCCCTAGGATGTATGCAGAGCAATCCATTTTTCGTCTTAATTCGCCCAAGTATATATAGTCCTCATTTATAATTTTCTCATTTTTAAACTTTAAATAAGGGGCATTATTTTTGCCTCTGCCAGATCATAAGCATAATCACCAATGGTTCCGTCTTTGATTTTTTCAACAGCATCATTAATCGCAAATAGAGGCACTAAAAACCATTCTCTAGGCACTACGGGATTACCAAAGCGATCCTTAATTTCGATATCAAGTTTCGCCGCCTCAAAGAACTTGTGAATGACGTTTTCAAGCTTTGTACGGTTGATATTATAAAGTTCATAAGTGGCAACAATTTCCACATCTGCCATTAGGAAGGTCGGGTCCAGTTTAGCATTGGCAATTCGTTTTTCTACACTTCCACCTGTAACACCAATTTTGTGAATGACATCCCGGCTTTCACTGACCATCGGATGATCTGACTTGCTTCTAAGTACATAGATCGTCCCGCTGGCAAGGTCTTCATCATCATTTTCACCAGAAAACAACGGTCCGGCGGATGGGTCGGTAATACGACGACCTGCATCGTCTTTATGGAGGGCACGCTGTAAGGAGCGCATTAGCACATTACTTTCGGTGCCATTGTCATAAATCACGCGTAGACGGGCATCGCTCATACCCTGTGCCGTGGTGAACACTTTTTCCATGTCTGCGACATATGCTTTTTGCCCCCCAACAATAAAGAAGCTTCCGGGCTGGATTTCAGATTTGTGTTCAAAGGGCCGGGCTTTCCGAATGCCATTTTTAAGGTCTGTCTGAACGGCCTCGAATAGCGGTTTGAATTTGTCAAAGTCTTCACAGCGCGTACGGTTGGCAACGTCTTCTGCCGCCCTTACTTCGGCACGAGGTTTAACATGTTGGAGTTGGGTTACATGCCCTTCACTTGGAGTGGACACGCCAAGCTGAGATAGCAGTTCGTCATCATCCAAGTCATCAACAAGCGCATCCGCATCCTCAGATGCGCCATCCAGCAGACCTTGATGGTCTAATTCTTGAACAACGTTGCGGCATTCTTCTTGTCTGCGGATTTGATCTAGTCGCGTGGCATAAAGTCGTTCAAAGATATCGTTATCTTCACCATGTGAAGGCAACCTTCCATTCTGATCGACAAATCTCTGAATTTCTTCAAAGCCTGCAATGATGCGTTCCTCAAGGGGCGTTCTGGCCGCTTTCTTTTTTGACTTAGCCTCGACACCAAGCGCATCGAGCAGTTCCAGATCGGACATATCAGCCATTGGCAGACTCCGCCGTTTTCTGTTGCAAGAAAGCTATGCCTTCGGCCATACGTTTTTCCCAAGGATCCGCCGCCGTAATCGACGGAACACGCCCACGATCTTTTTTAAATTTCAAGGCACGTTYGGCCAACTCACGGGCTTCATCCAATGTTAGATTAATTTTCTTCCCCGCAATCACGGCGGCAACCTGTTTCAGGCTCTCTTCACTCATGGACTTGGCAAGAATGGCATAGGCTTCACCAAATGGATTGATACGGTCAATCAGGTCAATATCAAGATCGCGAACATCCATTGCGAATTTTCGCACACCATCAAGCAAGGATGTATTTCCGGTTGCCTCATCGTCATCACTTAAATTGACAAGCTCTTTTGCTTTTTGCGTCAAGTTCAGGGCGGCAATGGCGTGCTGGCGAACGGCTTCTTGGTCTTCATCATCAAGTTCCGGATACTTGTCCTTAACAATCTTACCCATGCGAACCTGAGTGAGTTCTTCTGGCACCATTTCTTCATCGAACAAACCACGTTCTAGCGTTACCTTATCTTGAACAAATGCCGTAATGACTTCGTTTAAATCTTCCTGACAGATGCGTTGTGCGTCTTTACTTTTTGGTTCGTTCAAACCATTTATTTCGATTTGGAATTGTCCGGCCTCTTCACTAAAACCGACATTGTTGCCTTTGGGATCATAACCACCTTCGCCATAATCATATCCTTCAGCCGGACCACTATTGGCTTTTTTGATTGTGAAGTTAAATTTTGGGGCAAGAACTTGCTCCATCAACAAACTGGCCGCGATGGCCTTCAAAGTATCATTCACCGCATCGGTAACTTTTTCTTCCGCAGCATCCGGTTCAGCGATTAGGTTGGTGAAGCGAGCATGAGTTTTGCCTTTGGCATCACGCGTCGCACGCCCGATGATTTGAATAATTTCTGTCAGGCTTGACCGATAACCGACCGTGAGCGCATGTTCACACCAAATCCAATCAAACCCCTCTTTAGCCATACCCAGAGCGATAATCATATCGACATGATCGCGGTTATTCTTTTCTTCTGGAATTCTTAAAGCCGCCGAAACTTTGTCACGTTTGGTCGGATCATCATCGACCAAGTCGGCAATTTTAAGGATGCGACCGTCCGACGTTTCGACAAGATGAAAACCTGTATCCGGGTCCATCCCCTTCCACTCACCCAACTCATGAATGATGTGTTCGACTTCTTTGATTTTATCCTTAGTGCTTTCCCGAGAATTCACATTGGGGATGTGGATGATTGTTTTTTCATTCGAATCTAAAACGCTTAAAATTTCATCTGAATAGGCACCTGCATAAAAATAATACCCAATATCGAGCGTTTTGAGATACTCATACCCATTGAGCTGCTCATAATAAGTATAGGTGACGGTATCAAAATTCATCTCATCTTCTGGTGATAAAACGGCTTCCGCATCGCCTCGGAAATATGACCCCGTCATTGCAAGGACATGCACCTTATCGCGAGCGATAAAATTAGCCAGATGAACCCCCAGCTTATTGTTGGGATTGGCGCTGACGTGGTGAAATTCGTCAATGGCAATTAGACGGTCATCAAAAGCCTCAATGCCAAAGCGATCAACAGCAAAGCGAAACGTGGCATGGGTACAGACCAAAATTTGATCATCGCTTTTCAGGAAAGCTTTTACCGAATTGATCTTACCTCCATCTTCGCCCGGCGCATTACAAAGATTCCATTTCGGCACAACAGTCCAATCTGCCCAAAACCCGAAATCACTGAGCGGTTCATTATTAAAGCTTGCCCCAATTGACTTTTCTGGTACCAAAATAATGGCCTGTTTTACGCCCTGATTGTGCAACTTATCCAGCGCAATAAACATCAATGCCCGGCTTTTTCCTGATGCCGGAGGAGACTTGATAAGTAAGTACTGCTCACCACGTTTTTCATAAGCACGTTCCTGCATGACCCGCATGCCAAGCTCGTTCGATTTCTTGGAACTACCGTTACAGGCATAATTTACCGATACGGATGGAATGGATTTATGCTTGGTCAATTTTATCTTTTCCTTTCGTGCCTGTTTTACTAACTGGAAATAGCTGATTCTGAATGAGAATTTCTATCTCTTTCATAAGCGGCTTAATTTCTTTTTCATAGGTATCGAAAGCCTCAAAAAACAAACTTCTTCCAGCTCCGTCATCCGGGTGTTCTATATTAATTTTTTTTGCCGCCCACGATTTACGAATTAAGCCATCAATTTCATCAAATTTATCTTTTATATCTGGATTTAGGAATATCCTATTGCTTTGAAGATGTTCATGAAACTTCTGAAGGTTATTCCCTGCTTCATGTATATCCCTGAAATCAAGTATACGCATATAAGCTTTATGTTTGTCCGTAGTTTCAAGGAAATATGATTTTTCATCATCAGATAAATCAGAACCCTCAACCCATTCCTTCAATTTAGATTCCGTCATTCTCGTAAAATCTGGCGTTTGCCGGAAAGAAATTATAAATCTTTCAAGACTATTAAAAGCTTGTGTCAATTTTTCCCACATTTCCGGAAAAACTTCGTATTCCTTGTCATGCAGTTTCATGCGCCGGGAAGACAAAAGGGATATTTCTGCTTTTGCCTCTTCAAGGTCTTTGGCAAATTGGTTTTTCACCCAACTCTTTCCGAGAAATGCGAACATACCCCAAGCGATAACCGCCCCGCCACCGCCACCAATAATCACTTGGACAATCCAGTCGGGTATAACCATCAAGAAGCTCCCTTCGCTTTTAATTGTGCCTCTGCGGAGGTCATTTTGGTATAAAGATCAAAAAGCTTCTCCAGCCGTTCGGTATCGTTTTTAAATCGGCGACCGATAAAGATACGCTCCAGAACTTCATCATTGCGATCATGTGCCCGGCGCAAGTCTTCGGGCATTTTTTCGGGATCGTAAAGGGCGGCAATGGTCGCTGGGAAATGTGCTTCACGAGCCAATAATATATTTTCAGCACAACGAGTGAGGTCAGCTTTGTTTTTTTCAGTGAGTTTGGGAACTGGGAAAGTATTATAACAAAGCGCCGATGAGTATCGGAAATCCGTTTTTAATTTACCCCCAATAGTCCTTACCCAAGACATGTGCAACAAACTCATAACGACTGATAAATGCCATATTTCTGCATCATAAATAGCCTGAGCAGAATCAGAGATAACACAATTATTCGAAAGCAAGCCAAAAGGAATGTAAATTCTTCTCTCGGAAGAAACACGCGGCGCGATTATCAAATGTTCTTTAGCCTGATGCGTATATCGAAATTGATGAGATCGTGAAACAAGCCCTCTTGCAACTTGACCACCGCTTGCCCGAAATTGTCTGACAGCTTTTATTCTTTTCGCTATTTCAGGAATTTCATTAGCTTCTTGCAAGTTTTCATCCGAAATCCAGAGACAATATCTCTGTTCTCCATTTAGGTAATCCCGTGCACCATACAGACGTTTAATAAATTGGGACGCTATAGTGTGAGATTGCRACAGTGCCTTAGCTTCATCACTATCTAGTATTAGATATCCACCATCGTAAGGGCTATTTCCTGTAATTATATTTTGTAGTTCTGAAATCGGAGACAATGCCTGAGTGACGACTGTTTGGTTGCCTGCAACTAGATAAGGTCCAATGCAATTCACTCGCCGTGCAAGTTCATTGTCGAATAGAGTTTTTGGCTGACTATCTTTTGGTCTAAGGCCGATAATTGAACATATTACAGCAGCATTTTTAATTGCATTATTTGACCATTTAAAATCTTTGTGAGCGAAAAATATCTCAATCCCAAGATCAAAAATTTTAGGCCATAGTTGATGAACTTGAGCCCCTTGATTTACAGAATTTGTAACTACAAACCCTGCCCGTGAAGGATTGATTGCAGAATATTCAGAAGCTTTTATCAGCCAGCCAGATACGTAGTCTAATTCACCAATTTTTTTCTTCTCCCTGAAAACAGAAAATAGTTCTGCTTTCTGCTCTGCTGATTGATACTTTCCCCCTAGATAGGGCGGATTTCCACAAATGTAAGTTTCTCCACCTTCATTTTCAAAATCAATTTCCGCTTGATCTTGGGGGGTGCCAAATAGATCATCAGACTTCACCTTCACCGTTTTCCCTGTGGTTCCCCACAGTTCAAGCCAATCCAGCCTCAATGCGTTTCCGCATGTAATCCAGTTCTTGGCATCGAGCGGCAGGAACTCGGCCAAGGCGTCCTTTTGTCCGCGATATTGCACGTCGCATTGATACTCGGCGATGATCAGCGCAAGCCGTGCTATTTCAGCGGGAAAGTGATTAAGCTCAATCCCCCGATAATTGGTGAGAGGAATAATTGATTTATCCCCGTCTTCCCCGCGTTGCTGATTGATCTCGGCTTCAATCGCACGCATTTGCTTATAGGCAATCACCAAAAAATTTCCCGAGCCACAGGCTGGATCGAAAACGCGGATGTTGGACATACGTTTGCGTAGGTTTAAAAGTTTGCGGGAGTTATCCCCGGCTAGTTCAAACTGTTCCCGCAGGTCATCCAGAAACAGAGGATTCAGAACCTTCAAGATGTTCGGAACGCTGGTGTAGTGCATGCCCAGATCACCACGTTCATCATCATCGGCAACGGCCTGAATCATGGAACCAAAGATGTCAGGGTTAATCATTTGCCAGTCGAGGCTGCCTATATGAAGGAGATAGGATCGCGCGATACGGCTGAAATGCGGCACGTCCGTACTGCCCGAAAAAAGGCCGCCATTCACATAGGGAAGTCCGTTGGCCCAGCGAGGCAGCTTCGCAGTGGTGCGATCTTCGGTCTTCGTATTCATGGCCCTGAACAGCTCGCCGATCACCTCGTGAGTGTTCGATGAATCCCGTTCGCTCATCTGATCAATCGTAGCGGTGAACAAATTGTCACCGTGGAAGATGTCCGTATCTTCGGCAAAGAAGCAGAAGATCAGTCGTGCCATGAAGTGGTTCATTTCAGGGCGGCGATCGGCAGCCCCCCAATCTGGGTTGTCTTTCAAGAGCTCGATATAAAGTTTATTCAGGCGGCTGGTCGCCCTGATGTCGAATGAGCTATCCCTTACTTGCTTAACCGTTGAAATTCCGGCCAAGGATAAGAAGAAACCGAAGTGGTTGGGGAAATCAGAATACGAACAAGCAACAGTTTCGCCGGATGCCATATCTTCGGCTTCCAGATCAACACCATCCGTCGCCAAAACAAACTTGGCTTTCGCCTTGCTGGTTGCCGGGCTGTCTTTCAACACGGCCAAGGTCTTGGTCACTTCGCCCTTTGGGCAAACAATCATGTGGATGTTGTTGCGTTGAAGAATGCCACCCTCAACATCTGATGAATTAGACGAACCGCTCTTTAGACGTTTAATCGTTGTGGCTTTATTACCAAACGCCTCTAAAAAAGCAAAAGGAAAGCCGTCCGGATCAAATGGTTGATCCGCCAGTACCGTAATCGCTTCTTCAATTTCAACAGCGTTCATAAATTACTCTCTGATATTAAACTTAAAAATTATAGCATCTAAATCATCATAGATTTTCGGATGAGGACTTCATTATTTCATCCAATTCTTTATCACTACGTTCTAGCCAATTTTTACCAAAAAGCCATTCTGCTTCACTTATATCCCATCCTTGTTTTTTTATCCAAGAAGCTCCCTTTTGTTTTTTGGCTAAAAAACAGCAATTTGCGGGGATGATAATGTCGTGAAAACTATAATTGGCATCACCACGTATTTGTTCAATGCATCGTCGTTTTATGATCGCTTCATTTCTATTTATGCGCATAAGGTCCATTTCAGAATATTCAATGTCTAATCGCCTTTTGGCTTCTTTAACAGATAGATTAGAAGATTCTATGTGAGCGATAACACTCTGCATTTCTGGTGAAAGACCAAGGTTTTCCCACACAAAATTAAACTCATTTGAGTTAATTATCCCAGAGGTCCAATTCTTAAATTTTTCATGAATTTGAAGTGGGGAAGATTGAACAGTGCCATTTCGCCATTTCAGATGAGATTTTAAGAGAGCGTTTTTTTCATCGGCCTTTTTGATCCGATGGCGAAGAATTGCTCGCACATGCCCATCGGTTAAAGCATAAATAAAGGCACTGTCTTCATACGGATTTTCATCCGACCAAATTGGATATGGCCAAAAGGTTCTGGCTATTTCTCCTCCATCAGGAAAGTAAAGTTTTAACGCTATAGAGAAATCAATGCCCGATAGTTTATCAACATTCCATATGTGAACAGTAGAAGAATTTGGGTGCATATCAGGCAACCCCATGGAAGCTAAAACAGATTCTACATTTTCCTTAGACAATGTCGGCTGACCATTTAGCCATTTCCCAAAATTAGACTTTTCGACCATTGCTTTCATGGCGATGGCCTTTTGTCCTCCAAATAACTGACATGCCATTTTCAGACAAATACGGGCTTCGTTATCAATCATATTACCACCAACTTGACATTAAGATAGTAATTATGTTACTATCATTTCAGTAAATTGACAGTATTTTTAAAACGCTGTTTTGTCAACAACTACCAAGGAATGCATATGACGGTGCCACAATTATTTTCAGAACAAGAAGTTGCCAAACGGTTGCGATGTTCCGTGGATACGATCCGGCGGGAACGCAAGCGAGGTTTGATCGGATATCAGCTCGTTGGCTCACGCATTTATTATACCGAAGACCAGATTATTGAATATCTTGAAATCAAAAGGATTGGACCATGTCACACCAAAATAACGAACGAACAGGGCAAATTGGGGATTATTGGCTCTCACARCGTCCGAACAGTCCGGTCTGGTGCCGGACATGGTTYGATYCGCACACCCGACAGACACGCCGCGCATCACTTGGCACAACTGACTTTCGGCAAGCCGGGRTAAAGYTKGCGGAATGGGTGACCAAGAATCAGTATTTGCATGATGAACGKGCCGARGACATGCCMCTTGARACRATTTTGGTGCGTTATTATGAAAAACARGCCAAGCAATCRACCAGTCATACACAGGTKMGAATMGCYCTCMGGTTTTGGTCRGAATATTTTGCGGGGAATGTTATTTCTGAYCTGACCCCRSAACGCATYGARKCCTTTATGGAATGGYTGCAGGAAAAAGGCCAYGCAAACGGCTATGTMAAYCGGACWYTGGCGGCGGGTCGTGCGGCCTTRAATCGTGCSCTYAAGCGTCAAGAGGTGAAGACKGYTCCCTTTATYCCTTCGYTWGAACCGGGYGAACCYCGTGATGTTCGTTTRAGCGTYGATGARGCGGCGGCTYTWTTTGATGCCTGTGAAGAACCTCATATYCTGATGTTYYTSATGYTGGCWTTTAATACSYTGTCKCGYCCRTGTGCGATMTTGGAYTTAARMAAAGAYCAAATTGATTTTGAAAACCGCTTGATTGAACTCAATCCCMCCGGCAGRAAACAGACCAAGAAATATCGCCCGACCGTTCCCGTKACGGAAACCTTGTTGCCATGGCTGGAAGCGTCCGAAAATGGGCCAGTGGTGTCCTATTGGGGGCGGTCTGTTAAAAGCGTTCGTAACGGCTTTAATGCGGTACGCAACAGGGTTGGGTTAAGTAAAGAAGTCTCGCCTTACGCCATTCGCCACACCATGGCGATTGAACTGCGCAAACGGGGTGTTCCACCTTGGGAAGTGCAGGGCATCTTAGGCCACAAATCGGGCGGTTATCGCACCACGGAAATCTACGCCAAGTTTGATCCTGATTATCTCAGCAAGTCTGCAGCGGCGATTGATGATTATATGAAAGATGTTATGAGCCGTGTGAAACACCCGTTAATTCCCGCCCGGATTAAAGAACTCAAAGATTTGCGTGTGAGTTGCGTGCGAGTAAAGGATAAGTGTAAGGGGCTGGGAAAGACAGAAACCCTAGGTTTCCCTAGGGTTTCTGATGGTGGAGCCAAGCGGGATCGAACCGCTGACCTCTACAATGCCATTGGGTTCACAGAAAAAGTCAATTTTGTAAAATCGTTTAAAATCAATGTGTTGTTCGGGTGCTGTTGCCCTCTATCATGATACAGTAGAGGTTAGAACCGATTAAAACGGACTGGAAAAGGCACAAATTTGGCACAGTGAACATTTTGTATGAATTTCTTTACAGGGTAATAATAAGTTATGGCTTATCTAATCCACTGACCTTTACAAGTTGAAACTTATAAAATGGCTATACGATCTAAAGGTCTCGAAGAACTTCAGGGAAATCACGAGCACCGTGTATCACCCTCACAATAAGTGGTGGTGTTTTATCTGTTGTGTACACAACAACATATGGGAAACCTTTAATAGTCAAAAACCGAGTGGAGGGGGAAGCTAAACACGATTTTACAACGCCGATCTCTGGGTGGTTACCAATAGAGGTCGCAATATCATTCAAGGCATCTCTAAAAGCCATTGCCACCGCTGGATTGTCTTGTGCTATCCATCTGACAATTTGCAGAAGGTCTCGTTCGGCTATAGGGGCAAGAACGGCTCGGCTCAATGGTGAGCCTCTTCTATAATGGCGTCCATTTTTTCTAGGACATCATCCATGCTTCGCGCACCTTTTTCTTCTGTTTCTTTAATGGATGATTTTATCATTGAATTGAAAGCCTGACGTTGATCTTCTTGGTCTTGCAAAAGGCGTAAACCGGAACGCACGACCTCGCTGACATTATTATATCGTCCTTTAGAAACACAAGAACGGGCAAAATTTTCAAGTTCGGGAGTAAGGTTTACGTTAGTTGCCATGGGAACCTCTATGTCAATGATTGACATACTGTATCCTTTATTTCCACCTAACGACAGGAAAAAATGGCTCTACAGGGGAAAAACCATATGCGAGAGCTTCGGCAGATCATCGCGACTACGGTTAATAACTACTCATTAAGCATTATTACCTTCATCAAAATTCCAATGTTGTGTCAGAATTTCGTGTACGGCAGCCGCAGAAATTTGACAGCATGCCTCGTGAAAATCGTCGCCTTTTTCTCCGTTGCAAAAGTCAGATACAGCCTTTACACAGATAAACTGCGGGCGAACCACGGTCGTGTTCTCGGCAGCGTGGTAAAAGCCATAGCATTCCATATCAACTGCCCAAATTGATTCATTTAGGCCTCTAATTTGTGCAATGATTTTATCGTTAGCCACCACCGCCGATCCAGAACCTGCGGGCTTAAGGTAATGAGAAATCGAACTAAGTTTACCCTTTGAGAGTTTTTTAATGCTCTCATCAAATTCAGGTATTTTTCCAGAGTATTTTTGAACAATATGACGAGCTACACGATGAGTTTTCATACCTGAAATGCTAATGGGATCCGGGCGTGCTGAAAATATATGCTTTTTTCTCAAAAAGCCGTTAGATTCTTCAGACCACTTGCCATAATCCCAGGCATATGCGGCTTCGAAAAAAATAAGGTCACCAAGTTTGACTTTGGTTTTAACGCCACCACAATACCCGGACATAAGCGCTATTTTTGGGCGAAAGGTACTTATAAGTGCTTGCGATAAAGATGCTGCGGATGGCTGGCCCGAGCGACCGATTGAGTAAGCGATGCCCTTACGCATTACACCGTCTTTGTCGTTAAATAGAAATTCGGTTGCGCCAGGAAAGTGCTTAATTTSAWYMWNCASNTNAWRGMATTSNTTNTACSRNNATKCMKSKYSTTNTMYWTTGNCCGTTACAATCAGGGCATCATAGTCATAATGCTGATTAATATTGATGGAACGAGTTTTTGCGGCACGATTAGCGTAGTTAATTTTGTCGCGGAGGTATGTCTTCCAAAGGCCTTCGGAATCTTCTTCAATCGTCACCATAAGGTGTGGTCCTAATGATGTTTTGACAAGATTAAGTGCACTAATGTCATAGGTTATGCCGATCACATCTCCAGGTATGTTGAGTGTGTCATAGGAAAAAATCTCCTTTAACAACTGCTCAACGGCCTTGAAGTCCGGATGAGCATCGCCCTTCCTGAAAGGGATCGTTAGATCAACAATAAGGAGGTCGTAGATTGAGCTGTTTAGGAACTCGTAAGCTGAGTGGTAATCTTCGGCCACATCAATATGAGTATTAGGTCCCAAAACAGCCTGCACAATAGTGCAAAGTTCGGTTGCCACGTCACATCGATCATGAACAATGAGTGTTTTCATTCGTGTAATGCCTCTTCAGCTAATTTTAAAAATAGTTCTTGCCAATCATCGGCTCCGTATCGAATGCACCCTAGAAAAGCAGTTCCCAGCAAATCGGAAGCACGAGCACTGACATCTTCTAGCCCTAATATTTCCGTTCCGCCTTGATGCCCCTGRGCCGACGGGAATGTGTCAAAAGCAGTCAGAACGATCGTTGGTGCTTCATATCCAAGTAGAAACATTTTATTAGCAATATTCAGCCCCCCCAAGGTGGCATGACCGCCACCTTTAGGCCCAGAAGCACTCGCAGTGATGTCTAGTGAGATATCAAGCACTATCAGATCCCAGTTGTTTTCACTTACTTTCGTCTCAGCATCTACGACTGTCGTTGCCCGTACGAATGTTAAATTTTCTTTGTTTAGACTTCGCAAAAGGCGATCGACATATTTCCATTTATCCTCACTGTCTTCGATCACGAGTATTCGTTTCAGCGGGCTATTTTGTGAGGTCATATTTATTCGTCCTTAGCCCAGATTGGCACCACAAGATGAAAAAACCTTCCTCGGCGATGGGCTACTAATTCTGTATCACGTTCAATCAGTGTTGCTGAGAGGGCCGCAATCTTAGCAAGACCGGAATTACCTTCTCGAAAAATTGCATCACTTTGTGATTCATAACGCGCCCCCTTGATATGTTTAACATCTACGGGTGACATTGGTGCTAGGTTTGAAAAAATGAATCCCGAAAGCCCGTTGCTACTTGTCGGCGTGATATGGACACGTGCAATGCTGCCAGTACTGTTATTAAGAGCATTGCTGAATATCTCACTAATTAGATCAAAGCATAACCTCACTTTGTCCGGGGCGATTTGGCACTTTGAATCAACACAACTAGGCAGGGTTGCATGGAATGCCTTTGTTGCAATCGCTGTTTCAAAGAGGCCGTCCGCAGCGAGCTTTACTTCACCGAAAGTGAGGGGCTTTCGAATACCGCCATCTGTTCCCTTGAACCATTGGACGAGTTCAGAAGTTCGTCTGGATAATGCAGTTTCGAGTGCAGTTGAAACCAGCTCAACATGATGGTTCCTGAATTGCTTCTCATCAAGAACCTTTGCATGTTGTTCTTTAACGCTGTCTCTCAATATTTGTCCAAATTCATTTGCAAATACGTGGCGAGCCTTCTTTAGTTGCGGATCTAATTGAGATCGAAGCCAAGCAGTGACATGTTCAATGATCTCATCGAATCCCGACGCCTCCGAGAAATTATGAATAAGTTTATCCATATCTTCCTGGCTGGGAATAAGGTCGAACAATCCATCGGGACAATCAGGTCTGTGTGATTGCATCCGTCGGTTAAGCCAATTGTCAACTGCGGCGGGCAAAGAAGAGGACAATGTGTCGATAAGTTTACAGCGCGTAACCTTGCCGACACCTTCGATCATACATTCTTCCAACTCGACCGTAGTACGCAAAACCTCTCGTTTTAGGCTGTCATGTCTAAAACGCGTTGAGAGAAGGACTTCAAGGCCAAAGGAAGGATGCTGAAGGAAATCATCAACAATGGTAATTATGAGATTGGCAAGGGGCCATTGGAGACCCTTAAATGTATAGTTAATCACTTTCCCATTACGGTAACGATGTGGTGATGACATTCGGGCATTGCTTAATAATGACTCGGCTTCAGACATTACAGCGAGCGCAATGTATGCGTTGTATGAATCTTTTTGTTTAGTTGCAACATCGCGATGAAATATTCTCCAGGGTATCTCAAACTGACCTGCATTGACATTTTTTAGAAGGAGCGTGGCAGTCAGTGCTTTAGACTCTTGGTCAAATGCCTCAAGGGTTAAAAGTTCACTAGAGCCATAGTCGCGGATACAGGACTCGAGAGCGAATACGCGACCAGCCAGCGCAGCTGTCTCATTCGGTTCCAGGTGCAAGAGCATTATAACCTCTGGGGTTAAAAAATAGCGCACGAAGGCAGTAGCTTCTGCTCCATATTCGCTCTTCAACCAGCTTACAAAATCTAGTAGTTTCATTCCATTAATGAGTGGCTCCATGGCAGTTCGGAGCACTGTTATATCTTTGCCTTGGCACTCAATCTGCATTAGCAAGAGCACGTAAACACCTGATGTGTCACCAGCAAATGGGCGTAGTCGCACCTTGCTTATAATTTCATCAACCCATGACCAGTCAATCCCGGTCAAGAATGAAGGGGCAACCCTAATGTTGCGTCGTACAGCCTTCAACCACTCTTTGACTTGCATACGCTGTTCAAAGCCACGTAGCCCCCAATGGACAGATTTGATCCACATACGGTCTTTGAAATCAGTGCCAATGGCGCTATCACAAAGATCTTCAGCATTTGCTCGCGCATTAATGGGAACTAGGCCGCGGTTGAGTGCTAATCCACTTCCCGGGGAGCTTATAATGAAAGGGGTAACCTCTCCCATAAACATACGCAATCGAAGTAAGTCGCGCACCTCAAATACGTTTTCACTTCGAGGCACCATATACAATGAGCCAAGAAGTGCATTCAGCATTCTTCCAGCATCACTAAAGCGCCACCTCCGAGCTGTTATCAGGACCAGGTCAAAGTCTGTTACTTCTGGGTATTGGCTTTTCCTCATGCGATCCAATGCCGCAAGCGTCTCAGGGAGATCATCTTCAGTTTCATCAGGCGAGGGAACTGTATTCATAAAGTCAATAATGGCACGTGTTACACGTGGCTCAAACTTGCACCTCTGAGTAAGGTCTGGACAAGTTGCTGTCGCGGTTAGGGGTACAGACTGGCCGTCAATTAAACCTGCCATAGCCGTGATACGAGAAACGGGGATTTCTGCTGAAAGTGCATTAAGTGCCTCACGTAAATGAGAAGAAATAGCCCCAGAATTTGCAAACTCAAGTTCGATATGATTGAGCAACATTTCACAAGCGTCGTATGGGTGGCAAAGAAGGGCTATGTATGCTTTGAAACTTAATGGCTCCGAGATGCAAGCATCGTCACTCAGTAAAAACTTAATAGTTGCTCGCTCTGCATCTTGCTCGTCGCCGGTAGTGACGTATGATAAGAACATGTTCAGGTCCTCATCGGCCGGGCTATTTATGGCATGGTAAATGAGTGGGTAAAGAAACCGTTTACGCAACCAGTCAGTTTTAAAATTTTTCTTTAAATATTTTGTAAGATCATCTTTCGACCCCGCTTGAGCGGCGCTAATGACTCGAAATATAAATAATGATTGTTGGTCATCAGCTTTAAACTGACCTAATTCCCTTGATATTCCTTCGCCGTCGTCACTCATAAGTGCAGATGAAATTTTAATATCTCTTTCATAGAAATCTATGATGCGAGATGCATTGGCGAGAATATATCCTGTTAGAAGGGTTAAATAGCTTTTGTCGAGAGCTTCACTCTTCCTGCTTTGGATTTTAGCCAGAGTACGCCAGTCATGAGAATCGAAAGCCAGTACGACCCATTCGTTTTCCTTAAGCTTAAACAGTTCATGTTGAAGAAATGGATTGAGGTCATCGACAGATGTACCTTCAGACGAGAGAAGCAAAGCAGCTAGTTTGTGCCTTGACTTACAATAAGGCTTTCTACCACGTACGATGTTTTTAAACGCCACTTCACTCTTTGAGCTGTGCATATGCTGTTATACTTTTCTGATAGAGAATAAAGTCCATTCTGATGTGATAAGAATGGTATGTGACTACAGCTTTTGCAAGAAATATATAATTGATATGAAATTGATGATGTTTGTTTCTGCAAGCAGGGTTTTTTGGATTTTCTAAGGCCGGTGTGAAAATGACATCGGCAGAGCAAACCCGTTGGGCTAAGCACCAACCCGGAACAGACGACAAGGGTGCTTACGGTTATGTTGGCGGAGGAGTACTGAGTCACACTCAAAAGCTGTAATAAATTGATAATTCCTATATAATTATCTCCATAATGCTATATTGGACACATAAGTTAATTATAAAATGAAACATGGCACCAATGACAAAGTCAGCTTTACAATACGAACACATTACCGATGAGGAGCTGCACACCCTAAAACTAAAAGTACAAAAGCATCTCGGCACCGGATTGGTAACTGTAATCGGGTCGGGGCTTTCTGTTGCGCAAGGAATTTCTGGAATGGGTGCGCTAGCGGATCATTTAGTTGCGTCAGTGCCTAAACAACTCAGTAAACCTCTCATTCCCGGTTGGGCCGCCATCACAGGGGAGCTAAAGTCTGGTCAAGGACTTGAGGCCGCGCTTTTACGACATCCACCTCAACCAGACCTTGAGGACATTATCGTAAAAGAAACAGCAACACTTATGCGAAACGATGAAGCTAAGGTTATTCGTCAAGTCGTTTCAAATGGAAAAACACTTCCTCTGACCCGTCTTCTCCGTCACTTTCCGAAATCACCGCCAGTAATCGACATCATAACCCCAAATTATGATCGACTGATCGAAGTTGCAGCAGAAGATGCTGGTCTGGGCGTAGACACCATGTTCGTGGGGACGGTACTAGGGCGGTATGATGCAAAGGCAAGCAATTTAAGTTTTGTGAAATCTCTACGACAAACAAAAAAGACTGTACGAAAGATTACTGCGCCTAGGGTTGTGCTATACAAGCCACATGGAAGTTTGGATTGGTGCATGCGTAACGGCAAGCCAATACGAGCCGCAGTCGAACATATTGATACCCCGTTGATTATCACACCCGGATTAAACAAGTATTTGCACGGCTACAAAGTGCCGTTTGATAAGCACCGTGAAAAAGCAAATTCACGGGTTGATACTTGCTCTCGTCTGCTCATCATTGGCTATGGGTTCAATGACGACCACCTTGAGACCCACCTTTCACCCGCTATTCGTTCAGGGCGATCAACCCTTATCATAGCAAAGACACTTTCCCCAAAGGCTCTTCAAATTATTGATGCAAGTCCCGACGTTACGGCCTTTGAATACGGAAAAAATGGAGGTCAAGAAGGAACCGTGATTTGGCAAGGTAAAAACAAATTATTTTTGGCGGAAATTCACTTATGGGACATCGATGATATGGTAACGGAGATTTTTGGCAATGACTGAAGTATTTATTTTTGATACCGATGCCCACTTGGGGCTTGTGGCTGCTGTTGATACAAGCCATGCCGTTATCGATGTCGACAATGCAGCTCTTCTAACACGTATTGGCATTGGCGGACTGGTTGCTATTCATGGGGTATCTGAAAATGATTTTCTCATCGCTATGATTGAGCGTGTCACAAGATCAGTTGGAGAAGCATTTTCTCTTGATGATGCGAATGACACGGAAGACCTAGATTTGGCAGACAAGCCAATTGATCGAGTTCGGTGTGCACTTATCGGAACATTCTACAAACGYCTTGGCAGTCACGACAACGTTTTCAAACGAGGTTCTGATTCCTTTCCGCAAATCGATAGTGTTGTAAACTACATTGATGGGAGTAATCTTCAACGTTTTATGGGGTTGTTAGGTCAAGACCTTGTTGAAGAAGAGCGTCTTAAACTTGGCTGTTTTGTGAATGACACAAGCGCACATGCTATTGCAAGTGGTGATAAATTTTTCCAACGACATGTAGCAATCCTAGGCAGCACAGGTTCTGGTAAAAGTTGGGCAGTTGCCTTGCTTTTGGAACGTGCAGCAAAACTCAAGCATGCAAATATTATCGTGCTTGATATGCACGGTGAATATACGCCATTATGCGATCCTAAAAATGGATTTGCCCGCCGTTTTCGGGTGGCAGGACCGGGCGATCTCGACAATCCGGCCGATGATGCCTTGTTTCTCCCATTTTGGTTACTCAACCGTGACCAAATGCTGTCAATGTTGCTAGATCGTAGCGACCAAAATGCTCCAAATCAGGCATCTCGTTTCACACATCATGTAAGACAACTCAAGCTTGATCACTTGAATGCTGAGAAGCAAGATAAAGTTGCCAGAACTTTTACTGTAGACTCCCCAATCCCTTACAATCTCAACGATTTGATGATGAGGTTGAATGATGACAACAACCGCAAAGGCATTGGGGCAACAGGCAAGCCTGTCAAAGGTGAATGGGAAGGCAAACTCACGCGTTTCATCTCACGCTTAGAAGTTAAAATGGATGACAGACGTTATGGCTTCATGTTTCAACCATCGCCAGAAATGAATAAATATGATTGGCTGGCAAAACAAGTCATGTCATTGCTCTGTGCAGACGATGAAAACAAAGGTGTGAAAATTATAGATTTTTCTGAGGTGCCTGCCGATGTTCTTCCTGTTGTTGCAGGTGTATTTGTAAAACTTCTTTATGACGTGCAATTTTGGATGGAGCCGAGCAAGAGAACTCCAGTAAGTATATTCTGTGACGAAGCTCATCTTTATCTACCTATTCGGAATGATGCAGATGCAGTCCAAAAAGCAGCACTTGGCTCTTTCGAGCGTATAGCGAAAGAAGGTCGTAAATACGGGTTCTCACTTGTTGTAATAAGCCAGAGACCTGCTGATGTAAGCAAAACAATTCTGAGTCAGTGCAACAACTTTCTGGTACTACGCCTTACCAACGAGACCGATCAATCAGTTGTAAAACGTTTAATGCCAGACGCACTTTCAGGAATGATTGATATTGTGCCGTTGCTGGATGTTGGAGAGGCCCTCCTACTCGGCGATGCAATTTTACTACCGTCACGTATACGCCTAGACAAACCTACTATTCCGCCTGACAGCGGAACAAGGGACTTTTGGCGAGAGTGGCGCGATGTGCAACCTGACCAGAAAGCAATTGCAGCAGCAGTTGAAGCGTTAAGAAGTCAGACACGAAACTAATAAGGTTATTGATTCGGCCTGAGCCATTTCCGTGCATAGCTAGCGATGTAAAGCGTAATGGCGACACCAAATAAGGCTCCAAAGACGGTTAGTTTTTCAGAGTATGTTTTCACAAATGTCTCAAAGCCTTTACCAGAGGCTAGAATTAAAATTATGGTTACTAACGCTGCCAAAAAAGTAAGGCCTAAAGCCAAATCTTTAGCAAGCAGAGGAAATTCAACACCGCGATGTTTACCCTCAAAGTCGCCTTGCAGAGGATCATTTGTTATAATTTTTTTAACGTCCTCCCATGTGGGGGCATGCGACTTGGCTTTCTCATCTGGACGGAACCAACTCGTTTGATAAACATGTCGTTTCCGCTCCCAATACTGTGCACAGGCTAAATAGGTTAATGCAGTAAAGGCAAAAACAATGGGGAGTGTCCATGCAGGCAAAGGCGTAACCCACAATGTGGCTGTAAGGCTGATTGGAATAGCCCACAACCAAAATGCAAAAAATTTAGGGTCATTCATGGTGCAACCCTCGTTTCTGCATCCCCGGCTTCAAWSGYRKCSAYRWWGKCGMNGATKMNGGYTKWKRRYNNGGTRTTSASNGTSYTCGRCKMTKTCRWMYWTTTTGACGATGGGGAACGTTGATAGGATGTAGTCGGCGTCTTGTTTGGAAATTCCGTAGAGGATGAAGAACAGGGCATCTAGGCGGGCGCGGCTGTGGCGGCGTTCGTCTTCGTTCCAAGCGAACGGTTCTCCGTCATAACCCATATCGCGGGCAAACGGTTCCATGTCGTGGGCGGTGTAGGTGAGTTTTAAGACTTCTTCGCGCACGATGTCGCGGGCAGTTGTTTTGCCGATTTTGTGGTTAAAAATTTCTTCCGGTAGGACTGGCAACTGTTCAAGAATGAAGAGGTTTAAATTTTGCCCTTGAACTTTTTGTCGAGCAATATAATCGAGCGGTATTGAGTTTAAGTTCGCTAATAGAAGGAATACATTTTGTTTATAATTTTCAATAAAATCGGTATTTGGAATAAATAAAGGTAAAGAATTTCCTGCTCCAGAGCGCGGAATAATTGCTAGGATCATAGTGCGAACATTAGTCACCGACGTAACATGTTTTATTCCTACGGCCCAATTAACACCTTTGGGCCACGGTGTCTCAGAAGCCTTTACCCAATATTGAGGGTTTGGAATCCAAATGGGATTTTTATGTTGCTCCAATGTACTTGTTTCAGGTTGAGCAGGACGTTTTACATTGTCTAAGTTAACGACAATACTTGCTGCTCGATGGTCATAGGCTTGAACCATTTTCCCTTCATATAACGGTAAAAAATCTTCCTCACCTTTTTTCCATTGATTACCCTTGACCTTATAACAACCTTCGGCTTGRAGTTCATCGGCGGTGTGAAACTTGTCTGAATCAAGGGTCATATCAAACATTCGAGTATACTTCACAGGCCACACAGATTTTGGTGGTGTTTCCCGGCGATCCACCAACACGGGTACGCGGCCATAAATAGCCGTGGTTAGGTCTGCATCGCGTTTGGTGCGGAAAATTGGGGCGGTGCCGGTGTTTGGATTGACCGCCGCAAAGTCGCTGGGTTGCAAGCCAAASGCCGCCGTTTTGATCTCGGCAATGTTGTGCAGAAAGAACGCGCACTCGGCTTCTTTGAATTTGCGTGCTTTTCCCCCGGCAATGAAGGCACAGAATTTAAAACGGCTGTCTACATCAGGAAAAAAGACTTTTTTGTTTTCAAAATCCAACAGGGCCGAAAGTCGGCCTTGGGTAGAGATGGTCTTAAAAAATGCACTGGCACTTTTATCGGCAGCAATGCCAGACGGCACCAGAAGTCCGACAATGCCGTTGGGCTTCACCAGTTTTTGGGCGCGTTCGACAAACAGGGAATAGAGGTTGATATCCCCCGTTGAAAGCAATGGATATTGACCCTGTTTCCTTGCCACCTGAGTAGCCGATTTTGCACGATCAGCGGCAATCAGGAAATCATCGTAAAGCGGGTCGCCATCTTCCTTTAAAGCTTTGACCATTTTTTTACGATCGGCGGCTTTGGCTTGATGGGCAATGTCTGGGCGACGGGCGGCGAACCATTCGACCTCTTGCAATTTGATGCGGTCCCAAGGTGGGTTGCCGATAATGGCATCAAAACCGCCGGAGACCTCTTTGCTTTCCCAATTGTCCCAGACATCGGGAAAGGCGGTTTGCCAATGGAAAAAATGTTGTTCTTTGGTGAGTTCTTTTGCTCGACCCAAAATACGCGCGGCATTTTTCAGCACATCGGCTTGTTTGATTTTGACGGACCCACCTTTTTTGGTTTTTGGAATGGTGAGGTCCGGTTGTTCGCCATCGTCATGCAAGGGAAGGCCCGAAGTCACCAAATGAACAAAGTCCATTTTTTTCTTTGATTTAACTTGAGTGACMAATGATCCATCAAAGATGGCTTCCAGCGCAATGGGGAGTTTTTTCTTGGTCAGGTCATGCATACCCATCCAGCGGAGCGCATGGCGGAGGCTGAGAACCGCGCTGAGGTGTTTGGTATCATCAAGCACCTGTTCAAACGCCAAGGCAGAAGACTTAACCTCGCCAATATCAATGTCGGATAGGTCGCCGACGGTCTTCATGCCGATTGAGGCTMTCTTGGCCTGTGTCACGTAGGGGTTGATCAATAGTTTAAAACGAATTGAGAGTTCATCCATTACATCGCGGGTATCTTCGCCAAACAAAGAGTTTCCACACCGCAGATGATGATCCAAATATGACAAGGGCGCACCGACCGTGAAGGTATGTAGCCACAAAGACACCTTTGCCAATTCTACGGCCATGGGGTTGAAATCGACCCCATGCACGACACGTTTCAAAATAATCCGGCGCACCAGTTGACGGTCGTCTAGGTGTTCGTCTTCGACCGTCCATGTATTGGCTTTGGCTTGTTTAAAAATATGATCGCGCAGGGTCTCAATACGTTCCGATAAGGGCGAGGTATAGAGCGCATCATCATCGGCCCAATCCACAATATGTTCGGCCTCGGTAATGGATTCCAAAATGGCGGAGGCCAGATAATCGACCAGCGAAACCAAGAAATGTCCACTGCCCATGGCCGGATCACAAACGCGCAGGTTTAAAATGGCGCTGGCGGGGTCTAGGGCTTGCAGGGTTTTGAGGCGATCTTTCTTTGATGTCTTGCCGGATTTAAGGTCTTTGGCTTTGTCTCTGAATCGATCACGGCATTCGTTGATCAGGGGGCTGATGGTGCGTTGGATGACCAGCTGCACAAGATCGTCTGGTGTATAATAGCTGCCGCTGCCCTTGCGCGCGAAGATGTTCGGGCGGACTGTAATTTTGCCGTCTTTATCAAAATCCAACTCAAATTCAAGTAGTCGTTCATAGATAGAGCCCAATTGTTGGACGCGCAGATCACGGTAATTGATGTACTTGCGCTCGCCCTTTTCGTCATGTCGAGAAAGGGCGTCAATCGCCGGGGCCAAAACAGAATCTGGTAATCCCGCACGGTTCAACATTGGCGTTCGTGAAGCACTGAACAGCCCACCGTTATAGGGGGGGATGCCGATGGAAGCATCGCCTTCATTGATGGCCGCAAAGAGCCCCTTTAGGTGGTCCCAATAGCCGGTACGCTTGTCTGAAAATGTATCGCTTTCATCTATGCGCTTGGCGATATCTTTGCGGACCTTGTCCCGCATGCCGTAATCGTCATAACGCTTGGATTTAACGGGCAGAAGATTACGGTCTTCGGCATAGAGGACAAACAACAGGCGATAGAGCAGGATTAATGTGGCCTGTTTGACCTGATCTAAATAATCCGGGGTAATCGGGTCGGGGGCCTTTGGATCATTAGCCGCCAATCCAGCGGCCAACGATGGAAACACCTTGCCGAATACGAGCCCGGATAGGCTGTCGGCAACTTTGCGTTCCCACAACAGTCCTTCTTCCATCGCGATTTGATGGAAGGTTTGCGCGCCAGCTCCATCGGCTAAAAATGAGGCTCGACCAAACATCAGATAGAAAACTTTTAGCCAATGTTCCTGTATCTCAGCATCAGGGGCTGTCTGTTCATCATCAATGCCAAGGACGTTCGGCAGATCAATATCGAGAAAATCTTCGGAACGGGATTTGGCCTTTTGAAAGTATATCCGCCAATTACGCCCATTGGTCAGTAYGCCCCATAGAATGTTGCCATCAGAGTGGACTTCAGAAACGGTCAGGTAACGCAGTATTTGTGTTGAAGGCGCACTTTGCATAATGTGGCTCGTGCTACCTTTTCGATCTAGGGGAACTTTCCAAGCCTTGTTTTCGACAACCACAAGACCGTGTTGGAATTTTTTAGCTGACTGAGATTCTGCATTTGCCTTGGTTTTGGCACTGCGGTTTTCAAACAAAAGTGCGTCAGGGACTTCTGAACGGCCCTTTTTCGCGGCGGTGATCTGAGTTAGGTAGTGTTCCCAATCAAGTGCTTTTAAAACCGGAAAAATCAGGTCGTTTTCAGTCGTAGACTCGTTTGGCTTACCTGTAATCGGGAAAGCTTTATAGATATCGACAAGATCAGCTTTGAATGTTGATAGCGCACCATCATCCAAAGCTTTCCAAGCTTCGGTATCACAGATACCTTCTTCTAGAAAATCTTTTGTGAATAACGCACCTTGAAACACGGTTTCCCCCAGTCAGATTGGCAACCTAACAGAGAATCGCTAGGCGGCTTTATTTAAATTAAAACTTAGAAAGTTGCGCGGCAACTAAATACGCCACATCAATTGTAAAATTCATGTTTTGTGGCTTCCATAATTCTCTAAGTTTTCCATGTCGCCCGTGAGGCAGGATAGGTAAATGTGTTACATTATACGCCCGCCACAACATTCCACGTCTTCCATGTCGTAAAGAGGGGCAGGACATGGATTGTGGTACCACAATCCGCTCTGCCCACTTTCGTGGGGGGGGCTTATTCGCATCTGCGATGCTCAACGGAATTATGATTTACGGTTATAAAAGCTGTTCTATTTATATTGTCAGATAGACAATCAAGGCTATCCATTGGTGCTGTTGTGGTGTAATATTGCATCACGATCAAATCAGCTTGAAAGCAATATTATGACGAGGCAAAGCATTTCCTTTACCGATCCGAATGGCGAGTGGCTTAAAATGAAAGTCCAAACGGAAGGTGAATACAAAAGTAACAGTGAGCTTGTGAACGACTTGATTCGTAAAGAACGCGGTCGTGAACAAACTGAAATCACCGCCATTCGTGCGGCTCTTATCCAAGGTGAGCAAAGTGGAATTAGCACACGAACCGCCGATGAAATTATGAATGATGTTATAGAACGAAAACGTGCAAATGGCTCGCTATGACCTGAGCGAGGCGGCGGCACTGGATTTTGAAAATATCTTTGATTATGGCATTGATACGTTCGGGCTAAAGCAAGCCCTGAAATATCAAAATAAATTAAAGGAACGTTTTGAAATGCTAGCCGAGCAACCTGAACAATATCCTGCCATTGATGACATCTGTTCTGGTTTTCGACGGAGTGTCTTTGGTGCACATTCGATCTATTACCGTGTCGAAAGTTCAAGCGTTCTTATTGTGCGTATTTTGGGCCAACAAAACCCGGATGATGCTTTTTGATTTTCATCACCTCAAAATAATCCGTTGAGCACGAAGAGCGAATAAGTCACCCACGGATGTGGGCAGAGCGGAAAGTGTAAGCACTTTCCATGTCCTGCCCCCTTAGACGACATGGAAGATGTGGAATCTTGCGGAACTTATTTGCAGGTCATAACGCAGATAATTTAAGGCTGATTTTGCCGGATTCTTTTGATGGCTTCCTCAAAGGATATGCCTTCGCTTTGAATGGATGTATTTACATCATCAAGAGTTGGAGTGGTTTTCAAATTATTCCACACAGCATCAAATTCCTGGATCGATGGAAGATTCTCAATCCAGACTTGATGATTTTCAGTGATATTCAAAATAGATTTTGCTTCGGAACCATCCCGCCACTTTAAATGTGATTTGATATTTCCCTTGTGCAATATAAGGTTCGCTTTTAAATGCAAAACGACACGGGTCTGACCGTCTGTAATGGCATAAATAGCCGGAGGTGGAGCATTGCCCTTAATCGTCCGCTTGAAGGTTTTTAGCCCCGCAATAGCCCACGGAGCTTTTGCAATTTTTGCTCCCTTTGGAAAATAGAGTTTAAGAGCTTGCGTAAGGTCTGTGGCTTGTAAATTGGCATTGATCACCTTATTCAGAATCCATGAATGAACATGATCAGTATCGATCGATCCATCCTGAAACCCCAGCGCATTCAATACGACAGAGACTTTTTCATCCGACAGTGTGGACTGTCCATTGAACCACTTGCTGATATTACCCGCATTGATGCCCGTTAATCGAGAAAGCCCTCGAATGCCGCCAAAGAAAATGCAGGCCTGTTTTAAGTCTTTGCGATTTAATTCGTTATTCATAAAATAAACACTTTACAACGATATTGGCCTTGTATATGTTCGGATAATCATCTTACTACAAGTGTGGATGGTGTGAAATAGTAAACTTGATAAACAGGCTCTTTGAGCCAAGTGAATAACGGCTCTATTTCCCTTGAGCTGAATTGTTTTGAATTTGTTTCATTGGCTTTTAGCTGAGGGAATTACCTTGGGCAAATGAGTTAAATTGAAAAGAGGCCCAAAGGCAATGAAAGTGAAAAATGCTTTAGCGTACAAATTGCCGCCCCGGCGTTACCTCACACGAGAGGAATCGGCGGGTTGGCTGGGCGTGTGTGTGGACACGTTTCAAAGCTTAGGTATTCCTTTTGTTGATCTAGGGCCGCGTTGTCGTCGGTGGGATGTGGTTGATATTGAGGCGTTCGCGGATCATAATAAGTCCTGCAACAGCGCTCGAACTTCTGCACAGCAGAAAGGACAGCAAACATGCGTATCTACAAAAGAAATGGTTCACCAAAATGGTGGGCCGATTGGACAGACCAGAAAGGTCGCCGCTTCCGCAAAAGCACTGGGACTAATGATAAATCCTTAGCCAAGGCCCTTGCGGGAAAGTGGCAACAAGAGAGTTTTTTGGAGCAACATTTTGGAGTGATCCCGGACGTTCCGTTTCAGGAAGCCCTTTTGCGTTATGGAGAAGAGAAACAACAAGCTAACCCAGAAGGATATACGGCAAGTGTTCGTTACAATTTACAACGCTTGTTAAATCAGTTTGGTCGCCTAAATTTGAGTGAGTTTAACTTAAAGATGCTTCAAGACTATACCAACGAACGCCTAAAAAGCGTGAAGTCAGGAACGGTTCATCGTGAACTTGCCATTGTTCGAGCAATTTTGAACAAGGCTCACAGGGAAGAACAGCTTGCTGTTGTACCTCCGTTTCCAAAGGTCAAGCCGTCTCAAGGACGGTGTCGTTGGTTGACGATTGATGAGGAAGAAAGGCTGTTAAAGGCCTCAACGTCTCATTTGCGCGCTTTGATCGCTTTTGCGGTTGATACGGGTGGTCGTCGTTCGGAAATTTTCAAACTGGGTTGGCAGAACGTTGATCTTGATCGAGGCTTTGTGATATTCACCAAAACTAAGAATGGTGAAGATCGTTCGGTTCGGCTAACGAATCGGGCAAGGCAAATCTTGGTTGGGCTTGGCTCAAAACAATCTGGCCCTGTTTTTACATATGAGGGACAACCCATCAAAGATGTGAAAACAACCTTTGGAAAGGCTCGCAAGAAAGCGGGGCTCGAAGATTTTCGCTTTCATGATCTGAGGCATACCTTTGCATCCAGATTGGTGCAGAAGGGAATCTCAATTTATGAAGTGATGCATCTTACAGGTCATAAATCCTTGGTCATGGTGCAACGCTATGCGCACCTTGCCCCGGACTATCAAAATAGAGCGATTGAGGCTCTAAATGACCTGCAAAATACGCCTCAAAATACCTCATGGCACAATTTTGGCACAATCGGTCAAGATGTGGGTGAGGAAGACAACCCCCAAAAAGCACAAAACCCCTTGGTTTCCCAAGAGGTTTTGATGGTGGAGCCAAGCGGGATCGAACCGCTGACCTCTACAATGCCATTGTAGCGCTCTCCCAACTG
>NVTL01000034.1 GCA_002401565.1 Rhodospirillaceae bacterium
AAGGTCAAAGATGACAATCGATTAATTGGCTTGTTGAAAGAAGCCTGGCTGGAAAGTGGTCGGGTGTATGGCTATCGTAAATTACATGATGACCTGCGTTCCCTTGGCGAGGCCTGTAGCCTGAACAAAATATCCCGTTTAACCAGCCTTGCCGGCATTAAGGCGCAGATCGGTTATAAACACAAAGCAGGGTTTTATGGGGGCAAGCCAGCCGTTGTTGCACCTAATCATGTGGCACGGGCCTTTGAAGTAGGGGTGCAAGATCAAGTCTTGGTGACAGACATCACTTACATCAAAACCCATGAAGGCTGGTTGTACCTTGCGGTCATCATTGATCTCTATTCTCGCCGGGTCATCGGCTGGTCCATGCAATCGAGAATGCAAATGGACTTGGTTCTAAGCGCACTTTTGATGGCCGTCTGGCGAAGAAAACCAAAGTCAAAGGTCATCATTCATTCTGACCAAGGCAGCCAGTTTACCAGTTATGAGTGGCAGAAGTTTCTCAAAGCGAACAACTTGGAAGCCAGTATGAGCCGCCGGGGAAACTGTTATGACAACGCCGTTGCTGAAAGTTTTTTCCAACTTTTAAAGCGAGAGCGGATCAGGCGAAAAACGTATGCGACCCGCAAGGAGGCTCGCCAAGATGTGTTCGATTATATCGAGTTTTTCTACAACCCAAAAAGAAAGCATGGTAACAACGGAATGTTGTCGCCAATWGATTTTGAAGACCAACAAAAAKTGAAGGCTCAAGGCGTCTAGTAAACTGGGGGCTATTCATGTTTTGCTTTCAGCTTTCCATGCTCAGCGTGAATATATTTGATCGGCTTAGAACGCTCTCATGTTGTGAATGTTGGTGAACTTATCTATAAAGTCGGTAAAAAAATTAGCCGTCGGGACATTCCGTTGATTGTGTGGCTTCGGGTGCGCACGCATTTGGAACTCAAACGCCAACGCGCTGCATTGGAAAGTCTATCTGGGGTGGATGCCTTAACGTCTATTCCCAATCGAGCGCGTTCGCCTAGCCTGTCGCTGATAACGCCATGATCGCGCTTAAAAATTCATGTTTAGTCCCTATACCTTAGGCCTAATCTTCGAAAATTCTACGACATTCGCATTATCGGGGATTGCTCAACGCCCCGGTTTGTCATATATTAGTTTTTTATTAGGTACTCGGGGGATTTGTCACCTATTCAACATCCGATAGGGGGCTCGCCCCACAAAAGACGCTGACAAAAACGCTAATAATCTTTGATAGCTGGGAAGATAAAACGAATGATTAGCATCCAAGAATTACACGAACAAAATCACCAAATCGCTGAACTGGCGAAAATACTGTCTTATTTGTTACAAGATCGCGAAATGTGTGACACCTCGATTGCTGGGGAATTGTTCGATCGTTATTGCAAAAAATTTAAAGAGCATATGAAGCATAACACGGAAATTTATGCCATTTTGCTCAACAGCGACAACNCCAAYGSSYSKNCATCTTGCCGAACGSTTTATGGAAGGCGAAAAAGAAATCAAACGYCTGTTCAAACGGTATGSCAAYAAGTGGTGGAAAAATGGTCTKCATATGACCGAYCACGCTGTTTTCYTARRMGAAACRGAWGAYATGTTTGAATTGGTGTGGGAACGYATCCAAGCCGAAAGCGAACAGTTGTAYCCAACGGCSCGCGCGGCKTAANTTTACCGCKYMMSCAAAARRAWRASGRSRYAGRTAAMSCYCTGWWACRWKKYSTTTTYMRGKSTTWTYYTWKRKCYSCTKAAGCAGTTCGGGTTCGATCAATAAGGACACGGTGAACGTTGACCCTTGCCCATCAGCACTTTTAAAAGAAAGATCCCCGCCCTGAATTTCAACCAATTGCTTAATCAGGTTCAGGCCAATGCCGGTGCCGGGAATGCCGGCAGCGCTGCTGGTGCGAAAAAAGCGGTTAAACATTTTGGGTTGTTCATTTTCGGGAATGCCAATGCCAAAGTCGGTGAAGGAAATAAAGGCATGTTTGTTTTTGGTCCAGCCTTTAATATTTATGTTTTTATTGTTCGGTGAATATTTAACCGCATTGGACAAAAGATTTGTGAAAATTTGGTTCAAATGGCCTGAATCCGCCTGAATGAGCTCGGGCAGGGCCGTAAGGTCAGTGTTGATTTTATATCCCTTGGCGACATCCATTTGTGTTTCGACGCATTCAAGTACGTGTCTGCGCACATCGCAAGAATTGCACGTGTAATCGACTTTCCCGTCTTCTAAACGGGCTGAACTTAGCGTGCTTTCAATCAGCCCTGTGATGCGCTTTGCGGCCCCTCTTATTTTTTGAAAGCGTTCAATGATTTGTTTTTCGGACATGGAATCATGCCGTTTTAATAAACGTTGTGCGGTCATGTCGATGATCGATAAAGGTGTTCGAAATTCGTGTGAGGCCATAGAGACAAATTGTTTTTGCATCACGGCGGAATCTTTTTCGGCCTGCAACGCGCTTTGCAGTTCTTGGGTGCGTTCGTCCACCTGTTCTTCTAAATGGCTGCGGGCCAAGATGAGCTGATGTTCGACAGCTTTTGCTTTGGTGATTTCAGTGCGAATGCCAACGTACTGAAAAGGCTTTCTATTTTCGTCCAAAGTTGGAACGATGGTGGTTTTGACCCAATAGGCCTCACCCTCTTTGTTTCTATTTTTGATTTCCCCTTGCCACGTTTTGCCCTTGGCGATGGTTTTCCACATGTTCACAAAAAACGCCTCAGAATGCTCATCCGACTTTACAATTTTATGATTGTTGCCGATCAGTTCCGCTCGTGAATAACCGCTGATGGCGCAAAATTTGGCGTTCACATAAGTAATGTTCCCTTTGACGTCGGCGATGCTGATGATGGCATGCTCATCAAGGGCAAATTTTTGAAAGGTTAAATCTTCGTTGGATTTTTCCAATTCAATGGAGGCATTTTGCAAATAAGTTTGTGTTTTTAAAAGCTGCTGTTCGTTGTTTATTTCTTTGGTGATCTCGGTGCGAATGCCAACGTATTGAAAGGGAGTTCCATTTTTATCCAAAGTTGGCACGATGGTGGTCTTGACCCAATAAGCCTCCCCCTCTTTATTCTTATTTTTGATTTTACCTTGCCATGTTTCTCCGCTGGCGATGGTTTTCCACATGTCTTTAAAAAACGCATCTGAATGCTCATCGGATTTTACAATCTTGTGATTGTTTCCGATCAGTTCTGCCCGTGAATAACCGCTGATGGCGCAAAATTTGTTGTTCACATAGGTAATGTCGCCTTTGATATTGGCGATGCTGACAATGGCATGTTCATCGAGGGCATATTTTTGAAAAGCTAAGTCTTCGTTGGATTTCTCAAGTTTAGCGGCGGCCTCTGCGGCTAGGTCCTTTGAGGCATTTATGTTCAGGGTCATGGAATTGAAAGCCTTGGTCAGGGAACCAATTTCGTCCCTGCGCCCCAATTGCGGAAGCAGGGTGCTGCTGCGACTATCAAGGCTCGTGCTTGTGGCAAGGTTTTCAATGGCCAAAGTGGTTTCTCTGAGTGGATTTGCAATACCGCTGCCTATTTTCCACGCTAAAATTCCGGCCAGCACCAGCGCCAAAAAGCTGGTGGTGGGGATGATTACTTTTGTGGTTTGAATGCTGTTTTCATTAACGGCTTGCTGAATGGACAGCAAACGGCGTTCTTCTTTTTTAAAGTCAGCCATTTTCGTGCGAAAGGCATCAAAATAGTGTTTGCCCAAGGCCTTACCTGTCACATCCGCAATGTCGTCCATGGTTTTGGCGGTGCCAATAGTGCGTCGCAATTTAATGGAGGGGCCCGCGACCACCTGTTGCCAAGCCACAATGGTCTTTTGTGCGGATTGTAAACGTTCAACCTGATCAAGATTGTCCGCGACGGTTTTTTGCAATTTGTCGATGCCTTTATAAAAAGCACGCGAGCCGTTGTTGTAAGGGGCAAGAAAGGCTTCTTTGCCGGCCAAAAGATAACCGCGCATGCCCGTTTCCATATCGATGGCCGAAGCCAAAACGTCCTTGGCAGATTGGATCACCTTAAGCGTATGGGTCACCCATTTTTCATTTTCAGACATAACGCTCAGGTTGGCTGCGACAATGCCTTTGGCCTTGACGGCTTCTGCTTTGCGATAGTTCATCAAAGAAAGTTCAGCCTCGCTGAAAAAAGCGAGGTTATGGCGGAATTGATCAAGAATACGGCTCTCTTTTTTCTGGGCCATAAAAGCTGTGATATCGCTCAGCTTGCCGGTGCCATTTGCAATGTCTCGACGCATTTGAATGGCCGGCTTGGTAATCTTGTTCATCCATTTTTCAATGATGACTTTGATTTCTTTTATGCGTTTCGTTTGGACCTGGTTATCTTTAACCAATGTGGAAATTTTGTTTAAATTGGTGAAAAACACCTCTTTCCCCGTTGTGTACGGAGCTAAGAGTTCTTCATTTCCGGTCAGCAGGTAACCGCGCATACTGCTTTCAATGTCGATTGCATTAGATTTCAGCTCAGAAGCCGCGGCCAATACAATAAGGGTATGGTTGATCCATTCGGTGGTTTCATCGACCGCGCTAAAATTGCGATCAACGGAAGACCGTGCCGTGCGTAATTTAAGATGACGCCGTTTTAATAATTCGCCTTCTTGTTGGATGAAGGCATTAATTTGCTGTCGGAATTTGTCAAAAAAAGTCTTACCACGGCTTTCCCTGACCTGTCGGGCTAGGTCGTTCATGGTTTTGCTGTCGTCAATGTTACGCCGCAACGTGATGGTGGGGTCAGAAACCCTAAGCTGCCATTCTTTTAAAATATCTTGGGCTTTGTCTAAACGAGCAACTTGCTCTGGATTATTTAAAACGGTCAGGCGCAATTGATTGAACAGGGTATGGGCTTTTTTTTCACCCTCTCTATACGGCGTTAAGAAGTCTTCTTTCCCTGACAAAAGGAAACCGCGCATACCGGTTTCCATATCAATTGTAGCGCCAAGAATGGATGAAGATTGTTCCAAGGCCGTATGCGTAAGATCAACGGCTTTTCCGGTTTTAACGATGTTGGTCATATTTGTGATTAATAGGCCAACAAGGCCGACAAACAGGATCATCGGGACAAAAATCCCAATGAGTATTTTCGTTTTTGTTTTTAAATCCTGAAATCTCAATTTTTTTCCAAACACCGAGAATGCTCAGCCCCTTAAAAAAGTCTTGAAAGTCTGTTTTTGTAATTGGGATCAGGCGGGGCCTTTTGCAAGGAAATAGTGTGTCGTTTGGGGCATTAAGAATCGCGGATCAATCTTTTTCAACCTGACAAAAAATGAGCCTGAAATTGGTGTGAACCTAAGGCCTTGTTTTTAGAGGAATTCAAGGGTGAGGGGGCGAATCGGCGAGGCCTAGCCTAAGGACTGGGATGTTTCTTTAAGACGCCATTTTTTTGTGTGGCGTCCGTAATTTTAGGGCAAGGTGTGATGAATGTCATAGTCTAAACGGGCTAATTTTGTACTCTAGGCGCGCATTTGCGGTGTTATGCACCGACCTTCGTAAGTTAAGGGGTTGCTCATTTAGCTTTGTTGTACTTTATTGTTACTACAGAAGGCGGGAGGTACGATCTTGCCTTACAAAATTACATCTCACATAAGGGGAACTTTCTATGAATAAATCTGATTTGGCTTCTGCCGTTGCTGCTTCTACGGGCCTATCTTCCAGCGACGCATCCAAAGCTGTTGATGGTGTTCTTGAGGCCATTACGGGCGCACTCACAAGCGGTGACAGTGTTCAATTGACTGGCTTTGGTGGTTTTTCTGTTGCTGACCGTGCAGCACGTCAAGGCCGCAACCCGCAAACGGGTGNARCCRWTCAARWTSMWGNCMTNCAARACWGNYWAMMTTCAARGCMGGCAARGSCCTTAAAGAAGCTGTTAACGGTTAATCTCTATACCGTAACAAGCTGATTTAAAAGCTTTTTAGAATGCAAAGGGGGGCAATGAAAATTGCCCCCCTTATTCGTCTGTGTGTCTTTAAGTATCGCTTTAGCCGTGGGCGTTTGTTTTCGCAATGGTGCGGATGTGTTTGCGGGTAACGCCGATATCGTCCAATTCGCGGTCGCTTAGTTTGGACAGTTCTTGAACAATTTTATTCATGCTTCTGCGGCGACGGATGTGGCTGATGATGGATTTAAATAACATCGTTTTATTCCCTAGGGCTGATGGTGAGCCTGTCTTTTGGGCAGGTCAAAGTTTACGGGGTCGTGTTCTAAAAAGAACTTAGGCGCTGGGGAAAAGAAAAAGAATCGCAATTTTTGCATGGCTGGAATGTAGGTTTTGCAATGCAGAATCGTCGGGTCTGGACCGCAGTAAATGCGTTTTGGCCCTTTTTCGCCATTTTTTTTCAAAAAAAAGTAAAATCCAAAGCTGAACTGTAACCCTTTAAAGATTGAACCGAATTAAACGGTACAATATCCGCAAAGGATGTCATTTCAACAAAGGATTTCGATCATGCGTTTTTTAAGAATTTGTTTTTTGGTGCTGTTTTGTTCAACCCCGGCTTGGGCCGCAGAGACCCCAGCCATTGAAGGCACGCGGGTGTTTCAATCGGCTTTAACGTTTGACGAATTTTTGCTCCGTTTGAAAGCGTCGATTGCGGCTCATAAAATGGGCATTGTGGCCGAAGCGTGTGCCGATTGCGGCGCGCGCAAGATCGGTGTAGAGATTGCCAAAAACCGGGTTGTGATGATTTATCACCCCCGCTTTGCCGTGCGCATGTTAAAGGCCAGCATTGCAGCGGGCATCGAAGCCCCCTTGCGCCTTTATGTGGCCGAGCAAAAAAATGGCACACAACTGACCTATCGCTTGCCCAGCTTTACCTTTGCACCCTACGGTGTTCAAGATTTAGATGCGATGGCTTATGAGTTGGATGGCATCTTTGAAAAAATCGTGGCAGATACCTTAAAATGAATGTGCATTCAAGACCCCCGCAATATGCTCTGTTGAGTGTGGCCGTGCTGACGGCTTTCGCTTTGTTGCTCTATTTATGGGGCGAAAGCGGGCGGCGCGCGCTGTTGTTCGGCGTGGGCATTTTGATGGGGGTCACGCTGTTGTACGCGTCATACGGYTTTTCCGGGGCGTATCGACAGTTGTTGGGCGAACGCGACATGACGGGCATTGTCGCCCAACTGGTTATGTTGGGTTTTGCCATCGTGCTGTTTGCTCCGATTTTGGAAAAAGGCCGCGTGTTTGATCATGGGGTATCGGGGTCATTTGCTCCGGTCAGTGTTTCCGTCGCGATTGGCGCCTTTATCTTTGGCATCGGTATGCAATTCGCCCGAGGCTGTGCGTCGGGAACCCTTTATACCGTCGGCGGGGGAAATCCCCGCATGGCCTTGGCCCTGTTGTTTTTCTGTGTGGGGGCGTTTTGGGGCAGTTTAGATTTGGGCTGGTGGCAGACCCTGCCGTCGCTGGGCGTGATTTTCCTGGCGGCCGAATGGGGACGTATACCGTCTGTTCTGATCCAACTCAGCTTTTTGCTCCTTATATATATAGGCCTGCGCAAATCCGGCTGGACCATCCGGGGGGGGGCTTTGTGGGGCAACGGTTTTAATTGGCACACTTTAAGACAAGGCCCGTTGCCGTTAATCGGTGCGGCGGGATTGTTGGCGTTGTTAAATTGGGCAACGTTGCTGATCACCGGACACGGTTGGTCGATCACCTGGGCATTTTCGTTGTGGGCGGCCAAGGGCGCCGTACTTGTCGGCTGGGACCCCTTAAACAGTGCTTTTTGGGGCAGTGGCTTTCAATTGTCTGCCATCAACAGGTCGGTTTTAAGCGATGAAACATCGGTGATGAACATTGGCATTTTGATCGGGGCTTTGTTGGCGTCGGCTTTGGCCGGAAAGTGTGCCAAGGATCTGCCCGTCAAAAAAAATCCTCTGTTGGCCGCAATTATCGGCGGGTTGTTGTTGGGTTATGGCGCGCGTTTGTCTTATGGTTGCAACATCGGTGCGTTTTTCAGCGGTGTGGCCTCGGGCAGTTTGCATGGTTGGTTATGGATCGTGTTTGCTTTACCGGGCAATGCCTTGGGACTTTTTCTTCGCAATCGTGTGTGGCGATAGCCATATCAACATTTGTGGGAAGGGAAAATTAATGAAAAATCTCTTTGTTTTTGCTGTCATCGCTTGGTTTTGGAGCGCGCCTGTAAGCGCCGCAGAAGTCATCGAATTAACGCAAACCCCGTGTCAGTTTTTAGAAGTCGAAAAAGACTTAGGCTTTAAATCGACCAAAAAAGCAGACTGCGAACAAATTAATGCCAACACCGCAACCGAACGCTTAAAACAAGCGCGCGTAATCACCGTGAAGCCCGGCGATTACATTTTTCGGGTCAGCAACAAAAACGTGCCTTATGAATTGGGCTTTTGGTTGCGAGACGTCGATTATGATTGGCGCAACCCTATCCACAAATTAACCAAGACCAGCGTATCGGGCGGTGGTCTGACTTTGGGCAAAAGCCGAGATTACGCGGTGACGTTAAAGCCGGGTAAGTATTTGTATTCATGCCCCTTAAATACGACACCTGATTACACGTTAATCGTTGAAAATCCCTAAGCGTTTATTTTTTTAAGGGCGATGTGTAACCAAACTTTGCGACCGGGCGAACCTTATTGTGACGGTTAATTACACGATTGGTCACATGACTACTCACAATGTGTGGTTCCTTAAATTTTTTGTAACTTAATAAGGTGGAATAAAATGTTGAAAAAGTCTCTTAAACCTGCGGTTCTTGGTCTTGCTGTTATGGCCACTGTTGGCACAATGGCAATGATGCCTGCGGCTCAAGCGGCCAGCACAGACATTATTGTTGCCAATATGCACAACCCTTGCAACCCCTGTGCAGCGAAAAATCCATGCGCGGCTCACAACCCTTGCGCGGCAAATCCTTGTGCAGCGAAAAATCCGTGTAATCCGTGTGCAGCGAAAAACCCGTGCGCGGCCCACAATCCTTGTGCAGCTAAAAATCCGTGCAACCCCTGCAATCCTTGTGCCGCTAAAAAACGCATGTAACCTGAGAAACAGGATGGGTCTTATAAAAAGCCCATCCTTTTTCATTTTGAATTCTTTTTAAAATATTTATCAATAGGGAGCTTTAATCGTGAAATCCTTCGACCACAAAATTAAGTCCACCACAGCCTTGTCGACCATCCTTGGCGCAACGTTGATTATGGCCATTGCGGCCCCCGCGATGGCGGCGAGTTCAAGTGCGCCAAACGAAAACCCAGCCGCACAAAGCCGTACGGGCAATGGTGTGGTTCTGATGGCCGCGATGCACAAWSCCTGCAATCCTTGCAATCCATGCGCCGCTAAAAAAATGCACAATCCTTGCAATCCTTGTAATCCGTGTGCGGCTAAAAAGATGCATAACCCGTGCAACCCTTGCAATCCATGTGCTGCTAAAAACCCCTGTGCCGCCAGCAACCCCTGCGCCGCTAATCCCTGTGCCGCCGGTTCCGGTGTTGACCCTAAATTGGTTACCCGTCCAAAAGGCACAAAGCTAGCCACGGGCAGCTATTCAGMCTTGGTTGCCGAAGGAGAAAGCCTCTTTAAAGATGAATCTCTCAGCACCAACGGCATGTCATGCAACACCTGTCACGAAGACAACGGTTCGTTTGAAAATTCCTTTGCTGTGAAATATCCTCACCGGGTCAACATGGCGGTCAGTCAAAGTGGCATCACGTCGGTTTCCCTAGACGAAATGGTTCAGTTTTGCATGGTCGTTCCTATGCAAGCCAAGCCATTGCCATGGGATTCCCGTCAGTTGGCCGCGTTGACCGCGTATACGGCTGAACTGCAAAAAACGTTTGTGCCTGATATGGATAATCCTTGTGYGGCTAAAAACCCTTGCAACCCTTGTGCCGCCAAGAATCCTTGCGCTGCCAAGAACCCGTATGCGGCTCATAATCCTTGTGCCGCAAAAAATCCCTGTAACCCTTGCGCAGCTCGTTAAGAGCTCTGCCTGGTTAACCGTTTGAAAAGTCCAGTCGGGTCCATATTTTGGTTCTGGCTGGGCTTTTCTTATGCCTAAATTTAACGCTATACTTAAAATATATTTTTGAGGGGATTTACCATGAGCCATATTGATTTAAGCCAATTGCCGAAAGCCGACCTTAGCGCCATGGCAGAGGCCGGTCATTGGGTTACTAAATGCCATAGGGTTTTGCAAAAAAGTTCAGACAACATCGTCGGCGAAGTTTTGCGCGGCAATGGCACGTTTACCGAACTGGACCATTACCCCCCCGGCGACGTTTATGATCCGGCAAGTTTCAGCCAGTATTATTATCATGCCCACCGGGGCGGCGAACACGGCCATTTCCACACCTTTGTGCGCGGCGAAAAATCGGCAACGTTTCAACCCATAGGCCAATCGCAAATGGACTATATGAGCGAACGCGAAGACACCATTGGCCATTTGATTGGCATTTCCATGGACAACGCGGGTTTGCCCATTGGCCTGTTCACCACAAACCGTTGGGTCACGGCAGAAAACTGGTTTACGGGCGATGACATTGTGGACATGTTAAAGACCTTTGAAATGGATCTTGCGCCACCGTCTTGGCCTGTGAATGTTTGGATCACAAATATGCTGCGTCTGTTCCGCCCGCAAATTATAGACTTGATTTTGGGCCGCGACGAAATCATCAATAAATGGTCCGCAGAGCATATGGGCGTAGACGTTTTTGAAGACCGTGGCTTGGACATTCTCAGTGAAATTCCAGTCTCGATCGAAGACCAGGTTAAGGCTGTTGAAAAAGCTTTGGCCGGGGCGTAAAAACCGCTGGGTATTTCCGATTTTAAGGTCTAACGTACTGGGGCCATTTAAAGGAAACTCCCCATGTTAGACACAGTTAGAGCTACTAAGATCAATGTTGAAAATGTTGTTGAAAACGGCGCTTATCCCAAAGCCGCCCAAGACATCATCAAAGCCGAAGGCCTGTTGCCATCCGGTTTGGTGAACCGCCTTCATGCTCAATACCCGCACTATTCCATCTTGGATCGCACTCGGGCACCTCTGTTTTCGGATAAGGAAAACTATACGGGCTTAAAAGGTTTTCGCGATGCCTTAGCCGTTTTGAAAAAACACGATATTTCCATCGGCGATATCGATGAACGCGAACTGTTTATCGAAGTCTATAGATTCCTCGCCACGCGCCACACCTTAAATTCCATCGATTGGGACACCTATCAAACCGACAGCGTGTTTCAATTGGTGTTCCCGCAGCCGGGCATGATCCACAAAGACATCGTTGCCAAATACCTTGGTGCACCGGACGCCGAGGCGCGCACCAAAGTCGCCCAAGACTATATGCAAGACACCAATCCACATGATGGCAATCAACAACTGAACAAACCGTGGTTTAAAAACGAAGACGGTGTTTTGGAAGTTTTGGCGGGCAGCCAGCATAAATATCCGCAAACCCAATTGATTTTCGATAAATCCACCCAGCACTGTTTTTCGTTCTGCACGTACTGTTTTCGTCATGCCCAAGTGCGCGGCGATGAAGACATGTTTTTACAACACGACATCAATCAAATTCACGAATACCTGCGCCAACACAAAGAAGTCACCGACATGTTGATCACGGGCGGGGACGGGGGCTTTATGCCCGCCGATAGACTAGCCGCTTATGTGCGTCCGTTGTTTGATGATCCTGAATTGCTGCACATTCGCACGGTACGCTTGGCAACGCGTGCGTTGACGTTCCAACCGGAAATGGTGCTGACCGAAAAGTATCAAGACATGTTAGACGTGTTTGATGAAATGCATGACAACGGCATTCAATTGGCGTGGATGGCTCATTTTTCCACCCCCAAAGAACTCTTAAACCCCATGACCATCGCCGCGGTTCGGCGTTTGCAAAATCATGGCGTGGTGGTGCGCAGCCAAAGTCCGATGATGAAACACATCAGTCTGTTCGCTCATCCAGACGGTTCGATTGACATTGAAAGGTCTGCTCAAAACTGGATCGATTTGGCGCACATTTTGGGAACGCTGGCGATTGGTTTTCATTCCATGTATTGCGCGCGGCCCACTGGGGAACATCATTATTACACTGCACCACTGGCGGACGTATCGAAAATATTTGATCTGGTTTATCGGTCTTTACCGTCCATCGCACGTCCAACTCGTCATATATCCATGACCACATCGGCGGGGAAAATGTCGTTGATGGGCTTGTCCGAAGTTAACGGCGAAACCGTGTTTGCGTTGAAGTTTAACGAGGCCCGCAACATGGAATGGATGGATAAGGTCTTTTACGCCAAATACAATACCGACACCAATGACGTCTCGAAACTGATTCCGGTCGAAGGCAATTCATTCTTTTTCGAAGAAGAACTGGGCAACATCGAAGAAGAGCTCGCCAGTTCCTTAAAAGACGCCATGGATTCTGCGTCCGAAATTCACATGGACAATACCCTGCAAGAAGACCAACTTTATGATTGATAAACGCGTGAAGTCTGTGGCCGATGCCGTGGCTGATATTAAGGGTGGGGCGACCATCATGATTGGTGGATTTGGCGAAGCCGGCAGCCCGACCGAACTGATCCATGCGCTGATTGATACAGGCGTCAAAGATTTGACCGTCATCAACAACAACACCGGAAACGGCGAAGTTGGCTTGGCGGCGTTGATTGGTGCGGGACAAGTCAAAAAAATGATTTGTTCGTATCCTCGGTCGTCGCATTCCAAGGTCTTTCCCGAACTGTATTTAAAAGGCGAGATCGAATTGGAAATCGTCCCCCAAGGTACATTAGCCGAACGCATTCGTGCGGGGGGCACAGGTATTCCTGCCTTTTATACGGCAACAACAGTCGGCACACCCTTGGCCGAAGGTAAAGAAATCCGTAGTTTTGACGGACAGGAATTCGTTTTGGAATATGGTTTGAAGGCTGATTTTGCGTTGATTAAATGCGAATCTTCTGACCGTTTGGGCAATCTTATTTACAACAAAACGGCCCGTAATTTTAACCCCGTCATGTGCACGGCGGCTGATGTGACCATCGTGCAAACCCATAAATTGGTCGAGCTCGGATCGCTTGATTCAGAGGCCATCGTGACACCCAATATCTTTGTCGATCGTATTGTCGAAGTCTCTGACCCGGTCATTGAATCACATCTGATTGCTGCGGGGGAATGCTACCCATGACAGGCTGGACCCGCGAACAAATGGCCGAATTGGCGGCCCATGATATCCCCGATGGATCGTACGTAAACCTTGGTATTGGTATTCCCGAACTGGTGGCAAAGTTTGTGCCCGAAGGTCGAGAGTTTATCTATCACACCGAAAACGGATTGCTGGGCATGGGGCCTGCACCGGACCCAAGCGAAGAAGATCATGAACTGATCAACGCCGGAAAAAAAATGGTGACCGTAGTGCCGGGCGGAAGTTTTTTTGACCACGCCACCAGTTTCACCATGATCCGGGGTGGACATATTGATGTGTGTGTCTTGGGCGCGATGCAGGTATCTGAACAGGGTGATCTGGCCAACTGGTCCACCGGAGCCGCCACGGCCATTCCCGCCGTGGGCGGGGCCATGGATTTGGCTGCGGGTGTGAAAACCATTTTTGTCATCACTCAACACACCACAAAAACGGGTGATGCAAAGATCGTCAAAAACTGCACCTATCCGCTGACCGGTCCAAAAATCGTGTCGCGTATTTTTACAAACTTAGCGGTTTTGGATGTGACCAAAGATGGCTTACGGGTTTTGAAAATGGCTCCGGGTATAAGCTTCGAAGACCTGCAAGCGCAAACCGAAGCGGATTTGATTCAATGACCAACTCAAAAAGCAAAGCCCTGTTCGAACGCGCTCAAAAAGTTCTGCCCGGTGGGGTCAGCCGCAACACGTTGTTGCGGGGTGGGCATCCTTTGTATGTGGCACATGGCAAAAGGTGTTGGGTGACGGACGTTGATGGTGTCGAGCGTTTGGATTTTGCCAATAACATGGCGGCACATATTCATGGTCATGCGTTTCCGCCCATTGTGCATGCCGTCCGTGAACAATTAACACGCGGCACAGCGTTTACCATGGCGACCGAAGCCGAAGTTGAATTTGCAGAACACATGTGTTCGCGCGCGGACTCGTTCGAGAAAATCCGTTTTGTAAATTCWGGMACYGAAGCMGTWATGGCGRKSYTAAAAGCSGCKCGYGCMTWTACSGGTMRMGCMAAAATWGCCAARGTYGAAGGYRSTTATCACGGCGCTTATGATTACGCCGAAGTCAGCCAAGACCCAACGCCAGGTACGTGGGGCGAAGCCGATCATCCCAACCCGGTTCCCTTAGCCCAAGGCACGCCGCAGGGTGTGTTGGACGACACCATAATCTTGCCGTTCAACGAAGCCGATAAAGCCATCGCCGTGTTGGACCAGCACAAAGATCAAATGGCCTGTGTGTTGATTGATCCCCTTCCGCACCGCATCGGTTTGTCGCCAGCCTCAGCCCATTTTGTTCAGGCCCTGCGCACATGGTGTACGGACAATGGGACAGTGTTGATGTTTGATGAAGTCATCAGTTTTCGCACTGAAGTCGGTGGTGCCCAAGCCCGCTTAGGTGTGCGACCGGACCTAACATCCTTGGGTAAAATGATCGGCGGTGGTTTTCCCGTGGGGGCTTTGGCCGGGTGCGCAGAAGTCATGAATGTTTTTGTTAATGGAAGTCATGGTCTTCGCTTGCCGCATTCCGGAACCTTTTCGGCAAACCCCATCACCATGACCGCCGGGTGCGTGGCAATGGAATACTTTGATTTGGATGCGGTGTTTGACTTAAACCAGTTGGGTGATTACGCCAGACAGTGTCTGCGTGAAGCCATCAAAGTTGCGGATGTTCCTGTCAGTGTTGCGGGTGCCGGGTCGTTGTTACGTCTGCATCTCAATCAAAATGTACCCAAGAATTTCCGCGAGGCTCATCTGTCGCCCGCTAAAAAGAAAACCCTAAGTTTGCTGATTGATGATCTGTACGATAACGGCATCATGATGATCCACACCGGAGCGGCGGCTTTGTCGACGGTGATGGGGGGCGATGAAATTGATCGGCTGGCCGAAACCGTTTTAAAATCCTTGCGCACTTTAAAAGGACCGTTAAATGACTGAYGCTTATATTTGTGATGCCRTCCGCACGCCCATCGGTCGKTATGGCGGGGCGYTGTCTTYRRTSCGCACCGATGATTTGGGCGCGCTKYCTTTGAARGCTTTGCAAGASCGWAATCCGGATGTGGATTGGTCCCAAGTGGACGATGTTTATTATGGCTGTGCCAATCAAGCGGGGGAAGACAACCGCAATGTCGCGCGCATGTCGGCGTTGTTGGCGGGGCTTCCCCAAACCGTTCCGGGCTTAACCCTGAACCGTCTTTGCGGGTCGGGTTTAGACAGTGTCGGCACGGCGGCCCGCGCTATTAAAGCCGGAGAAGCTGAATTCATTTTAGCCGGCGGTGTCGAAGGCATGTCCCGTGCTCCGTTTGTTCAGGCGAAAGCCGAGGCTGCGTTTTCGCGCAATGCACAAATGTTTGATACCACCATGGGCTGGCGTTTTGTGAATGCGGCGATGGAGGCTGAATATGGTGTGGATACCATGCCAGAGACCGCCGAAAACGTTGCGGCCCAATTTAACATCTCGCGCGAAGACCAAGACGCCTTTGCTTACCGTTCACAAATGCGCGCGGCAAAGGCTCAACAGGCGGGATACTTTGCCGATGAGATCATTCCCGTCACCCTTAAAGATCGGGTCTTCGATTCAGATGAACACCCCCGCGCAACAACAACGCTGGAAAAACTCGCCAGCCTGAAAACACCGTTTCGCGAAGGCGGCACGGTGACGGCGGGCAATGCATCGGGCCTTAATGACGGGGCCTGTGCGTTGATTGTCGCGTCAAAAAAAGCCGCCGACCAAAACGGTTTAATTCCCCAGGCCCGCATTGTTGCCATGGCGACGGCGGGTGTTGAACCTCGCCTGATGGGCATGGGCCCCGTCCCGGCTGTACGTAAAGTCTTGGACAAAGCCGGACTGACTTTAAAGGACATGGACGTGATCGAATTGAACGAAGCATTCGCCGCCCAAGCGCTCGCGGTGTTGCGAGAACTGGGCTTGGCTGATGATGCCGAACATGTGAACGCCAACGGTGGGGCCATTGCTTTGGGCCATCCGTTGGGCATGAGTGGGGCACGATTGGTGACGACCGCCACCTATCAATTACACCGCACGCGCCAAGGCCGCTACGCGCTGTGCACCATGTGCATCGGCGTGGGCCAAGGCATCGCGTTGATCCTAGAGCGGGTTTAAAGCTTCCAAAGACGCTTCCAAATCATCAAAATGATCGATGACGGCTTCGCCACCCAGCTCGGTAACGGGTGTTTTGGTATAGCCGTGGCTGAGCAAGACAACGGGCAGGCCCGCCGCGTGCGCCGCGTTTACATCGTTTTGGTTGTCGCCAACCATGGCGCTGTCGGCTGAACTTGCGTCCATGGCTTCTAAAGCCGCAATCAGGTGACGCGGATCAGGCTTTTTAATGCCGGGCAAGGTGTCGCCCCCGATGACCACATCAAAATATTGAGCCAGTTCCAAAGATTTCAAGATTTGCATGGTCGCGCCATAAGGCTTGTTGGTGCAAATCGACAATTTAAGGCCGCGATCTTTTAATTTTTGCAACACAGCGTGTGAACCGTCAAAAGCCACGGTCAATTCAGCCGAGCGGGGCTCGTAATCTTTGGTGAATTTAGCCGCGTGTTCGGCCAATTCATCCGCCGGGGGAATATCACCCGTGGCGGCAAAGCACCGTTCAACCAATTTGGGCACACCATCGCCAATCATCAGTTGGATTTCTTTAACGTCGACTTCCCGGCGGCCCAACGGCGGTAACATGCGATTTGCCGCGGCTTGCAGGTCTGGCGCGCTGTCAATCAGGGTGCCGTCTAGGTCAAAAATCAGGGCGGAAAGGTGTCCAATTTTGGCTTCGGTCATTTGTTTTGGGTCCAAATTCATTCTAATGATGCAATATTCGTCATGTTGTGACATTTTAGAGTAAGATTCTTATGATTATCTAGAAGTTATGTAAGCAGGCTAAGCCAAATGTCAAAGAAGAAAACTGCCGCCATCGTTCTTGCCGCGGGTATGGGCACCCGGATGAAATCCGATTTACCCAAAGTTATGCACCCGGTGGGTGGCCGTCCGATGATTAATCACTTGTTGGCAACCTTGGCCAAAATTGACGTGGACCAGACCATTGTTGTGGTTGGTCCCGATATGGACGTCTTAGAGGCCGCCGTTGCTCCGCACGCCACCGCCGTTCAATATGACCGCGCCGGAACCGGTGATGCCGTTAAAGTTGGCGTGGAAGCTCTCGGCGATTTTAAGGGCAACGTGCTCATTTTATACGGCGATACGCCGCTGATTAGCCAGCAAACGATAAATGCCATGTTAGAAGCCCGCGACGGTCAACCGGGTAAAATTCCGCCCTCGGTCGTCGTGTTGGGCTTTTATCCTATGGAACCGGGTGCTTATGGGCGTTTGGTTTTGGACGAAGAAGACGGCGACCTGATGGCCATTGTCGAAGCCGCCGACGCCACGCCCGAACAATTAGAAATTGGTTTGTGCAATTCCGGTGTCATGTGTTTCGATGCGTCACTGCTGCCCCAATTTTTATCCCGCCTGTCCAACGACAATGCCAATGGCGAATATTATCTGACCGATTGTGTGCGCATTGCCTGTGAAGACGGGTTCAGTTGCGGTGTGGTCGAAGGCGACGAAGAAGAATTAATCGGCGTGAATTCCCGCGTGGAACTGGCGCAGGCCGAAGTGATTTTCCAAGATTTCATGCGCGACAAAGCCATGAAAGGCGGCGCCACATTGTTGGACCCGTCCACAGTCTATTTCAGCCATGATACTTGCATTGGTCGCGAAGTGGTGATTGAACCCAACGTGCAATTTGGTGTGGGCGTGAGCCTTGGCAACAATGTGCGGGTCAAAGGCTTTAGCCATCTGGAAGGTGCCACGTTAAAAAATGGCGTGACGGTTGGGCCCTTTGCAAGGCTGCGACCCGGCACGGTTTTGGGCGAAGACGCCAAGGTTGGCAATTTTGTTGAAATCAAAAACACCGCTGTCGAAAGTGGCGCAAAAATCAGCCACCTGTCGTACATCGGCGATGCCCGCATTGGGGCCGGGGCCAACATTGGCGCAGGCACAATCACGTGTAATTATGACGGATATTTAAAGCACCACACGGACATTGGTAAAGGCGCCTTCATCGGATCAAATTCCGCTTTGGTGGCCCCCGTGGTGATTGGGGACGGAGCCATTGTCGGAGCCGGGTCAACGATTACGGCAAATGTCGACAGCAATGATATTGTCACCACACGGGCTGAACAAAAAACAGGAAAGGGTGCGGCCGAAGCTTATCGTGCTCGCAAACTGGCCGAAAAAGAAAAGCTGAAAAAGGGCTAACGAACAATGTGCGGAATTATGGGCATCATTGGCAAAGCCGATGTGACACAAGGCCTGACCGAAGGCCTGAAACGGCTTGAATACCGGGGGTATGATTCCGCTGGTGTTGCGACGCTTTCTGATGGCTTGATTTGCCGTCAGCGTGCTCAGGGCAAATTGAAAAACTTGCTAAATGTTCTCAAAGACAATCCGCTGAATGGCGATGTTGGTATCGGTCATACCCGTTGGGCCACCCATGGCATCCCGAACGAAGCCAACGCTCATCCCCATGCCACCAAACGTGTCGCCGTGGTGCACAACGGCATCATTGAAAATTTCCAGGAACTAAAATCTGAGTTAACCGCAAAAGGCCACGTGTTTGCGTCCGATACGGATACCGAAGCCGTGGTGCATCTGATCACGGCTTATTTGGATGAGGGTTTAACCCCCACCGAAGCCGTAGCAAAATCATTGACCCGACTAGAAGGCGCGTTTGCCTTGGCGATTATTTTTGCGGGCGAACATGACCTGATGATCGGCGCGCGCCGGGGCAGTCCTTTGGCCGTTGGCTTTGGCGACGGCGAAATGTATTTGGGCTCAGACGCGATTGCTTTGGCCCACCTGACCAGCCGCGTCATGTATTTAGAAGACGGCGATTGGGCGGTGCTGAACCGCGACGGCGTAGAGGTCTTTACCGAAGATGGAAAAGCCGTCACCCGGCCCATCAAAGAAAGTGAATTTTCAGCCGAACAAGTGGGCAAGGGCGGTTATGCGCACTTCATGCTCAAAGAAATTTACGAACAGCCTCAGGTGATCGGCTCAACGCTTTCGGGATTTGTGAACCCGGCCGATCGCACCATCACCATGCCGGATTTACCGTTTGATTTATCGACGGTGACGCGCCTGACCTTGATCGCGTGCGGCACGTCTTATTATGCGTGCCAAACCGCGAAATATTGGATTGAACAATTGGCGCGGATTCCGGTCGAAGTCGATACGGCGTCTGAATTTCGCTACCGGAATGCTCCGTTGCAACCGGGCGGTGCTGCTTTGTTTGTTTCCCAATCGGGTGAAACGGCCGATACCTTGGCTGCTCTGCGTCATGCCAAAGCCGAAGGTCAACATATTCTGTCCATCGTCAATGTCCCCGAAAGTACCATCGCGCGCGAAAGCGACGCGGCGTTGTTGACCTATGCCGGGCCCGAAGTCGGCGTGGCGTCGACCAAAGCCTTCACCACGCAATTGGTGGTGCTGGCCAGTTTAGCCATCGCCATAGGCCGCGCCAAAGGCGAAATCGATCATGTGCGCGAGGCCGAATTGGTCGAAGCCTTGGTCGAAGTTCCCGCTCGCGCGGCGGACGTTTTGAACCACGATGACAACCTAAAAGAACTCGCCAAAGAAGTCGCCAAAGCGCGTGACGTTTTGTATCTGGGCCGGGGCAGTTGTTATCCAATCGCCATGGAAGGCGCGTTGAAACTGAAAGAAATCAGCTATATCCACGCCGAAGGATACGCGGCGGGCGAAATGAAACACGGGCCGATTGCCCTGATCGACAAAGACGTGCCCGTAATCGTCATTGCACCAAGTGACGACTTGTTCGAAAAAACCGCGTCTAATATGCAAGAGGTCATCGCACGCGGTGGCCGTGTGATCTTTATGTCAGACGAACCGGGCGCGAAAAAACTCGGCGATCTGGCAGCAGCAACCATAGCACTGCCCCAAGTCGACCCATTCGTCGCCCCAATCCTATACGCCATCGCCGTGCAACTTCTGGCCTATCACACCGCCGTCATTAAAGGCACCGATGTGGACCAGCCTAGAAATTTGGCGAAATCTGTGACAGTTGAATAAGCTCTAATAGGGCTTGATTTACCTATGAAAAGGAAAAAAGCTTGACTTTTCGTTGTATTGTGAGTAAATTCATTCAACGAAAGGCCTTTAGTGCGTCTTCGTTGAATTTTCGAACATAACACTTGCACCACCGCCCTTATGCCAAGGGCGGTTTTTTTATTTCATAAATACGTATATCAAGCCCGGCTCGATCAGAGCCGGGCTTTTTTGCGTTCTTTTTTAGGAGCAAACTCATGAACACCATATTTAAGCTTCAAGGACCCTTGTCCGCAAATTCCAACACCACTCCAGCGGATGTATTGGCCGCCAAAGCCTTTTTACAAGACCAAGGTTTTTACGAAGTTCCCGAATGGGGTGTGACCGATTTTCCCGACCGCGCCTTGTTTAGCGCCATCGAAGCCTTTCAAAAATCCAAGGGCTTGCGCATCGACGGCGTGATGCGCCCTGAAGGCGAAACCGAAAACGCCACGCAATTGGCTCAAGCAATAGCTCTTAACTTGCAAGACATGGGCCGTAACGGCGACACAATCTTGGCCCATATCTCCCCTGACGAGGCTAAAATGTTAAAACAAAATGGCGGGTCTGGGACGATTAACCCCAAAACGGGATTGATGGAATTTAGTCGATTTGGTGGCAATAACTACACCCGTGATCRAGCGGAAAAAGCCCAARANCRMAGCNGATTCCGCCRMCCGTGCGGCCASCGGGAACCAAAGRTCAGGYGATTGGAGTASTGAWMGAAACCGMACCCTTGGTTAYAAYGATTTTAATCCCGGRGGAAKGTTTGGCGGKAACAAYCGCAATGGCACAGCKAAAACNSGGGMANGASCTAGMCSSYCATAATCGTGYTGTTGCGMRMCAAAAAGCWGMRMAGGAGRAATCTGAAARASMGGMAAAAGCCAAACAACAACAGCWRGTYGCMSAARARCAMCGYAAAGARCAAGAGCTMCAAGAYGAAGAAAGANNCGNNCGCGNWWTAYRMCGCCATGCCRGACATGRYCGATCCTGAGGATGAAGAARAYAAGGGCYTTCTARCAGAAWCKAACAAACCACAAGCMRAWCAAAACCAACTCASYAGYMTTATCGGCAAYGACGATACCAATCCACGRCRCTCAACACCRTCYAAACCAACAGCCGAAGACCGTCTGACCAAAGCGGTTAGGGATTTGCAGGCCAGCRAACCCAATACCCGAACGCTAGATGTAAATAAAATCGGCCCCCATTCATCACCGCAAACAGCAAAGGCTCAGGTTTCCGCCGAAGACCGCCTGACCAAAGCAATTAGGGGTTTACAGGCAAGCTCACCCAACACGCCAACGCTTGATATAAATGAAATCGGGCCACAGGCCTCAACCCAAACAGAAAAGGCTAAGGCTTCAGACGCCAAAGTCATTTCTGACAAGGTTTTAGGGGATGGCATAAAAGGTCTGCATGAGTTGGTTAAGTCCGTCGATCCGAGTAAATCATTTTCATATAACGACTTGGCTGAAGCGGCTCGAAATATTTATTCAGGTAATGGCAAAACAGGTGCTGTTCAAGATTATCTAGGACAGAACAAGTCTGAACAAGCGAAGAGCGAATGGCAGAAAAATGTGGAAGCTCAAGTTGGCTATTCTTTAACGCCAGCGGCGGATAAAATATATGCAGACCCAAAAGCAAAAACTTGGGCCTCCAAAACAACCGAAGAACGCTGGGCCGAAGCAGTTGCTGGGTTAGAGCCAAGCATCGATACGAGCAAGCAGTCTTGGTACGATGCCCAGCCTGACCTAAAGTCATCCCGCACAAAGTTTCATCAATCCCTTGTCGAACAGGGCATCACCATGGGTTCAATTCAATCCATTATGGGCGTGTTGGATCGCGAAGGCGGCTTGGTTAAGAACGCAAAGAGTTCAGCCTACGGCGGTATTATGAAAGACACACTGACGTCCCTTGTAAATCAGGGCCGTTTGCCGGGGATTGCGAATGGCGCAAACCCTAGAGACCTCACCCCTGAACAGGCTGGCAAAGCCTATAAGGCATATTTTGATGATGCGTTTAAGGCAAAGGATGGAAYTAAAACGCTTGAAAGCGTCACCAAACCCAAAGCAAGGGCTATATTGGCCGATGTTTTGTTTACGAGGAATTATAAAGTAGCGGCACAAATTGTCCAAAATGGTATTAATGATACCCTCAATATCGAACGACATACTGATGCCGTAATTGGCACAGACACCTTAAGGGACCTCAACACCCTTGCCGGATATACAGCCACACATGATGCCTTGATTAATGCTGTTGCCGATCACTATTGGGATCAGGTTAAAAACGATCCGAAAACTCCAGAAAATGAAAAAACGGGCTGGAAAGATCGAATTGATGGATTGAGGCCGTAAGTTAAGTAAGGTGGAGGCGAGTTATCGGTTTCTGGACCAAACATCATCAAGGTTCGTTAAATCATAGCGATATGACCCAGAAGGCGCCACAAACCAACCAAACTCACCTTTGCGAAGAAGATAGTCATAAGTGGAGTTCGTTCCGGGCCTTGTACAAGGCTCATACGTGCAGACGTTACTCTCAACTCGGATCACCACATCTCCCACCTGAATGTTAAATCGATTAACATCAGGTGGCGGAGTTGTGAAATCAGAAAAATAACGAACAGCAATCACCCTATAGCCTGTAATTGCCGTTCGTTTACTTTTTTTGAATGTTTTTGGCGGACCGGGTTTTTGTCCACGAGCAATTGCCATCAATTCTTCATCATCACGCAATCTTGCCGCTTCATACGTTTCCACAGCACACATGGGTGAAATCATATGCCCTATGCATTTACTGTCACTTGTTTCATTTGTGTTTGTAGTTTGGCGAAAATGTGGGCCAAAGTCAAGCAAGGGGCTCGGCACCACTTCTTCAGCTTGCACTGCATTAGTCATTACAAAACAGAGCACGAATATGCTGATGGAAGGCAAATTCAAACATTTTTTTCTATTTTTACTTGTGTCCATATATGAACGATAACGAAGATCACTTGCTCCGTCTAGTGCCCGTTCTTTTGTGAGCAACGAAAATAAACTCTCACACCTTTGACCATGTCGGATTTTGCCCCATTTATATAGACCGTAATTTGATTGGTAAAATGTGTACTTCATCAATCTCAAAACTTGTGAGTGCAGATTGCTGTAGTGCCATGATACGAGTATCACGCCGTTGCCTTTTCTTATAAATTGAGAAGACATGATTTGCGGTGAACTCTTTAGCCCTCGGAGTTTCATAGTTCCTTTCATTCAGCCACTCAGAAATCTGTGCAAAAGTCATGTTTTCTGAACGTAAACGTAATATAATACGGATAAGAAATACTTGATGATCTGAATAGGTAGAAGCCCAAAATGATGATGATTTCAGTTCCATTGCGAATATCAATGAATGATCAATCTGGGTAGACCCCCGTTGGAACCTATTCCATGACTGTGGAATAGCCTTGAACGGGGGTAAGGTGGCGCTCTTATCAAAGCCCCCAATTATGATCTCTCCATCCCCAAGATCATCATCACCGACGATGGGTAAACGGAACTTGATGATCAGTGTGTGCTCCTTGGTTTTTGCATCATACGAGACATCAATTCGATCTATGAACAGGCTCAAGAAGTGTTTCTTTTGTTCGTCGGTTTTTGTCTCTATTTTTTCGAGATGATCAAGGTAGCGGGTTATGCCATCCAACCACTTCCCACGATTATCCATATCTTTAAGACGACCTCGAGATTTCTCAAGCTTGTCCGAGACTTGAGATTTTTCCATATCGAGATTTTTAAGTGTCTTTAGATAAGCTTTCTCATCAACATCTTCGAGCAATCGGTTCGTGSTRATYTGRGCAARGGTYTCYTCRAYRGMCTGAAGTYTGGYCTTCAGCTTTTTCTGGAGCTTCCTTTCTTTGGCTTGATCGTCCTTAATATCCCCATCACCACCAAAATTAACATAAGCCTTTTGCTTTAAATATTCGGAATTTTGCAACACTGCCATAACGTTCGTCCAGACCAGCATGTCTGTCCGTGGGATGTTAAGGGATCGTTTCATCTGGCACCCGCATTTCCGATCCCATTTCTCATGATCATCAGGCGGCGATGACACCCATTTTCGTTCCTTATTAGGGCAATAAYAAAGGCGTTCGTTTTTTGATGGTTTAATGCGAGCACCCATCGGGGTTCCACAATGACCACAATACATAAAGTYCCTCAACACATAGAACCGCTTGGTCCGATTGTTTTGACCCTTGCGTTCCTTAATAGRCTCTCGCCGTTCTTGAGCGGCATTCCAAATACGTTGATCAAGAAAAGCTGAACAGGAACATTCAATTGTTTCTTCGGACTTCTTATCTGTGAATGTGTAATACCCAATAAAGTGGGTATTTTTAAGGATTTTCTGAATAGAGCCMAATGTCCAAAGGCCCTTGGCACGACGAGGTTGGACACCATTGGCATCGAGCTGACTTTTTATGAACTTCGTGGGTTCGCCATTGGCATACCACTCATACATTTTCTTAACCCACTGGCTTTCAGCTGGGTTTTCAACAAGCATCCGATCTTCGATTTTATACCCATAGGGAGGAGGGCCACCCATCCAAGAGCCTAGTCGAATTTTATTGAGTTTACCAAGGCGGCTTCGTTCTGTTCGCAAGGAATTGTCATACTGAGACATCGCGTCGAGAATGGTCTTAATCAACTGGTCATGTGGATTATTGAGATCGAACTCGCCATCTTTCGTATAAAGTTTGACATTGTTTTTCTGCAAAGCAATCTTGATCGTTTGCTGAGCAATGTCGTTTCGAGACAAACGATCATTATGATAAACCCAGAGATGTTGGACACGACCATCCTCAACATCCAATAAAAGCCGTGTCAGCTCAGGCCTGTTGGCGAGGTCCTCATGTTTAGAGCTTTTGCCACCCTCATCCCAAATTTTGTAATCAAACCCAAGATCATGGTAATACCCCCATTATTAAGAGGCAGTATGAATAGAATCTATTAAGCTGCCATGGTCATGACCATGGCGAGTTTTTGTTTTGGCGTTATCCCACCGATCGCCATATTCGGTCTTTCGTTGTTATAAGTCCATAGCCACTTGGTTGCTGCATTTTGCACCTCCTCAATCGTTGTAAAAATATATTGGTTCAACCAGTCGTACCTGACGGTGCGGTTGTAGCGTTCAACGTACGCATTTTGTTGCGGGTTTCCGGGCTGGATAAACATCAATGTGATGCCATGTTTCTCAGCCCATGCCGCCAATTTATGACTGATATACTCTGGGCCATTATCTGAACGAATTGCCTTGGGCTTTCCTCTCCATTCGATGATCTGGTCCAAAGCACGAATGACACGTTCGGTCGGTATGGAGAAGTCGATCTCAATCCCCAGACCCTCTCGGTTAAAATCGTCAATCACGTTAAAAGCCCTAAAACTTCGACCGTCTCCAAGTTGGTCATGCATGAAGTCCATCGACCACATTTGATTGATGGACGTTGGCACCGATAAAGGTTCAGGCTTATCCCGATACAGCCGCTTTTTCGGCTTAATCCTAAGGTTTAACGATAATTCACAGTAAATCCGATAAACCCGCTTATGGTTCCATTTGAAGCCTTTAACATTGCGAAGAAATAGAAAGCACAGCATGAAGCCCCAATTATGATTGCGCCGTGTCAAAACGATTAGCCATTCCGCAATTCGTTCATTTTCAGCACTTAACTTTGGTTGATACCGATAACACGTCTCACTGATGGAAAACGTTTTACAGGCGGAGCGAATGCTTATCAGCCCCTTGCAGACGAATTCTTTGGCCATCTCTCGGCGTCGAGATGGCCTCACCACTTTTTTGCCATGGCTTCTTTCAGTACATCTTTTTGAATCTGCACCTCGGCATACATTTTTTTCAAACGGGCATTTTCGGCCTCAAGCTCTTTCATGCGTCCCATCAAGGATGCATCCATGCCGCCGTATTTGGTACGCCACTTATAGAATGAAGCACTGCTCATGCCATGTTCGCGACACAGATCCGGCACTGTCGAGCCAGCCTCCGCTTGCTTTAAAATAGCGATGATTAAGCTGTCTGAATAACGTGATTGTTTCATTTGAATCTCCTCAGATTAAGTTACGAGAAAATTCTACTCATTTGTACCGCTAATTATTGGGGGTATTACCTGATCACCTACCCGGTTTTGGGCGAAGTTCCCGGCGTGTTGGAGATTTTAGGGGTGATCGTTGTCAGCTTTGGCATGGGCGCAGCGCTCGGCCTATACCGCACCCGCCAGTACCAGTCTGCGTAACGTTCGATCTMTTTTCAGATGCCATTCCCGGCTCATGGCGGCGTTGCGGGTGGGGTGGCGTTCGGCATAAAGCATTGCCCATGTCCGGCCTTTGGTAGACTTAGCACCGCGTCCTGCATTGTGGGCTTTTAGGCGAGCCTCAAGATCGGTGGTCCAACCTACATACGTGCGTGGACCACCCTTGCCATCACTGCCAAGGATGTACACATATCCCCAAGAGTCTGTCACGCCTTAGTCGCCGACGGAACAGACCATGTCTTTGCCACAGCACAGTGGGGATTTGATCATGCCGTGACCGTTGGGGCATTTTGACACTTGCACGTCCGCGCCTTCAACCGTAATGGATCCGTTTTCCAACGGAGCATCACATTTTCCACACGTTGCATTGACACTCATGCCACAAACATCACATTCATAAGTCGGCATTTTGAAAGTCCTTTTAAATCTTGATTGCATTCAATTTAGATATGGGGAGGTTCTTTTTAAATACTACTTAACAGTGACAAACGTTAGCAAGCTTTCTTCTTTACATGACGTGACGGATCATTTTTTCAAGAACAACACTGGCCGGAACAGCCACCAACGTGCCAATACCAACGGCGCTGACAATCGCCGTAACCTGATCCATACCCATGGGGACAATAAGCGCAACAAGCATGAAAACACCCGCCAGGGTCGGGGCGACAATTACAAAAACCAAAAGACGTAAACCAAGCATATCGAGCTCCTTTTATTTATGAATTTATTATATGAATCGTTATACGAAAATAGTAGCAAACTCTAATGTTCTTGCAAGGGAAATGATCTATTATTGTTCTAAATAAACTTGATGTAACAACCGACTTATTATCACCGTTTTGTTAAAATCCTACAAGATATTAAAAAGGGCGACTGCCCTTTAACGTTAGATAAGGTTTATTCAGCCCGGAAACCCACAACAAAATGCGTACGTTGAACGCTACAACCGCACCGTCAGGTACGACGGGTTGAACCAATATATTTTTACAACGATTGAGGAGGTGCAAAACGTAGCAACCAAGTGGCTATGGACTTATACCAACGAAAGACCGAATATAGCGATCGGTGGGATAACGCCAAAACAAAAACTCGCCATGGTCATGACCATGGCAGCTTAATAGGTTCTACTCATACCGCCCCTTAATTATGGGGGTATTACCAGAACAGCGGCCCCGAAGGCGGAAAAAAGACCATGTTGTCTCCTCTTCATGATTGTGACCTAAACGGGTGTTGACGTCGAGACAACACTAATGTTGTCTCGACGTTGGGTAGAGCAATAATTGTGCCCTATTGGTGTCCGCATAATTTACCAGTGCATATGACCATGATCACCCGCAACAGGATCGGCTGCTCCTTTTGGGCCCACAATGCCTGTTACGACGAATGCAAAAATAGCCGTAATAAAAACGATGCTGAACACACCCATAAGAACTTTAGGTATAGGTTTGTTTTGTGATGGTTTATTCATGTAAATTCTCTCTATTTCATATGCTTGATGTCGGTGTATTCACCAGTGGTTTGTAGGGTGACGGTGATGATTTGAGATGTTCTGTTTCTCCAAAACCAACCATGGGAACCGTCAAAAGCAGCCTCAATTTCACCCTCTTTCGTTTGCTCAGAGCCTTTGCTGTAATTGTGGTAATTGATCTTTAATTTCTGAGAATCCCCATGCACGTCAAAGTTTGCCTTGCCTTGATCGGTCCACCATTTGTACTGCACCTTTTTACCCTTGCTCAGGCCGACTTTGATTTCGGCACCTTCATTTGGGGCCAATGTGATCTGCATTTGGTGATTTAAGATTGCAGGACTGCTCACCGGAACTGGCTTCGGCACTACAATTTTTGCGGCCACAGATACAACTTGGGGCTTGGCGATTGCAGGAGAAGCCTCGGGCTTGGCAACGGCACTCTGCAGTCGATCTGTAGCCGCCTCTTCGGCCAGTGAGACCTTGATCTCACCCATTTTTTTCAACCCAATTGTTTCACCAAAGCCTGTCGGATCAATACCGTACTCAGCCGGCATGACAATCGTTACAAGTATAAAGCCAGCCGCAGCTACAGCCATAAAAGTAGACTTAATCAATTGTTGTGTTGAAGGAACGTCCTGGTCATCTGGAATGTTGATATTTTTCATAAGTTTTCCGTTCTCGATTTAATTTGGTTAAGCGACAAAATAGCCCGTGATCTGGTATCCCATAAGAAGGAAACCCAACATCATCATGGCGACATTTGCGGTGTATGCATGGTGCAGAAAGCTGGTTGATTTTCGCCAATACGAAATGGCAATAAGAATACCAACCAGAGCAAGGATTTGCCCTATCTCGACACCAATGTTGAAGAAGATCAGGTTTTGCACAAGCCCGTCAGCGGGAAGCTCGTAGTCGAGAATTTTGGTTGCAAGACCAAAGCCGTGAAACAAGCCGAATATAAAGGTGGCAACTTTCGTGTTGGGCTCAAACCCAAACCAACGCTGAAAGGCCCCTATATTATCAAGCGCTTTGTACACGACGGAAAAACCGATAATCGCATCAATGACATATGAGTTGATACTGATTTCCAGCAAGACACCGGACAAAAGCGTAATCACATGACCGACCGCAAACAACGTCACATAAATGGCAACCGCTTTTAAACGGTATAAGAAGAAGATGACGCCGAACAAAAACAGTAAGTGATCGTATCCCGTCATCATGTGCTTAGCACCAAGGTAGGTGAACGGAATGGGCAAGACGCCCGTGGTTTCTTGGATGTAACCTTTATCTCCTTCAGTTACGCCATGCGCAAGGGCGTCAAGACTGATTCCGAAGGTCGCGAGTAAAACAATTGCAAAACTTATATAAACGACAAGGCGTTCGTGATTTGCAAAAAGTTGGATAAATTTCTTCATGAATGAAGACTCCATTTGTGTCAAAATATTTTGAGAATCAATGTGGAGCGCGCAGAAGATCACGGGCCGCAGATTGCGACCATGACACATTAAGGCACTCTAGATTTAAGGTCTAAATCCGAAAGCGCTGCGTATAGAGGTATACAGAAGTGTGACTTGGTCGAAATACTTGCCCCGTCGGCGGTGCTCGATTTCGAAGAGAGGTTTGTTCGTAACCTTGTTGAGGCGTAACGTAAGAAGCCCAATAGGAGTCACTATCCTGCATAGGCTTTGTAGATATTGCCGAAACCATCTGTTTCGAGCTTGCCAAGTCAATCAGGAAATACTCGTCGAAATACGTAACCACACTAACGTCGATATTGTGATGTGTGGTCGATTGTGCATCTTCAACAAAACGCTTCTGCAGATGTTCATCCGCATGGTCATGCGTTGCACCAGAATATAAATTGGCCTCTATGTGGCTAATGCTTTGGTTATGCAAAGCATGCGTGACCCCATGCGGCATCCATGGCAACGTCATGGGCAACGCCAGAAGCACAATAATAAGTGAGGAAAGGAGCCTATTCATTTTCAGAACCCTAATGTCAGGCCTACAGATAGTCAAGGCAAATAATGTCTGGATAGAGGCATTGTTTTATAGGATTTTCGACATTATTTCGGACGACACAGTAACAATTTCAATCCTTTTCAGATTAAATAATTATACGCACTTGGAATAATTCGAACGGGGCGTATTGTTTCCCGATGAAACCTATTCTCCAAATATACACTCGTGTCTCAACGTTGGTTCAGGCCGAGAAAGGCACCTCACTTCAAACACAGAAGGATTTGGGCAAGAAGAAAGCTCATGATCTTGGATTTGATTTTAAAATATGGGATGAGGGTGGCAAAAGCTCTAAACATGAGGACCTTGCCAACAGACCTGAGCTGACACGGCTTTTATTGGATGTTGAGGATGGTCGTGTCCAACACCTGTGGGTTTAACCGACTTTCAAGAAACGACATTGCACAGCAAACGATCAAGATTTCTCTGCAGAAAAATAATGTCAAACTTTACACCAAAGATGGCGAGTTCGATCTAAACAATCCACATGACCAGTTTATGAAGACCGTTTTCGACGCTATGTCTCAGTTTGATAATGCTCAGCGAACGGAACGTAGTCGTCTTGGCAAACTGAATAAAATCCGATCAGGCTCTTGGATGGGTGGGCCACCCCCCTATGGCTATAAAATTGAAGATAAGATGTTGGTCGAGAACGCCTTAGAAAGCCAATGGATTAAGAAAATTTACCAGTGGTATGCCAAGGGGGAGCCCACACAGTTCATTAAAAGCCAGCTTGATTCCAATGGTGTGCAACCCCGTCGTGCCAAGGGCCTATGGACTTTAGGTTCTCTTCAGAAAATTCTCAAAAACACTCATTTTCTTGGCTATTACACGTACACAGATAAGAAGGCTGGAGAAACGATTGAGTGTTCCTGTCCAGCTTTTCTGGATCAACGCCTTTGGAATGCCGCACAAGATCGACGAGAGAAAATCATTGAACGTAAAGGTCAAAACAATCGCACCAAGCGTTTCTACCTGTTGAGGGACTTTATGTATTGCGGTCATTGTGGAACCCCCCATGGGTGGTCGCATTAAAGAATCAAAAAACGAGCGTTTGTATTATTGCCCTAATAAGGAACGCTCATGGGTCAACGCGCCTCCAAAATATGACGAGAAATGGGATCGGAAAAAAGGGTGCCAAATGAAGCGATCCCTCAACATCCCCAGAACAGACGCACTGGTCTGGTCAAATATTATGACCGTGTTGCAAGATTCCGATTACTTAAAGCAAAAGGCTTATCTTGCCATTGGGGGAGATAAGGATATCAAGGAAGAGCAAGCCAAAGAAATGAAGCTCCAGAAAAAGCTGAAGACCAAACTTCAGTCCATCGAGGAGACCCTTGCTCAAATCACCACGAACCGATTGCTCCAAGATGTTGACGAGAAAACGTATCTAAAGACTCAGGAGAATCTCCATACGGCAAAAGCTGATGTCTGAATAGCCCCCAGTTTACTAGACGCCTTGAGCCTTCAATTTTTGTTGGTCTTCAAAATCTATTGGCGACAACATTCCGTTGTTACCATGCTTTCTT
>NVTL01000035.1 GCA_002401565.1 Rhodospirillaceae bacterium
TCTCAAAACGAAAGGCTCTACAGTGGCGACATTTTACGCCGCTACAATCAGAAAATCTGACCGCTTCTGTGGGGTACTATTGCTCCGGAATTTACACTTGGTCGAAAAACCGTTCGTGAGTGGTAACATCAATTGGTGATCCATCAAGATTTCCATATGTCATGATATAGCTCCTAATGCGGTTGCTTGCGATCTAGGGCTTCACGGCGAACGATCAGGCGTTCGACCATTCGAATTAACACGCGGACGTCCGGGCGTTTTTTGAACTCGCGTTCGAGGTACATAATCTCTGCCTCGTCTAAATGCGGCACAAAGCGCACATCGCATCCAACCTCGGCGGCAAAGTCAGACCGCACCCCACCGATAATGGCCACGATATCTTTGGATGATGGTGTTGGAACCTCAATCACACGGAAGCGAGATAGAAGCGGCATTGGCATGTGGCTGATATCGTTGGCCGTCGCGATCCAGTTCACCATAGAAATATTGACATGACACATCAAAGCATCATCGTGATAATTTCGGGCACTCTCCGGTTCCAGCATGGATAGCAAGGATGCATGCGGATCACCGTTACGTCCGTCGGCTTTGCACTTATCGATCTCATCCAGCAAAATGACAACATTTGCACATTCGTTGTCATTCATTTTGATGACGGGATAAGAAGGCTGTGCATTGCCCCAGCCAGAACCCGTGCCTTGCAACATGCGATCATCGGATGCGCCAGCAAGTGACAACGCCGAGTACGGAACCCCGACGAGTTCAGCCAAACGCATAGTGAAGCGTGTCTTACCTGTTCCGGGTGGCCCGACGAGCAGAAGCGGCGGCATGAGGAATGCCGACTGACCGAAGGAGCGGCGCACCGTCATGTCACGATGGATGACGGTGATAGTCTTTTCCATCCATGGGAATTCCAGCATCAACAGATTTTGCAGTTCGTCCGGTGTGAGGATAGGATCGGTGATATCAATACCGGTACCCAGCGCACCGAAACGGCGGATTGTGTTTCGACGTTCTGTACTCAGTTTACCGTCAATACGTAAATCATTTGGCAAATCCGATGCGACGACGATTTTGCCGTCTGGAACAGCATTAGGGGTAAATGAGGCCTTTTCATCACCTGGGTTCTGAATACCCACAACTTTGCAGGCATGCCAAGCGGTGCGCATAGAGTGATACAGGTGCTCGAAAACGTTACGTTTTTCGAAAACGTGAAATTGGAGCAATAGATAAGCATCAGCAGGCTGGGCGCGCAAGGACTCCTGAATGATATGGCATGTTTGTGTGACGTCTCCGTTCAGAGCTAACTGGACATCACTTTCTTTAGCGGTTGGCTGTTTAACGGTACTTGTGAGTGTATCCAAAAGGTACTGTTTGTTGACGATATTTGTGTTGATGACGTCTGAGGTGATCGTAGACCAAATGTCTTTCGGAGTTTTCTCGATAATGCTCAACGTTGCCTCAATGGATTGAGCCTCGCCTAAATCACTGGTACGGAAAGTAGCGAGCTTGAGATCCAGCCACGCTCGGTTTGCGACCTTTAAGCCTTGCTGCTTTGCCCTCCACAAATATGTAATCGCCGTACGTGGACAGCGAACTGCAATGCGTGCACATCGATCAACAAAAATGTTCTCTTCAATAGATGTTTCGAAAATTTGTGGAAGGATTTCCGGATACATTTTGTCGTGTTCCGCTGATTTCATTTCAGCCGCGCAAACAGACTCGTCCCGCATCTTTTTGACAAGCATGTCAGGCTTGCTGTTTTTGAGCCCATCCTTTGACCAATGCATAATCATTTCATGCATGACCAGCGATTTACGTTGGCCATCTTCAAGCTGAAGCGTGACCGATAACGTATCGATAAGAGGTTGAGACATAGGCACACGGGTGCTGATACCAGCAAGGCACAGCCATTCATCAATTTTCCGGCATGCATCACGCGCAAGGCCGTTGCCACAACGCTCTGCCGCCATAAACCACGCCGCAGACAATTGCGGAGAGAGTGAAGCGATACGTGATGCTAGGCTCACAAAATCCACGGCCATTTCATCGTAATCTTCGCCTTCGATTCCGTAAAATAGAACCCGTCCAGTCACCTTATCTAGATTAAGTTTGCGTTGTTTTGTCGTCTCATCGTGCTCCAAAATGGCATCGATGGATGTGTCGATAACTTGGCTCGTGCTGTTAACGAGTGATTGAAGTCTGCGACGTAGTTCGACTGAGCCGAACTTGCGAGACGGTTTTCTGAGAGAAAGGTAATGATTATAAAAGCCACATAGACTTTCAGGTTGCGTTGATAGTGTGTCGTTAATGTGACTCTTGACGCACGTTTCAACGTAGGTACAAAGTTCTTTAAATTCGGCAACTGACATTTCCATAACAACTCTCCTCACGCTCAATTCGACAACACGAACATCCGCTAAAAGCGGACCATGTCGGTTATATGAGTGTGAGGATGTGCGTCATGAATTTAGGGTTCCTATCACTTGTACGATTTTTGCCAGCGGCTTAACTTTGGAGGACAGTTCATTCGCTTTGGCAATTGCTATTTTGGTGCCACAGGTGGCCATGAATATGCCATCGCCATCGTGGTCTTGTGTATCCAGTATCAACAACGACTTAGCTGGCAGGTTAATGCTTTTATCAATTCCACTCGCCGAAAAGACAATATCCCCTTCGTACTCAATGGCGACCAATCCAGTTCTTTCTGTTGCCACAGGAACCGTCCTGTCAACAATTGGTCGTTCAGCCCCATAAGCCACAGCGGGTAGAGCCGCGACCTCGATCACGGGAACGCGCTGCATTTCCTCAAGGCCTTCGATGACTTCCCCGGCCGTAACTCCAAATGCGGCGGCAAGGTCACGGGCACGGTCATCAGGGATACGCCGTTCTCCGCGTTCAATCTTCACCAACAAAGACACGCTCATACCAACCTTGGCGGCCAACTCCTTACGGGTCCAGCTTCGTGCTTTTCGAAGACTTTCTACTTTGTTGGCTGCCATTTTCTTGCCTTACTCAAGATTACACTATTTGTGTATATTATGCTTGTGTAAAGATTATGTCAATAGCTTTGTTTGAAACTAAACCTAGTACAGATATTTTGTCTTGTACCTTGCCTGAATTCACCTCATTCTAGCTGGGTATTATCGTGAAAACGGCGCTGTTTAAGGTGCAGTGACTTAGGTGTTTGAAATGTTTAACAATCAAGAACTTAAGCAAACGGAGGAGACAAAAGCTAGCTACCGCAAAAGGTGCGAACGGCTTTTGTTTCGGTATGTCCGTGAGACTGGCGTAGATTTTGAGTTTATCTATCCTCCGGAATTTATCGACTGGTTAATCGAGCTGGCCCAAGGCTGGGAAAAGAGTACCTTTCGTCAATATAAAGCCGCAGTGATTTTGGCATTGCCTTCGTTTGAAATTTGCACGTTTGACATGGACGAGTCCCTCGAGAAACTGAAGGACACTTCTCAAGATATTTGCAAGGGGAGCCCATCAGGTAGGACTTCCCATAACAAGAAAAAGAGCTATCCACCTGAAATTCTCGACCGCTTGTTTGAAGAATTTGTGAGTAAGCCGACTAAATACAGATATGCGCTTGAACTCAGCACGATATTGATCGGCACAATTACTCTGGGGCTTCGTCCCGTCGAGTGGGGGCAGTCCGAGTTTATTTTGGATCAGGAAACAGGTGAAAAAGCGCTTTTGGTGCAGAATGCAAAGGCTACAAATGGGCGGGCTAATGGGCCTTCGCGAACGATCATCTATGGGCATTTGCCTAAAAAAATTCAAAATGCGATCTCGTACTTGGTAAAGTTTGCGGGCAACAGCGAAAATTGGATGGTTGAATACAATCGAATCTCAGATTTGCATTACCGCCTGCAGAAAAAATTGCGCCCGCGGGCCAAAAGAAAATACGCAATTTATTCTGCCCGCCACCAGTGCATTGCCAACCTAAAGCAAGCTGGCGTCTTTGAACGTATTGCCGCTCTTGTAGGACATGGAACCACGCGCACGGCAGCGGAGCATTATGGTCGAGCAACAGCAGGACGAATGAAGATGAGCGCCGTAATTGATTATGAGATCAATGCCGAAACTCTGCCGCGTCCGGGCAGAAATAAGGGAGATGAGAAAAAGATTAAGGATAACCGCAGAGGCTATGAGCAACGTTTACTCGGTTCACAGGGACCAAAAATTTAATGCAACGAAATTACCCGTCTCAAGAAGAACAGTGGTGGCACGGGGGACGAAAAGGTGTAGTGCCAGGGAATGTTGTTCCTATTGTCGGGACAGGGCGTATCCATCGTGTCCTTATAGATTTTGGCGAAATTTTACGATATCAGACCTGTAATGAAACCGATAAAGCCTGCATTTTTTTGTTTCATTAGATTTAAAATAGCAATTTGATCTTTATTTTTGCATAAAAAGGAAAATTATCTTGACATTTGAAAAATTTTAGGCTATTAATCACCTTAATGAAAGGCCACTACTGCGTCTACATTAAATATTCGGCTTGTTTTCCCGTTCTTCACTTCCCGTGAGGACGGGTTTTTCATTTGTCAAAGCCTTGCCCTGATAGGAGAGTATGCTAGATTAAACTTCGACAATTGGTTGAGGTTTTGTGTGCATGTTTAGTTTAAGAGTGCGGTCGTGTTTAAGTTTGATGGTGTTCGTTGGAATACTTGGTTTAGCGGGCGCGCTCTCAGGCTCTCAGGCTTCGGCTGAAAGTCCCTATCCACGCGAACAGGTTGAAGAACATTTACGAACGATGTTCCTAGACAAACTAACAGATGACAGCCTAGACATTAATGATACAAATTTTGGCTTTTTTTCACTAAAGAAAGAAATTCGTTTTTCAATTCTGGGTCTTAAGGAGACAGAGGTTGATTCAGCCAAGACTATTTTAATAAATTTATTTGCAAATGTAATAAAGGTCCCGCCAAAAATTGTTGATCCAACTCAGGAAAAATTTGATGTCTTGCTTTTAATATCCGACAATTTGCCGATTGATGCAAAACTCCCAATCTATAGAAAATTTTTAAAGCTCGGAAATCAAACCGAAGAAGACTATCTTAAGACTTTTCAAAAGAAGCGCCCTACGGACTTTACGTCTCTTATGCAAATGTATATTGGAGCTCCCGGAGAGATTTATATCGTCTTAGCGACAGAACGTGACCATCCTCAAACATATTCACCTTCTACATTTGAACAAATGTTCAGTTACGCCTTATTTCAGACCCTAACAGGAGCTGAAAACAGCAATGTCATTAAACCCTCTGCCGTCAATCACCACGACAAGGGCTCCAAAGTAGATGGCTTCTCAACTATTGACCGTGCCGTTTTAAGAAGCCTATTCGCTCATGATGATTGGCTGGGCATGAAGTACGAACCTCGACTTAAGTTACTCATCGACCGAGTGATGACACAACTAAAACTCACCCCTAATTAACCGAACTCTTAAATCTTAAAATTAAATCCACGTCTCTATGACATGGCTTCATCTTGAAGCTGTGCCAATAGGGATGTCTGTGCATTCAGGAGAATGATTATGCCAAAACAATCCCAAACAATACTTACAGATCAGCAAATATTGTCTAAGATTTTTGACGACATCAACAAGCTGGGATCCCAAATTCAAGGCACGTCCACTGGTGCCAAGGTTAGCATTGAAAAAACCAAAGGGAACTATGAAAAGACGAAAAAAACAGGTGATCTTTTATCAGGCGGGGCTGACCTAACCGTCAACGACAACGGCGAAATCGAAAATGTATCCGGTAAAGTACATGTTGGCACAAACAAAATTGGCGCAGGTGTCGGAGCCCAATACGATGCAAAAACAGGTGATGTCAAAGGTGATGTAAATGCCAATGCTGGTTTTGCCAATGTGAGTTTGGGTGGAGATACAAAAGATGGTTCCGCTCATTTGGATGCTGGAGTCAATGTTGGAGCAGGCAGTCTAAGCATTGGTCTTAGCGGTTCACAACAAGGTGGTTCTCAAATCTCTGCTGGAGGTGACTTTCTTGGAACGGGTGTGAAAGTTACAGGAGAGAGCAAAGGCCCTCTTCCTAACACAAGAGTTTTCACAGCTACGTTTTCTGTAGGTCCCCAAGCGCTCGTGCAAGACAAAACAAAAACGAGACAATTGATCACAACAGAAGGTCATATCTTTGGGCCTGAAAAAGTTCTAACTAATCAAAATACAAGGACAGTAACCCTATTAGGTGAGCTACAACATGAAAAAGTGGTCACGTCCATCTTGCGACCTGATGGTAAAGTGAATAGGAAAGTCCTTAAAGATGTATCGACCCCGACTTACACCGCCGTCGGAGAGACTATAACGGCGGCGCTTGACACTGTAGGTGGACCGGGAGCTGTATCGCGAGCGTATCGAGATCAAATTTCCAACGCTGTCATGGATCGTCTGTCAGGCTATGGCGAACTCGCCCCAGACAAATCCTTTGTTAATGGCATTGCAGACAACGCTATGCGCGCAAACCTGAGAAGTTTAGAAGACCTTAATGTCAGCGATGCCACCGCGAACGCGATTGCAAATGGTATTGTGAACCAGCTCACAAGACAAACGGAAGAGCAGATAAAGGCCGGTAAAACCACGCCTACCAAGACAAGTAAAAAAGCCGAAATTGAAGAATCAATAAAAATAGAAATAGATAAGATAGAAGCTCAAATTCAAGCGCTGGTAGCAACTAAACCAGCCTTGGCCAAGGCTCAAGCTGAGGCCTTAGCTTTGGCAGCCGCATCCCAACTTTCGAAAGCTGAAAGCCAGGGCAAGTTTAGCCGAAATGTTGAGTCGGGTACCTATGCAGGAGCATCAGAAGAGTACAGCCCAGAAGACTTTCAAACCGCCGCTCAAAACCAAGCTCAGTTGGCCCGTAATTCTCAACTGTTGACGGAACGAAAAACCCAAATTGCGAATGCAATTGAAACTATAAACAAACAAGGTCAGGGCCTTAAAACAATTGGTGCTGTCACGGTTCAAGCTGGCGATACGTTAACGCATTTGGCTCAAAAATATGACACTTCGGTTGGGGCCTTGGTCTCTGTCAATCCTCAAGTGATCAAYGCCGACAAGATTTACATCGGCGATAAATTGAATATYCCAACGCCCACAACACCCCGYAAAATGACGCCNNYGCNCCCTKMCCYCCANGAAARCCAACRAGRTTGGTSAAYSCGGGGYTATTTGGRATACARGAYAAYCTCAGCATTCTTACGGCACCAGACAAAGCKTCCTCRATCACTATTTCTGGCATTCCCCAAGGGGCTTTGATGACTGCAGGATCGACTAAGCAACGAACAACAAATGCGCCTTCCCTAGCCTCGGTCCAAAAGGCGACAGCCGCGCGTCAACAGGCCAATCGGAAAAGTGTTGAAAGTTTCCTGGATCGCCAAAACCACACCGTTGACGCTGGAAACTACGCTGGACCGTCCCAGGAATACAGTGCAGAAGACTTTCAATCTGCATCGCAAAATCGAGCTCAACTAAATACCGAAACCGAAATCAAATCGGCGATGAATACTCCATCCTATCGTGAATCGGCTCATCCTGACTTTCAAAAAACCCGCAACGATGTACAAAACGCTTGGGGTAGAGTGACAGAACGGGCAGAGCAAGAAAAAAGAGCCCGGCAAAAGCAAGAGCGAACGGACGAGCAGCAAAAAGCAACTCAAGCCGCCAAGAAAGAAAAAGCGCAAGCTCAAAGGCTAGCCAAGGAAGAACCGGAAACGCTTGGCGCACAGGCCCCTTCCACACCCAAACAGGATACTCTTGGAGAAGCAACACAGCGGGCGAAAACAACAGGGGGGCTCTTAGGCGGTGACCCAACCCAGCCCTCGGATATTGATCGCGTTATGGACAGAATGTCCGCTGGTCAGCGCGCCAAAGTTGAACGTGAAAAGAATTTTTCTTGGCAAGACAGGTCTTGGTCAACAATGAGTCCTTATGACCAAAGTCGAACCATCTCGGCTGAAAAATCTCGTCGTCGGGGTGCGGCACGGTCTGCGAGGTCCGCAACACCCCGTGGTAAAAATGCCTATGGTGAGGATACAACGGGCGAAATTGGTAGCCTTGGGCGGGGTGGGCAGTTGTCGAAAGTCGGTAACCAAAAAGCAAAAGCAAACCAGAAAAACCGAGCCGCAAACAAAGACGGTAGCTATTCCCTTGATGCCGAAGGCAACGGCGCGGGGGATGCGGGCGGCACCGTGATTTGCACCGAACTTTATCACCAAAGCTTTTTGCCCTTAGACGTCTATATGGCGGATCAACGTTATGGTTTATGGATCGAAAAGAATGATCCTTATGTAATGATTGGCTATCATTTTTTAGCCAAGCCTGTGGTGAACCTTATGCAAAGGTCCAAACTGTTTACCCAAATCCTTTACACAGCACTTGCCAAGCCTTGGGCCAGTGAAATGGTTGTCAAAGCTGGTAACAATGGCATTGGCTCGGCGCGGGGGAAAATCCTGTTCGCCGTTGGTTTACCTGTATGCCGAATGATTGGGAGGGTGCTTGAGGCTTGTAGAAAACAGGAATCAAAATTAGTTTAAAACAAAGGTGATCATGGACCAGAACGGCTGGTTTTTACTAAAAAACCAGCCGTTTCCTGTTTCTTGAGCGGGCAATTTGTATTGTAAGTAGTGATCTAGTGTACGGCGTTGTCTGTCGTCATATAGATTCACAAAATTTCAATCTCACCCTCAGTAAACCACTCCTCACCAATCGAATGAGTCTTCGCGCCTTCCGGATTTGGTGAGTACAGCACCAAAGCAAGGCTCTTCATTGCGCGACTGCACGTCACATATAAAAGACGACGGGTGCGATCGATACCGGTATCTCGCCCTTCTTCCTCATTTTTCAAATCGGTTGCCGTCCAATCCTTCACGCCAAATAGCTTATCAAAGGAAAACAAGAACCCGCGCGCTTCGGCATCATCAATGATGACCATGACACGGTCAAATTCACGTCCTTTAACGCCTTGATGCGTGTCGAATGCAGCTACGCCATCGATATAGGCACGATAGGTTTTAATCTGGAAAAAGGGTGCGGATAAGAATGCCTCCCAGACTGGCTCCTCTCCGTCATCATGTTCACCTGCTAGCGCCACATCGCCCATGAGGGCGATTAGTTCTTGTTGAACCCCATCATCTTCTCGGATTGCAAAGGGGCGAAGCGCATCCGGAATGGGAAAGAGGCCAGTCTCGGCAACCACATACAAAACATCTTGAAATGTAGGCTCATTACCGTCATCCCAAAGCGCGATCAAAGCATTCACAGCATCGGATGCTTTTTTCAGCATATCGATCTGATCTACACCAGCCGCAACAAAGGCTTGCTTGCTCAACAGTTCTGAATTTTTTCGCAAGATTGCCGCGACACCAAACTCATCACCCCTCCTGCGTGATTCGACCACAGGAAAAACTCTTTCAGAAAACAAGCGCAAGCCCGGTAACGTCCCATCAAGCAACCCTGTCTGAGTTTTCTTGTCCTTGTATAGCGGTCCGAACAGTTCAGAAAACCCTAGGCGACGAGCCGCCATGTGGTGTTCCAGAATGAGTGATTTAACCTCACCCTCAGCAGAGGCCCACTCATCATCCTCCGTAATCTCCGCCATTCTATTTTTCACGGCGACTTCAATTTCATCGGGATTTACAGCCTCACTCTGGGTGATAAAAAGGCGAACAATTCCTCCTTCCATATCGGAACGAGCCTGCTGCGTCCGCCCATCGACCGGATGTCGGATACGATTAATAAGCTGGACGATACGTTCTGGGGAACGATGGTTCATTGCCTTGGATGGTGTGGCCCAATCGGCTGAAAAACTCTGATCCAAATCATCCATGCCATGCCCATAAATGCGCTGCATGGTGTCACCAAGGAGGCCTAGAGAAAAACGTTCTTGTTGGGCTACTTGGACGGCTAACAAAGCCTTCATAAATGGGCCGTGTGTATCTTGGCTTTCATCCACAAGCATTATTGGAAACGCATTCACCAAAACGCGTTGCATAAGCGGCTTTTGGGTCAGAAACTCTGCCCCTAATGCGATCACCTCGGCATGATTAAGAGAATCACGGCCTACGTTGTCACCGTTTGGATTGTATGTGAATTCCTTAATGTTGGGCAGTTCCGCTAGGCGCTCACTCTTGGACTGAATTTCCCGCTCACGTCCTATTGAAGTGGGCGTAATTTTTTTTACCTTACTTTGTTTCTCCTCAAGGTCATCGATTTTAGCTTGAAGGTATTGCTCCAGCCATGCCCGGATATCGGCGTGAAACCCATTTATCTGTGACCAAACAAAGCTGTGAATCGTTGAGACTTCAACCAAAGGATCATATTGAACGCGGTTTTCAATTTCGTCACATGCCGCATTTGTATATGTGATGACCGCAATCTTTTGACGGTGAAGACGAAGGCGTTCACGTGAACGCTCAAGAACCTTATTGAGCGCTATTGTCAGTGACCGTGTTTTGCCCGACCCCGCCCCAGCGAACAAAAAGAAGCTTCGGGGCTGGTCTAGGTCTAAGCAACCGTCAATTTCGACATCAACGCCAGCATCAACCTCATCGTCTGCCAAATTAGTTTCCGCCATTACCCGCCTCCACCTTTTCTGCCTTGGGGGCAGGAGCCTTTATCTCTGGGAGAATATCCACCTTTGTTCGATTCAGGTGACCTTGGAGCCACTGTAAACCTTCGCCAATGTATGTCGGTGGACGAAGCTTTTCAGCTTCATCGTGATACAGCAGATCAAGAGCGAACTCAGCTTTTTGACCTTTTTTTATGGCCTCACGAAGTTTCTCACCTAATTTTGCAACGTTGTCCGCCTCTTTGATTGCTTCGCGGAACTTATGGATCAGGCCGAGCCCCTCCAAGGAATCAAACAAATCAAGGTTTTCAAACGCCAGTGAATCTTCAAAGGTCGCGGCAATTGCCTCCTTCGGCTCATCATCCCCTACTTTGATCATGACCGGGGACTGATACGCAACGCAAACCGAGAACAGGAGGTCATGATCAATCACTTTTTCAGAAGCCTGTAAATCCAAAAGTTTATCAAGGTCTTTGATTTTCGGCACCCACTTGTGAAGTGTATGATTGCGAGAGATAAGACCGGCGCCTCGTTTTGGGGACGCGAGTGGTTGCCCACTTTCGTCACGGGCTGGATCAAGGTCAGTTATAATTAATGTCGGCAAATGAAGTTTCTCAATAAGCGGCTGCAAACGGTGAGCATGACTGCCGCCAATTTCCAACAAGGTCACATACCTAGCGTGTAGCTCAGGAAATGTATTCTGAATAAAGAGCGGCACCAGCATGCGTTCAACGGGCCCTTCCACAAGAATCGTGGCATCTGCAAAAAACAGATCACAGTGAGTCGTTTTTAAATACCGAGAAACAAACTTAGCGGTCGTATCCCCCTTACCAAAAATCTCAGAAAGATTGACGACAGTGGAAATTGGCACCTCTGCGCCAAAGCCAGCAGGCAAGCGGCGAAAATATCTGAGTGAAGAAAAATCAGTTTCATGCGCGATATGGCTTGAATGTGTACTGACGATCAGTTGCGTTGAAAGAGGGGAGCCCTTTCCAAGGTCTTTGTGTTTTCGCAACACACCGTATGCTTTTCGAATAAAGACCTGCTGTACCTGTGCATGAAGGTGTGCTTCCGGCTCTTCCACCATCACCAAATGGATCGGTGGTGGCGAATAGTCGCTCAAAGCTCCATCGGCAGATGTTTTTGATGCCTTTTTAACCCGCATCCAAGCATCGCGGAAACTCATCAGGCGAAACACGATGGATATGAGGTTTTGATATCCAAGCCCGATGTATTGCTCAGGCAAGCGAATTCCATCTTCTGCGTTAGCATCGCCCGAACGAGAGACATCGTATTGTACCGCAGATGGATGATTGAGACTTTCCTCTGGACGGATGCGGCTCGCAATGGTCACCCTTGGGTCTGTTATGCCGGGATAACCAAGGTCCTCTAGCTCTTCTAATGCAGATGAAAAACCATCACGCAGTTTCGCATCGAATTGGTTCTGCGCTGTCTGGATAGACTGAAGAGCTTCCAAATCCTCTGGCTCAGGTGCATCGGTTGGATCAATGTGGTCTTGATAATATTTTCGCAACTGATCAGAAAGGCGCTTATTTTCCGAGCGTCCTCCAGAATCGTTTGACTGGGTATACACTGCATCCGCGAAGCCTCGCTGTGCATCCACTTCATCAATACGGATCAAGCCTTCAAAGGGAGGGACTTCTAGCTTTTCACTTTCGTCGGGCAACGCTTGTGGTTTGGCAACACCCCCTTCAGGTATATCAAGCTTCGTAGGATCAAGCAGAAAAGCCTGCCGTTCAAAGTGCCCCTGCAACCGCCGCCCGTCAATATAATCGGCGAGAGACGATGGCCACAGTTTAAGGCCATCTAACTCACCATCGGCTACGCCTTGTGCATCAGCTATCAATTTTCGGGCATTATCGGCAGAGACCACATAGCCCTTATATAAGGCTTCTAAATCCTTGGGCACAAACTGCAAGCGCACGCCAAGCAATCCGCCGGGCCAATCAAGAGACGGGATGAGGTGGCGAACGTAGTGTACTTCATCAATGCCAGCATCCAACCAGACATCAAGTGATGGGCATAATTTCATCCACTGGCTAATATCTAAATCCGGCTCTGCATTGGCATCCGCACTTTCGACCCAGCCTTCGCCGATCTCGTTTATCTGGTCCCAATGCGAAATCGTGAAATCCTTAGCAGTGAAACGTTTGGGATCAACGAGGAAATGACCAAGTGCAATCATTGCAGATGTCTTGCCACTATTATTGGCTCCGACAAAAACAGTGGTCTCATCAGAAAAATCAATTCGGACCGATTTCAGTTTCCTGAAATTCTGGATCTCAACCAACTTTATTTTCATGTTCTACCCATTTTCCCGCTAGAAAACCACCCGCCGCGTCGCAATCATACATTTAGGACGACACCTAAACTACACCTTTAATTTTTATTTCGCTTAATCAATGGCCAAATATAACGGCACTGACCTCGATTGTGTGACCTATAGCCACGTTACTCCGGTTTTAGCAATTTTTTACATAAGCATTTACAAACACTTTTCGAGAGTTTGTAAACACAAAAATTATCGTTGAAAGCGATGGGTTTCAACGTTGTAAGGCATTGCTTTCAGGATGGTATGCGGGGTGTTCTAGGTGGGTAACAACTATAAAAAAACCAACGCGTTCTGCTCAAAAATTGGCTATTTCACTTCCACCACCCAAAGTTTTCCAGTACCGTCTTCCTCATGGAACCAACGTCCGCTCTATTCAATATTCTGGCAGGATGGCTCGTGGGCAAAGTCCTCGACGGCCTAGCAATTCCGCTCACCAAAAAGTGGCGGGAAAAGCGGCGCATTAGAGCCAAGATCAAAGCGGCTTTCTAAAAAACTGCTGTTCAAACGCATACAAAGTACAGCGCAATTTCATGGTTAGAGGTGATTGGTGACCTGAACCCCGTTTTGCAAAAGGAGCTAGAAAAGCTAATCACGAGGGCGAAGACCCAGTTGAATTTGTGATTGGCGAAGCCCTAAGCAGAACACCTCGTCATCCGATCCTGGCGACTTAACACGGACGGTTTACCGTTAAAGGTCCAAGCAAGGACACCGACACCGCCATGTACACCTAAAAGAGCCCCTTCTCCATCAGAGTTGTAAAGCCCTAAAAAATCTTGCGCGAAAGTGTTAAATGAATTATTGTTATTATTAATAAGTGTGTTACTGCTTGCTAAAATCACTAACGGTTTGGCAGAATTCTTTTATAGGTCGGATAACTTAAAATTATAGAACGCCATGGGACTACACCAACAAATAGGAAGCATTAATCGCGTTGATGACCTGAATACTCTTCAGGCTTTTTTCAGCAATGCGTCTTCGCCCATTAGTGCGATCATTCTTTATGGTCGGCCTGGCATTGGTAAATCATATATTTCCAACTCGATGACGAAGAGATTTCCCGAACACTTACTTCTTGAAATACCGCTTTCCGACTCTTCAAGTTCCTCTTTAACGGGTAGCGCACAGCGTACTTTGGGGAAGTTTATAAATGAAGCTGCTACTGATAAGCAGGCCTCATTTACGTCCTTTAGCAACTGGTTACCTTCGTATTCTGATCCTGGATTATTAAACAAACTTTTAAATGCTGTACGCAAGGACATTCAAATACAGGTTCGTCGTCTTCTCCCAGGTGCAAATGAATTGGTCAATAGGCTGTCTGGGGTCGGTGATTATGCGGCTGACGAAATTTTTGGGGCCAGTGATAATACTGGAGTGATCTTGAGCGGTGAATATGTTCTTGAGGCCTTAAAAGAAAAACCTGCCTTTATTCAAATTCGTAATGCCCAAAGTTTAGATCAGGATTCTTGTGACTTTATTGAAAAGTTGATGTCCAGAAATTTTGATCACAAATTCATTTTTGAATTTACCGGAGATGTCCCAAATGATCGTTTGAGAAATGTTGAAAGCATTTTTGGAAAACGGGTTGAAATTATGCCCGTAGGACAAATGGACTTTCATGAATTTATCGAGACTTTTAAAAAATTAGAAATTGGTAGTGATGTTATCGAAAGTGGTCGACAACAGTATAGCCAGAATAATGGCAACATTTCCGACATGCTTTATCATGTCGATTACAAGAGATCCCAGAAAAAATCAGGAGGTATTTTAACTGCGAAAAAAGACGAGCCGAAAGGAACGCGCGCAGTACTTAGTACCGTAAATAAGGAAGGTAAATTTATTTTAGCCCTTATGGCGCTTCATGGCGGAGACATATATCGTGCTCGTCTAGATATAATTCTTAAAAATTCAGACTTATTACAAATGACGTCTATAAAAAAAGAATTACGGGCACTCGACGACTTGAAGCTCATAAATGGTTACCATGTCAATGTTGTAAACTTTCATGATGATGTGACGAGACATGTTCTTAATTGGGACCAGTACCAATCCATCCGCCTCTTAGCCGCCCGAGAGATGATTTCTTTTTTCGAGAAAACCTTTGATGAAAAATCAAATGTTAAATGCAATGAAATGGAAGCTATTGGGCGACTAATTTATCTTTACGCCCTAACTGGTGATGATGAAGGGTTACGGTCATCCCTTGTAGAATTAGATCGCAAGCCAGCTCGCTTTCATCGAATTGAGGACGCTAAGCGGACTTTAGCCCCAATTAAAAAAATAATGTCCAGCAGGCCCAATGATGAATTATTGCATTTAAGGGCTGGCTATTGCTCTACGGCCTTTAACTGCCGACTTTATGAAGAAGCGTTGGACGTTGTCAAAACACTTCCTCAAAATGAACCCAGCGTACGCTTGATGCGGGCGGCGGTTTTAAGTCATTTGGGTCAGCACGAAAAAGCAATTCTTTTTTGTAATGAGCTTATTCAAGACGACTATATTTCTTCATCAATTCGGGTTCGGGCATATATTATTTCGATTTATGCATGCCGCCGAAGCGGCCAATTTTCGAACGCATACACTCTTTTTTATCAGGGAAAGTACATGGAGTTTACGGACCCACTGGATAAAGCTTTGTTATACCGAACCGCAGAGGTCGTCCATCGTTCTGACTTAAGTCTGCCATATCAGGAAGAAGCGATAAGGTTGATTGATGAGCATGGAGACAATCTGCTTAAGGGGTTTGTGCGGATTGATTACGGCATGCAACTCGGGCGGCTCGGATGTAATGACAAAGCTCGTGAGGAACTTGTTAAAGCCAGTGATTTTTTAGATGATGCTCCGACCCAAAGGTATGCAACCGAAAACAATCTGGCTGTCTTGAACTTAAATGAAGGGATTTATGATCAGAAAACAATTTCCATGCTCAACTTCACTTTGATGAATGCATCTGTAGCATTTGATGCATTGGCGGCTGAACTTAATCTCATGATAACTCACACGCTTGGAAGCAATAAAGAAAAAGCAATTTGGTATATGGAAGCCATTAGCGAGAGAATTGACAAGTGGTCAAACCCTGACAAAAGCTTACTTGCTTTAGTAAGCCAAAACCTTGTCTGGAGTGCAAATGTCTTTGAGTTGAAAAGTAAAGTTGCCGAATATACTAAGATGCAAAAACACGATGGCATAGTCAGCCACATTCAATGGAAGCGTGAAAAATTCGGGCCGATTCCGGCCAAATATAACCCACCTAAAAACACTTACAGGCCGTGCTGGCTTTCACCTTGGCACTTTCCCATGCATATTACTTTGCAAGAGCAATAAGGTCGCACAACATATCTGAATAGCTATGATGTTTTGTTGTTAGTGATCTCGCAAAGCTTGCCGTCGGACCTAGATGTGAATCTGGCGTGAGTTCGAGAACAGTGAAGCCTTTATCATTGAGTTTTCCGTCAATCCGCATGAAGTCAACCTTTCCTAGACTTTTAAAAAGATTGCGGCAGTTATTGATATAGGATTGATAGTCTTGGATAGGGCATTGTTGAATTGAACGGGGGCGATTGTGCGCTTTTTTTAAATCGTATCCGTTCAGATGAGTGTCAAAATAATCAGGGTCATCTTTTACAACAATTTCAGTCGCGCCGATTGTGTATTCTTCATCTTTGCCATAAAGACAGATGCTAACTTCCCGCCCTTGAACAAATTCTTCAACAAGAATAGGTTGTTTCCAAACATCTCTCATTTCCAAAGAAAGCGCTAAGGCTTCCTTCGCATTGTGGACAATACAACTGTCCGATATTCCCATTGAACCTCCTTCGAATGCGGGCTTAACCACGCAAGGAAATCGCAGAGGAGAAAAATCTGCGGGCATTCTGTACTGAGGGACGATCACATGTTTTGGCGTAGGAAGACCTGCCATTGCACAAAAATGTTTTGCGAGAACTTTATCCTGACACACCGTGGCGGTATAAGCATCCATGCCAACATAAGGAATGGCTAGGGTTTCACAAATTGCAGGGGCCAAAGCACGACGATTTCGAGATTCTCGACCTGACCAAAGAGAAAGCACAACATCATGTTCTGTAAGATCATTTCGTTTCATTAATTCCTTTGGATGGGATATATGAAGCCACGAAAACTGGGCCACTTCAAGGCCGTTAATCAAACCATTAAAATACGTATCATTAAGGTATTCCAACGTACGATCATCGTTATTGGCCGCACTATGGTCTTGAATGCGTTCAGCAACGATAATTACTCTTGTGTTACTGTTATTCATACGATTACTCGAATAGTATGAACTTGTATGCTTGGTTGATTTAGAAAAGATTTTATATCTACAAGTGTTGTCCCTGTCAGCGTGCCATTATTCGTGGCCATGGAATCCTCTTCCAGAACGGCAGTATCTACGATGTGTTTAGCATGGTCAGGCACGGACCAAGGATTTATGCGCCCCATTTCCAAACCCAAAGAACGTATGAAATTTGGTGATGCAAATGTCAAATTCCTGACTTTAAACAAGCGTTTTATTGATCGATTATTTAAACGATCACAGCCCCGAAGATGGGCGGCTATTAAGAGATCATCAGCGCAAAGAAAAAGGGTTTTTAGCTCCATTTTCAATGGAATTCCTCGTTCTTTAGCGGCCTCAGCACAAGTTCGCACCTCTTTTAACAAACTTAATTTTGGATCAAATGATTTGATAATTTTAAGTTATCCGACCTTATCCAGCCTCCTTCTGGGGTTCGCTTGGCTGAGGGCCGCTCGTAGGCTGATATCGGTTACGTGGGTGTAGATTTCTGTAGTTGAAATCGAGCTATGTCCGAGGAGTTTTTGAACATAGCGAATATCAGCTCCGCATTCGATCAATTGAGTGGCGGCGGAGTGGCGGAGCATGTGAGGCGTGACGCGGCGACAGATTGTTGTGCCTTCGACCAGTTTATGCAGGCGCCTACGGATGTAATCTGGTGTTATGGGCGTGCCTTGTCCAGTGATGAAAAGGGCATCAGTGTCTGCATTATGGGTTGCTCGTTTTTTTATGTAATTGCGTACTAAAGAAAGGGTGGTGGGCTCTATGATATACACGCGACGCTCTCGATTGCCTTTGCCTTTGATGTGGATGGCTCCGCTGAACACATCAATGTCTTGCATTCGAATCGTGCAAAGTTCTGAAATTCGAACGCCTGTAGAGAACAGAACTTCCAAACTAAGGTGAAGCGTATGTACCGCAATTTTTGTTTGTTGTTGTGCCGCTATATCTGCTGCTGATAAAAGTATTTGAAGTTCATTTCGGGAAAGGTCGCGAGGTAAGCGGCGAGGTAAACGTATACTAAGTTTGAGCTTATGAAACGGATTTAGCCCTAGACGTTCTTCGTCTTCTAACCACGCAAACATGACTTTGAGGCATGCTAGACGGCGCTTGATGCTTGCGGGGGCCAGTTTACGGCTTCGCATGTTTCCAACCCAACCACTGACGGTATCACGAGAAAAGACATCCGTTAAATCAGATTGATGGAGCCAGCCCTTGAAATCCTGAAGGTCTCGACCATATGCTCGAAGCGTTAGAGGAGATAATCCCTTTCTGCGACAATGTGCATCAAAGTCTGTGATCACGTGCTGAAGTTCCATATTACTGCCCTGTTATGTGTTTAACGTGCACATTATGGGACAGAATAACCCTGACATGTCAATAACCCCTTGATAATACAGTCTAAATTTTAATAATTTTCTCTTTTGAAGGGATGTTTATTTGGGTTATTCTTTTCATAGAAGTGCTGATCTTGTATGATCAATCATTGAATTGTGAACTAGGTTGTAGCCTAGCTAAATGAATAGCCCCTAGATTTCTAGACACCTTGTCGGTTACAAACTGAGGCAAGGAGAATAGAATGTCACAACTTAAATTTACGGACGATTTTAAAATAGATGCAGTTAAACAAATCACTGAACGTGGTTATTCGGTAGCGGATGTTTCCAAACGTTTGGGTGTCAGCACGCATTCGCTTTATCAATGGAAGAAGCGACTTTCGAAGCCGCCAATTGTCGTCCAGGAAGTTGCCGAACAATCTGCAGAGATACGGCGATTAAAGAAAGAACTGGCTCGCGTTACAGAGGAGCGCGACATCTTAAAAAAGGCCACGGTGCATTCAATCGGTSATCGCAACATCTAAGTTTATGATGTTTGCAATGGAGGATATGAAATGCCAAGAACAGGTCGTCGCGGATTAACAAAACAGCAAAAAAGCGAACTCTGGAACCGATGGAAGTCAGGTCAATCTCTCAGTGATATTGGTCGTGCCTTAAATACGCATGCAGGGTCCGTTCACGGTGTGCTTTCCGCAACGGGAGGGATTCAACCACGACCAAGGGTTAGATCTTCACGGGCTTTGCAAATAAGCGAACGGGAAGAAATATCACGTGGACTTGGACAAGGTTTTAGCTTGCGTCATATTGCGAGATACTTGTGCCGATCTGCATCCACCATTTCCCGAGAAGTTGATCGGAATGGTGGGCGCCGTGCATATCGTGCCGTTCAAGCGGATGTAAATTCTCTCAATAATAGCCTTCGGCCAAAACCTTGCCTGTTGGCAGGCCATAAAACTTTACGGCATTTAGTGGCACAAAAGTTATCCCTTGAGTGGTCCCCAGTGCAAATATCTGGATGGTTGCGTGTGGAATATGGTTATGATGCCTCCATGCAAATATCCCATGAAACCATTTACAAAAGCCTGTTTATCCAAGCACGGGGCGTTTTAAAGAAAGAGCTTATATCTCACCTACGTAGCAATCGAACTATGAGAAGAGGAAAGACTTGGACCACGGCAGGCCAACCTCGTGGACAAATAATTGGCGCTGTATCCATCTCTGAACGACCTGCAGAAATTGAAGATCGCGCCATCCCAGGCCACTGGGAAGGTGACTTGATCTCAGGCTCAAATAATACGCACATGGCAACCCTTGTTGAACGCACATCACGCTATGTCATGTTGGTCAAACTGAAAGGTAAGGATACGAAAAGTGTTGTTGGTGCGCTAACAAAGCACATTCAGTCCTTACCAGCAGGGCTGATGAAAACACTCACTTGGGATAGAGGCACGGAAATGGCTCATCATAAGAAACTGACGATGGCGACAAAAGTCGATATGTACTTTTGTGACCCGCAGAGCCCTTGGCAGCGTGGAACCAATGAAAATACAAATAGGCTTCTACGTCAGTATTTTCCGAAAAAAACGGACCTTTCTGTGCATAGTCAAAATCATCTAAATAAGATTGCAGAAAAGATGAATGCAAGGCCAAGAAAAACACTTGGTTTTAAGACGCCAGCGTTTATTCTGGAGAAGATGTTGCGGTGATCGATTGAATGCACCACGGTGTACTTCGCAAAAGATGCCAAGTGAAGTATGCCTTCATAAAGGCAGAGCGGCCCAACTTTATCATTCGCAGTATGTGTAGAATTTTAAAAGTTCATCCAAGCGGGTTTTACGCATGGTTGAAAGCCCCTGACAGCAAAAGAGCCATTGAAGACAAGCGGCAAACAGGTCTTATAAAAAATGCGTGGGAGGAAAGCGGTAAAGTCTATGGCTATCGTAAATTGCATGATGATTTGTGTGATCTAGGTGAAACATGCTGCCCCAATCGGGTCGCGCGTTTGGCCAAAATTGCCGGCATTCGTGCTGAAATTGGTTATAAACGCCGCCCAGGAAAGTATGGTGGCAAACCATCTGTTGTCGTCAACAATACGCTGGATAGGCAATTTGATGTGGCTACACCCAACCGGGTTTGGGTCACGGATATTACTTACATCAAAACAACGGAAGGTTTTTCATATTTAGCGGTGGTGATTGATCTCTATTCCAGACGCGTGATCGGCTGGGCTATGCAAAATAGACAACCAACAGAACTTGTTTTGCAGGCCTTATTCATGGCTGTATGGAGACGAAAGCCCGTGGGCAAGGTCATTATTCATTCAGATCAAGGATCGCAATTCACCAGCATAGAGTGGGCATCGTTTCTAAAGCAACATAATCTAGAGCATTCTATGAGCCGCCGTGGAAATTGCCATGACAACGCCGTTGCGGAAAGTTTTTTCAACCTACTCAAACGAGAGCGTATCAGACGAAGGACGTATAAAACTAGGGCAGAAGCCAGACAGGACGTGTTCGATTATATTGAAATGTTCTACAACCCAAAACGTAAACATGTTAGGAACCAAATGTTGTCGCCTAACGACTTTGAACGACAACATAAAATGAGTAGACAAGGCGTCTAGGAAACTAGGGGCTATTCAGAGGTGTATTGGATGTCACGGTGAAAACGGAATCAGCGATGATGACAAAGTACCAATACTGCACGCACCAGGGGGGATCTCTGGACGACACGTGCAAAGCCGCAACAAAGTCTTTGGGCGCGTGTCCATTGCATTTGTCGACGTTTGATCTGACCCGTTACGGCATCGTGATTTCAGGCCAGGCGTATCAAAGCGTTCCACAGGTTCTGCTCGAAGTTGATGGCGATAATATTACGCCATTGCCATGATGGGCTTGATCTATGGCCGCACCAACAATCTTAAGGGATATGAAACCAAATCGGCGCTGTTTACGTCACACATCAAACCGGCCATCGAAAATGGTCAAATCGGTTTGATGATGGGACCACGGGCAACCGCTGGCACAGCCTATAACGAAAAAAATGGTGGGTTGTGGTTGGATACGCTTCCGGGAACCGATCTTCCGGTTTTATTGGCGATCTCTAGGATTATTGTTGAAAACGGTTGGCAAGATGCCGATTGGATTAAAAGCTGGGTCAATGACAAGTGGGGCTCAAGCTCTGGCTTTGGTCAAGGTAGCGTGGGCGCCTAATATATGACGCATTTTTTAAAGGCTGGTCCGTAAAGTATAGGCAAACCTGCAATCAATCAGGATCACAAAACACTTCGATAAAAAGGGTGGTGAAGACGTGAAAGTGACGTGAAAAAAAACTTAGCGCGCACCCGCTTTTAACAGCATCACGACAATATCGGCATGACCATTTTTCCGCGCCATGATCAGGGCCGTTTGGCCTTTGTTGTTGGCGAGTTTTATTTTTGCTCCTGATTTTAGGAGCAGGGCGACGATTTTTACGTGGCCTTGGTGGGCGGCCCAGATGAGGGCCGTTCCGTTGTCGCTTTTCCTGGCGTTGACGTCGGATTTATAATCGATCAACATTTTGGCGATGTCTAAATGCCCGCGGAACGAGGCGATCATCAAAGACGGCGCTTGAATGTCGTTGCGTTGGGTGACATCGGCACCGCTGGCTAACAAAACTTTGACCACGCCCGCGTGCCCGTTATAGGTGGCGTGCATCAGGCTGGTCCAATGGTTTGGGGGGACCATATTGGGGTCAGCCCCGGCGGACAGCAGAGCCTCTGCACTTTTCACATTTCCATTTTGAGCCGCCTGTATAAGCGTTTCGGCCTGTACGGAAAATGTGAACAAGGACATTAAAATTAGGCTGGACAGCAGGGCCTTCATTTTAAAACAGCCCTTCGATTTCTCCGGCTTCATTGACCGAAATTGCTTCGGCCGATGGCGTTTTGGGCAAGCCCGGCATGGTCATGATGTCGCCGCAAACGACCACGACAAATTCAGCCCCCGCAGACAGTCGTACGTCGCGCACAGGAACCACGTGGTTGCTGGGCGCGCCCAACAGGTCCGGGTCGGTGGAAAAGCTGTATTGGGTTTTGGCGATGCACACGGGCAAATCACCAAAGCCTGCTTCTTGATACATTTTGAATTTCATGCGGATTTTTTTGTCGGCAATTACGCCCTGAGCGCCATACATCATGCGCGCCACGGTGCGGGTTTTGTCCCAAAGGCTCATGGTGTCGGGATATAAAGTGTGGAAATCTTTTGGTCCATGTTCGGCAAGGCCAATCACCGCATGGGCCAAATCCATGGCTCCGGCGCCGCCGTCGGCGTGGTGGGTGCACGAAATGGCTTCGACTTCCAATTCTGCGCAACGTTGACGCAGCAAATCTATTTCTTCGTCCGTGTCTTCGCTAAATCGATTAATGGCGACCACCAACGGCACGCCAAAGTGACGCAGATTTTCAACATGGCGGGCCAAGTTATCAAAACCTTTGACCAAAGCGTCTTCGTTGGGGTTTAAATATTCACCCTTAACCGCGCCGCCTTGCATTTTCAGGGCGCGCAGGGTGGCAACCAAGACCACGGCGTCGGGATTAAGCCCGCCTTTGCGACACTTAATGTTAAAGAATTTCTCGGCCCCCAAATCAGCCCCAAATCCAGCCTCGGTAATCACATAATCGGCACATTTCAGAGCCGTTTTGGTGGCGATGATGGAATTACACCCGTGCGCGATATTGGCAAACGGCCCGCCGTGAACAAAGGCTGGTGTGCCTTCTAAGGTTTGCACCAGATTGGGCATCAAGGCGTCTTTTAACAACGCGGTCATGGCACCTTCGGCTTTGATTTCGTGGGCGCGCACAAAACGGCGTTGGCCCATGTCTTGACCAATAATGATGTTGCCCAAACGGCGTTGCAGGTCTTGTAAATCGGTGGCAAGGCACATGATGGCCATGATTTCGCTGGCCGCCGTAATATCAAACCCACCTTCACGCGGAGCCCCGTTGGGCACACCGCCAAGGCTGGAAACGATTTGGCGAAGTGAACGGTCATTCATGTCCACGGCGCGGCGCCAACTGATGCGGCGATTGTCCAATCCTAAGTCCCGGCGCCAATACACCGCGTTGTCGATCATCGCCGCCAACAGGTTGTTCGCCGCCGCAATGGCGTGAAAATCACCGGTGAAATGAAGATTGATGTCTTCCATAGGAATGACTTGAGCGTGTCCACCGCCGGCGGCGCCACCTTTCATACCAAAGCACGGTCCAAGGCTGGGTTCGCGCAAACACARCGCSGTATTTTTGCCAAYGCGYGAWAGMGCRTCNSCCAAGNCCCACCGTKGTGGTGGTYTTGCCTTCGCCCGCSGTGGTCGGTGAAAYKGCGGTGACCARAACCAGCTTTGMRTCTKYRCGGTCCGGCTGAGAYAATGCCCAATCRAGCTTAATYTTGGCTTTRTCYTCGCCATAATGAATTAAAGATTCCTTGGGAATGCCAAGCTTATCTGCAATTTTTTCAATGGGTTGAGGAGTGACGGAGCGCGCAATATCTAAGTCTGATGTCATGGAGAGCCTCGAAATGCTGAAATGAAATATCAATTTCACTATAGACCCATAATTTAGGCAAGATAAAGCCCATTTTTAGCCTCTGGGTCGAGCCTTTAAATATGATTTATACATAAAAAAGTGCGAAAATTGTTGACTTCTGCAGCAAGAATAGGGCTCTTATATTAGCAACTGGCAATATTCTATTTGGGGAGTCTTTAAATGACTGGCTTTTTTGCGTTAGGCGAAGAAAAAGCAGACACATCGCCGAAAGTTTCGGACGAGGTCAAAACCACCACATGTTATATGTGTGCATGCCGTTGCGGCATCCGCGTGCATTTGCGCGATGGTAAAGTTCGTTACATCGAAGGCAATCCGGATCACCCGGTGAACAAGGGTATCTTGTGTGCCAAGGGGTCTGCGGGCATCATGCAGGTGAATTCACCGTCCCGTCTGCGCAAGCCTTTGCTGCGCACCGGCGAACGGGGTTCTGGTGAATTTAAAGAAATCGAATGGGAAGAAGCGTTGTCGTTGGCCACCGAATGGCTGGGCGATATCCGCAAGACTGACCCTAAAAAATTGGCCTTCTTTACCGGACGCGATCAATCGCAAAGCTTGACCGGGTGGTGGGCTAAACAATTTGGCACCATGAACTTTGCCGCTCACGGCGGTTTTTGTTCGGTCAATATGGCGGCCGCTGGTTTGTATACCATCGGTGGATCGTTCTGGGAATTTGGCGAGCCCGATTGGGACCTGACCAAATATTTCATGATGTTCGGTGTTGCTGAAGATCACGATTCAAACCCCATTAAAGCCGGCATTGGTCGTTTGAAAACACGTGGCGATGCGAAATTTGTTTCCATTAACCCTGTGCGCACAGGCTATTCAGCCGTTGCGGATGAATGGGTTGGCGTGCGTCCCGGCACCGATGGCTTGTTTGTCTTTGCGTTGTTGCACGAATTGTTAAAAGCCGAAAAAATCGATTTTGATTATTTGGTGCGCTACACCAACGCTCATTGGTTGGTCATCGACGACGAAGGTGCGGCAGATCACGGTCTGTTTGCCCGCGATAAAGACGGCAATCCTTTGTGTTATGACGGCAAGACCAAAGCTTTGGGTGATGCGTCCTCTGCGGATGTTTCCCCGGTTTTGGCTGGCGAATATACTTTGGAAGACGGGCGTAAAGCGGTTCCGGCGTTTAACCTTATGGCCGCGCGCTATATGGATGAAGCTTATAACCCTGACACCGTGGCGGCGACGATTGGTATCGAGCCCGCGACCATTCGCCGCATTGCGGCAGAATTGGCCGAAGCCGCCTTTGATAAAGAAATTGTCCTGGATGTTGAATGGACCGATTGGGCCGGACGTAAACAAGACAAAATGATTGGCCGCCCGGTTGCCATGCACGCGATGCGCGGTATTTCGGCGCACTCTAACGGTTTTCACACCTGTCGTGGCATTCACTTGTTGCAAATGATTTTGGGCACGATTGATGTTCCGGGTGGCTTTCGCCATAAACCTCCGTTCCCGCGTCCGTGTCCTCCGGGCCCTAAACCTGCGGGTCATACGATTGCGCCTAATCAGCCCATTGATGGCATGCCTTTGGGTTTCCCGACCGAACCTGCGGATTTATTGGTGAACAAAGACGGTTCGCCCAAACGTGTGGACAAAGCGTACAGTTGGGAATTCCCACTGTCGTCCCACGGCATGATGCACATGGCTATTCATAACGCGTGGAAAGGTGATCCTTATCATGTGGATGTGTTGTTCATGTACATGGCGAACATGAGCTGGAACAGCACCATGAACACGTCGGGCACGATTAAGTACCTGACCGACAAAAACGAAGACGGCGAATACAAGATTCCCAAAATCATCTATTCGGATGCTTACCATTCCGAAATGGTCAATTATTCCGATTTGATTTTGCCAGACACAACCTATCTGGAACGTTGGGATTGTATTTCTCTGTTGGATCGTCCAATCAGCAGCGCTCATGGTCCGGCGGATTCCATTCGCCAGCCCGTGATCAAGCCCGACCGCGATGTGCGTCCATTCCAAGAAGTCTTGTTGGATTTGGGTGTACGTTTGGGTCTTCCGGGCATTGCCAACGAAGACGGAACAGCAAAATACCCCGGCGGTTATCCCGATTACATCGCCAACCACGAACGCATGCCGGGCGTTGGCCCGTTGGCGGGGTGGCGCGGTATTGACGGTGACCAGCATGGCAAAGGCGATGCGAACCCGAAACAGTTGGAAAAATACATTGAAAACGGCTGTTTTTGGTCCGAAGCATTCACGCCGGAACAAAGCTATTATAAACACGCCAACCAATCGTATTTGAATAAAGCCCATGCCATGGGTTGGATTCCGAACAACAAACCGATTGTGATGCAGATTTATTCTGAAATCATGCAAAAATTCCGTTTGGCCGCCGAAGGTCATGGCGACATTCAACCGCCCGAACGTGATCGTCAACGGGTTAAAGAATACTTCGATCCGTTGCCCATGTGGTACGCGCCGTTAGAAGACGAAACTTTGGATAAAAAAGAATATCCATTGCATGCGTTAACCCAACGTCCGATGCACATGTATCACTCTTGGGGATCGCAAAATGCTTGGTTGCGCCAAATTACGGCGCAAAACCGGATGTTTATGCATTCATCAAAAGCCGAAGAATTGAATTTGGTCGACGACGACTGGATTTGGGTCACATCCCATCACGGCAAAGTGCGCTGCCAAGTAAAGACGGTCGAAGGTGTAAACCCAGACACGATTTGGACGTGGAACGCTATTGGCAAAAAACGCGGTAACTGGGGTCTGGATAAGGACGCCCCGGAAAGCAACAAAGGCTTTTTGCTGAACCACGTGATTTCCGAATTGCTGCCCGCCAAAGGTGAAAAGCATCGCTATTCAAATTCTGATCCTGTTACAGGTCAGGCCGCTTGGTTTGATTTGCGGGTTCGCGTTGATAAGTGCACCGAAGCCGAAGCCGCTGAAAACGTCACCTGGCCTTTGTTCGACGTCACACCACCTTTGCCCAATATGGCCCCAAGCCCCAAAACCGTTCGTTACGGCGAAGACTTTAAGTCTGAGGAGCATTCTGGAAAAAGTGGTGGAACGCATATGGAATGGGTGGGCAACCGCCATGAAAATGCAACCAGTGGCACCGGGGTGCGAGATGGTTATCGCAACAGCCTGAAAGAGGAGGATAAGTAAATGACATCTCTTCCAGCACAACCCTCAAAAAAGAAACTCGGTCTGGTCGTTGATTTGGACATTTGCGTGGGCTGTCATGCCTGTTCGGTGAACTGCAAAGAATGGAATACCGGTGGTCATTCCGCTCCGTTGACGGATCAGGACGCTTATGGCGCCAACCCAATTGGGGTTTGGTTTAACCGTGTACACAGTTATGAAATTGTTCAAGATACTGGCAAAAGCTGGACCGTGAACTTCCCCAAAAGCTGTTTACATTGCGAAGATGCTCCGTGTGTTCCGGTGTGCCCAACAGGCGCGTCTTATAAACGCAGCGAAGACGGCATTGTTTTGATCAACGGCGATTATTGCATTGGCTGTAAACTGTGTTCATGGGCTTGCCCATACGGCGCTCGTGAATTTGACGAAGATGCAGGCATCATGAAAAAATGTACCCTGTGCATCGACAAAATTTACAATGAAAATCTAGAACCCCAATACCGCGTACCGTCTTGCGTATCCACTTGCCCCGCAGGTGCCCGCAGCTTTGGTGATTTGGGTGACGAAAATTCCGATGTCAGTAAATTGGTTAAAGCCCGTGGTGGTTATGACTTGATGCCCGAACAAGGCACCAAGCCAACCAATAAATATCTGCCGCCGCGTCCGCGCAACGCAGAAAATGACGCAAATGGTCAACAAGCGAAACTCGACAGCGTTGATACCAGTGGAGCGAATGTTATCGCCCGCTGGGTCGACAAAGTCCTGTCGCGTTAGAAAAAGGAAAGCAGAACATGCATCCCGCAAAATCCGTTATTGCTTTTACCACCGCCACAGGTGCTGGTTATGGCTTGTTGATTTTTATGATCGCCTTGAACATGGCTGGATTATTACCATCTGATGCCACCTTTGCCCTGTTGGGCTTTGGTTTGGCGTTCGCGATGATTTCAGCTGGCCTGATGGCTTCAACTTTTCACTTGGGCCATCCAGAACGGGCTTGGCGCGCATTGACCCAATGGCGTTCCTCATGGCTCAGCCGTGAAGGAGTCATGGCCATCTTTGCGTATGGTCCAACCGGACTTTATGGTTTGGTTTGGTATATGTCGCCCGAAACATTGGCAACGCCCTTGATGATGGCCGTTGGTCTTGTTGGCATCGTCAGCTGCCTGATCACCGTGTATTGCACATCGATGATCTATGCCAGTTTGAAAGCCATATTTTCTTGGGCAAACTCATGGGTCCCCGCATCGTATTTGGTGTTAAGTTTGATGACGGGTGCTCTGTTGTGCGACCTGTTTGCCTATGCCTTTGGTTTTTCAACCACCGTTTTGGACATCGCCGTATTGGTTTTGTTGGCGGCGGGTTTGTTGGTGAAATTGGGCTATTGGAAATATGTGGCGCAAACCGTCAACCCAACCACTCCGGAAACAGCGATTGGCCTGCCAACCGCACAAGGTGGCAAAGTCCGCGTGCTGGAATCTTCGCATACCGAAGACAATTACCTGCTGAAAGAAATGGGTTTTGCCGTTGCGCGTAAACACGCGGCCAAACTGCGCATGATCGCGATTGTCGCGGGCTTTGTTGCCCCGGTTTTCCTGGTTTGGTGCAGCAGCATATTATCAGACTCGATTGCTGTGTATCCGCTGTACAGCGCCGTGTTTGTTTGTGCTGTTGGCATTGTCGTTGAGCGCTGGTTGTTCTTTGCCGAAGCCAAACATGCCGTGATGATGTATTACGGTGAAAACTCTTAAGCAAACTTAAGCTGCAAAATTAAGACACAAAAAAGCCCGGAAGTGAAAACTTCCGGGCTTTTTTTAATGCTTTAAAAGTCGACTTAGGACTTTTTAATCAAGTACTTATAGATACCATCAGCTTCAGAACTTTCGATCATTTCGTTGCCCGTAGAACGGCACAAGCTTTGCAGGTCTTTGATAGAGCCAGGATCAGTTGATTCGACTTCAAGTGTGTCGCCAGCGCTCAAGCCTTTCAAAGCTTTTTTGGTTTTAAGAACGGGCATAGGGCAGTTGAGGCCCTTGGTATCGAGAGTTTGTGTAGCCATTTGGATATCCTCTTCCTTGTGTTAGACAGTTTCGGCATGGTAAAATGCCGTTTCTAAAAAATGTGCGTCTTAATAGGTAATGACCCCATTATAACGACTAATGTATATTTTTCTAATATATTATATTCTTTTCTTGCGAATATGCTAATATATTTTTGCTTCTGTAACAAAATACCCAAAAATGGGCTAATTAAATTCACAGGGAAGCTGGAAACGGGGACGTAATATGGAAGATATGCCAATCGGCGAAATCATCGCCATTTGGGGCGTTGCATTAGGGGCCCTTTTTGGCGCCGTTGCTCAACGTACTAACTTTTGCACCATGGGTGCATTATCAGACTGGATTTTGATGGGGGAAAAGAACCGGCTTCGTAGCTGGTTCTTGGCTATTGCTGTGGGCCTGATCGGCACGCAAATCCTTCACGGCTTAGAAATTGTTGATATGAGCGCGGCTATTTACCTGACGCCAAACCTAGGTTGGGCGGGCGCTGTCTTGGGCGGTGCTGTATTTGGTTATGGCATGGTTTTGGGTGGCGGTTGCGGCAACAAAACCATCGTTCGTATGGGCGCTGGAAACTTGAAATCCGTTGTGGTTTTCTTAGTTTTAGGCGTCTTTGCTTATATGACGGTGCGTGGCTTTATCGGCCCGGCCCGTTTGATATTAGAAGGTTGGACCGTTGTCGACCTTACACAAATGGATTTAGAAAACCAGGGTATTCCCCACATTTTATCCTCCCTTTCAGGTCAATCTGAAGAAATGTTGCGTTGGTTAATTACAGGCCTTTTAGGCGGTGGCTTGTTAGTCTATTGCTTTAAAGACGAAGAATTTCGCTCTGAAACCGCCCTTGTTGTTGGCGGCATCATTTTGGGCCTTGCCATTCCGGCGGCTTGGTACATCACGGGCGTGCTTGGGTATGACGATTTTGATCCGATTGCGTTGAATGCGTTTAGTTTTGTTGCCCCATCTGGTGACAGCATTCAATACATGATGACCTTTACGGGCTCGACCATTAACTTCGGCATTTCCGTTGTTGGTGGTGTTATCTTGGGATCATTCTTGATGTCCAAAGCCACCGGAACGTTCCATTTCGAAGCATTCAACGGGGCGGATGACATGATCCGTCACATGACCGGCGGAGCCTTAATGGGTGTTGGCGGTGTTTTGGCTTTGGGTTGCACCATTGGTCAGGGCATGTCGGGCACATCAACCTTGGCGTTGGGGTCCTTTATCGCCCTCTTCGGCATTTTCGTTGGGGCCATCTTTGGGCTACGCTTGATGGAAGAAGGCAATGTGGGGGACGCTATCAAGGCCATGTTCACCGGCTCTGATTAAATATATTTGAACAGCGAGTAAAAAATGGAATCTCAACCTCTATTTATTTTACTGTGTTCAGAGCAGCATGAAAAACTACAGATGGCGGCCATGATGGCCGCCGTCGCTGCTGTATCGGAACGCAAAGTTTTTGTCTTTGTCAGCATGGGGGCGATTGTTCCCTTTGGAAAATCAACAGAGGATTCAAAACGGTATCAAGGCGGTGCCTTTTCTGATCTGATGATTGAGAAAAAGGTTCCCGATGCGATTGACCTCTTTAAACAGGGCAAAATGTTAGGCGACTTAACGATGGTGCCGTGTTCGATGGTTATGGGTATTATGGACTGGAAACTCAGCGATTTGGTTGAGGACTTGTTTGACGAAGCCATTGGCCTAACGCAGTTTTTGTCCGATGCCGAAACCGGTCAATTGGTCACGTTGTAAAAGAAAAAAGGGTAGGGACTTGGCAGAAAGAACAACAGTTGATGCCCGTGGAGCACTTTGCCCGGCGCCCTTGATGGAACTGATTGCGACCTTAAAGTTTGTCGAAATTGGTGATGAAATTGAAGTGCTCACAACGGACGAGGGGTCTTCGAAAGATATCCCCGTCTGGGTGAATAAAGTTGGTCACAGCATGGTTGGTGTGACAAAGGTCGAGGACCATTGGAGCGTCGTTATGGTCAAACAAAAATAACGCCTCACAGATCATATAAAAACGGCCGCTTTCGAGA
>NVTL01000036.1 GCA_002401565.1 Rhodospirillaceae bacterium
CAAACGCCAAAGCGGGACCTGGCGGAAGGCCTGACCAAACCCCACCATTTGATAGGCGGTGCTGACGTTGCGGCAGAACTTGATGCCAAACGCGCGATCAATCAGGCAAGTTATATGGCTGCTGAAATCTAGGCTTTTGGCTAATCTGAATTTGGCTTGGTCAGCAAAGTTTCAAGCGCGTCTTCACCGCCTTTTCGGGATGCCGATATTTCGAAAATTTCTTCAAAATTGCGCACGATTAAGCATCCTCTCCTAAATTCAGACCGCGTAATTTTCCACAATTGGGCTTCTTTATGCAAGGTGCAATAACATTTTTCGCTGAGCGGATACGTCTTCTTTAACAAAAAAACCCTGTACCATTGCTGGTACAGGGTTTTTGGGAATCGAAATTCCAGAAGTGTGAACTAAAAGGTTTCTAGAAACCTTCGCGTTCCAGGCGCTTGCGCTCCATTTTACGAGCACGGGAAACGGCCTCGGCCTTTTCGCGTGCGCGTTTCTCAGAGGGCTTTTCGTAGTGTTTGCGAAGTTTCAGCTCGCGGAAAATACCTTCCCGCTGCATCTTCTTCTTCAACACTTTAAGCGCCTGATCAACGTTGTTATCTCTGACGACAACTTGCACGTTAATCACATCCTTTCAAGTTTGGGTTTATGCTCAGAACACTTGATTCTGAACGAATTCCACTCCACATTAGAGTAGAACGAAGGTCTGTTGTACCACAGTGCTTGAACAATCGGAAGACTCTAATAAATGGCTTTATTGAAAATTGCGCGTATGGGAAATCCTGTGCTGAATGTTGTGGCGGACTCTGTCGAAGACCCAACCGCCCCCGAAGTTCGGCGATTGGTTGCCGATATGTTGGAAACCATGGCTGACGCCAACGGCACAGGATTAGCGGCGCCTCAGGTGCATATCTCCAAACGCATTGTTGTGTTTTTTGTCGACGAAGGCCGTGATTCCCGCGAAGGCGGCGAAGGCCAAGGCGTGCCGTTGACCATCATGATTAACCCMRAAATYGARMCRYTMTCRGAAGAAATGGAAACCGGAATTGAAGGRTGYCTGTCGATTCCRTCGATGATGGGSGACGTTCCSCGYTATACTCATATTCGGTATTCTGCCCATGGTTTGGATGGAAAACGCTTTGAGCGCGAGGCTTCGGGCTTTCATGCGCGCGTTGTGCAACATGAATGTGATCATTTGGACGGAATACTGTATCCTCATCGCATCGAAGACATGAAAAGCTTTGGTTTTAACGATGAATTGATGCGGGCCTATCAGGCTGAAGACGAAGAGTAGGTAAAATGAGCACCAAACCAAGCCGCGAAGAGAAAAAAGACGCCATTGTTTTGGCCGCGTCCCCCCACGTTGCTTTTGATGGTTGGGGATATGAGGCTTTGACGGCTGGGGCCAATGACGTGGGCTATGACGCCAACACCGCGCGGCGTTTGTTCCCCGGCGGAGCGATCGAAGCGATTTCTCAATTTGCGATGATTTCCGACCGCGCCATGATGGATACGATGGAATCCGCTGACTTAGACAATATGCGGGTCCGCGACCGGGTGATCTTGGGCGTGCGGGCTCGATTGGAATTTTTAGCCCCCCATAAAGAAGCCGTGCGCCGGGGGCTGGGCCTTTTGATGTTGCCCACTCATGCGGTGCTGATGGCCAAAATCACCCACACCACGGTGGATAATATCTGGTATCTGTCCGGTGACCGCGCGGCGGACTTTAATTATTACACCAAACGCACCTTGCTGGGCGGCGTTTATGCGGCCACCGTATTGTATTGGTTGGACGATTCCAGTGAAGACCATCAAGATACTTGGGAATTTCTCGCCAAACGCATCGATGATGTTTTGAAAATTTACCCCCTGAAAGCCAAAATTCAGAAATCCATTGAAGGTTTTCTTAAGGGAACATTGTTAAAATCGAAATGTAACGTTTAATCCGTGTGATGAGCAAACGAGGACGCAAACATGAGTTTAGAGCCTAAAATGGCTGGCCCCACTGGCCCCACTGGCGCTAATGGTTCCATGGTTAATACACGAACCGTCAAAACCATGGGGGCTTTGACGGGGGTGCGTCTGGCCGATCATTTTGTCAGCTGTACCAAACTGGGCCGCTATTTGACGTTTCAAGGCAATGGCCGTTTTTTGATTTCCGACGATTTTCATTCCACCAAAGTCCGCATTCCAAAAGACGCTCAAGCCATGGCCGCGATGTTTTCGCGCGATGAATTGGTGGGCCGTGCGGCCATTATGCCGTTGGCGCAACGGGCATCATCATTGGACGATCACCGCCGCGAAGCTTACGAAGAACTGTTCGAATTGATCGAACGCCAAACGTTGAGCCCACGGGTGCGCGAAGGCGCGGCTCAGGTTCTGCAATCGGGTTTTCGCGAAACCCGCATTCGCGAATTAGAAGCCGCCTTGGGTGATGACCTGAATCCGGCGCGCAAACGGTACCGCGAATTTTTGGCGACCGTGCGTATGTTGATTGAAAAGAAAGTCTCATCCGGGCTGTTTATTGATGATTTTGTGGACTTCACAACGTCGGTTGCGGGGCATTTGGATTTTGGCATCTATAGTTTTTGTTTGGACCGTATTTACGCCACACCGATGATACCGTTACAGGTCAAAAAACTGGTGACGATCGAAGTTTTGAAATTCCCCAGCATGGTGCGCCGCGAATTGTTGTCCAATGCATTGGCCAGCGGTGCCGTGGATACCACCACCAAGGCCTTTATCCGCCATGCGGTATCGTTGCATTTGGATAAAGAGCAAGCGGTTCAGGTGGAACTTTTAGAAGCCGTAAAATGTCGCCGCATTTCGCCGCAAGACATTGAAAATTCCCTGAATAGAGCCACCACACAAGCCGCGTTTAGCCGCCAAGCTGGTCGAGCTTAGTTTTTAGGCAAGCTTGCAAGAGCCTCGTTAAAACGCTTGATCAGGTCATCACTGACACTTTGACTGCACATCAAATACCGTTTGTTGCCCGGTGGAATATCGCTCATTTTAAGCGAGATGATGTCTTCACCAGCAATACCTAAGCGGTCTGTGATGCTTTGAAATTCTTCGGGAGCCGCAATCAAATAATCAAAGCGCCGCCCCAAAAGCATGCGGGTCATCCCCCCGACATTTTGAGACGTTTCAACCGTCGTCGGCTGAAATTCACTGCGCAGGGCATCAATATAACGGCCGTAAGAATAGCCCATTTTCACGCCGCCACGCAAAGTGCTGTCGGCAAATAACTGTTCTAATTTGGTGTGGGAAATGCGTTGGGCGTTGTCGGCCCGTAAAATAACGACCTGTGGTTTGTCTTGATAAACGGGTGTGCTGAATTTCGCGAAAAGCTCACGGGCGGGTTTTTTAAACCAACCAGGCGAACACACAGGTTCTTTATTCAGTTTGACGTCAGCGATTTGACGTTTGCCGGACCGCGTGACCCAAATGGGTTTAATGTTGGCTTTGCGAAGAGCTTGCCGGACAGGGGTAAGAACCAGTCCGGAAACTGTGCCCGTGTCATTGGTGATGTAATAGGGGGGGCGATCTTCATAGAGAATTTTAAGCGTATCAGCGGCCACCGCCTGGGTGGAAACCAAGGCCGAAAAGACAAAAAGTGTGGACATAAAGTATTTTTGCATTGTTTTCATGAAGCTCACTCACAAGTTGATACGTGTAGAGTGACGGTAAACACTTAGACGAAGGTTGCAAGGGCTTTTCCACGTCTTCCCGTGCTGCGGCTGGCTTTGTGGGATTAGACCTGTTACAAGGGCGCCAAATCTTAAGGGGCATGCCCCTCGCCCCCAATTGTTTTCGCCCCCAATTGTTTTCAAGGTACGTAAAAAACACATGTTTGAATTTCATATTTCCAAAGTCGCCTCGATGAAGGCTGACATTTTGTCTGGCCTGACTGTTTCATTGGCGTTGGTGCCCGAGGCTGTAGCGTTTGCCTTTGTTGCGGGTGTACATCCCTTGGTGGGGCTGTATGCGGCGGCAATGGTGGGCATGATCACCGCCGTTTTAGGTGGTCGTCCGGGGATGATTTCGGGTGCGACGGGCGCGTTGGCCGTCGTCATGGTGGCTTTGGTTGCCCAACATGGTGTCCAATATTTGTTTGCCACCGTGGTTTTGATGGGGATCATTCAAATTACCGCCGGGGTTTTGCATATGGGCAAATACATCCGTATGGTGCCGCATCAGGTCATGTTGGGCTTTGTGAATGGCTTGGCGATTGTGATTTTCTTGGCCCAATTGGGGCAGTTTAAAGTCACCGACGTTGCGGGTGTGACGTCTTGGATGACCGGAAATCAGCTGTATTTGATGATTGGGCTGGTGCTTTTGGCCATGGCGGTTATCCATTATTTGCCGAAAATTACAACAATCATTCCGGCCCCCTTGGCCGCTATTTTGGCTGTAACGGCGGTGGTTCTTGGCTTAGGTCTTGATACACGGAACGTTGGCGATATGGCGTCGATTGCGGGTGGATTGCCTGATTTTCATATTCCCACCGTTCCGCTGAACTTTGAAACGCTGATGATTATTCTCCCCTATGCGTTTATTTTGGCGGCGATTGGTTTGATCGAAAGCYTGCTGACCYTRACSGTKATTGATGAAATCACCGAYACCCGYGGRCGCGGCAACAAAGAATGCGTGGCCCAAGGCGTCGCYAACGTTGCCACCGGATTTTTTGGYGGCATGGGCGGTTGTGCGATGATTGGTCARTCYATGATCAACGTRAATTCCGGWGGACGCGGKCGTCTGTCRGGTATTTCTGCGGCGGCCTTTTTGATGATTTTCATTCTGTTTGCGTCCAGCCTGATCGAAATGATCCCCTTGGCGGCTTTGACGGGCGTGATGATGATGGTGGTCTTGGGCACCTTTGAATGGTCCAGTTTCCGTATTTTAAGCCGCATTCCCCGCTCGGATGCTTTTGTTCTGATCTTGGTATCGGGCGTTACCGTCGTCACCGATTTGGCGATTGCGGTTGTGGTCGGTGTGATTGTATCGGCGTTGGTTTATGCGTGGGGCAATGCCACGCGGATTACGGCCCGCATCGGCAAAAATGCTTCGGGTGGTAAGGTTTATGAAATTCAAGGGCCGTTGTTTTTCGGATCGGCTCAATCCTTTCGGGACTTGTTTGATCCTGAAAACGATCCCAAAGATGTGGTTGTGGATTTTCAGTTGTCGCGCGTGGCCGATCATTCTGGTCTTGAAGCCGTGGATGCCTTGGCCGAACGGTACAGCCGTCGGAACAAGACCCTGCATTTGATTCACTTAAGTCCCGAATGTCGTGAATTGCTACACCGGGCGAAAGACATGGTCGAAGTCAACGTGGTCGAAGATCCGCAATATCACATCGCCACCGATAAATTTGGCTAAAAAAAACGCCCTCACCGATTGCGGTTGAGGGCGTGAAAAGTATCTGAAAAAAGAATTACTCCACAGAGATCAATTGCTCGGCGGCCATTTTTCCGTTGCGCTGTTCGGCCAATTCATATTGAATTTTTTGACCTTCATTYAGGCCRGACAKGCCRGACTCTTGCGCGGCTGAGATATGAACAAAAACATCCCCACCMCCTTCGTCKGGTGTRATGAARCCRTAGCCTTTGGTGGTRTTRAACCATTTAACGGTACCGGTAGACATCGATAAACTCCYWAGTCAATTATGRACGACMYRCCCGWTSAGGSMAGASGNCAGAGTTTACACCTAWTTTWAGGGAWATGRAAAGACCCTATRTWTWKTAAGGGMTAAGAAAAGACTTTAGAGCCGCCATAAAGTGATGCCATCGGGGGTCAAATCGCGATCCAACACACCACGCACATCGATCACCACACCTTTTTGGTCTTTCAGCAGGCTGGTCACAAACGCCCATCCGCCTTGGCGGTATTCAAAGTGGGGAACGGCAACAATGACGGCATCAGCCGGGGTCAAATCATCAATATCTGACAGTTTTAAGTCATATTCATGCTTGGCTTCTGCGGGGCTGGCCTCTGGGTCGTGGACTTGAATATCCATGCCATAAGTTTCAAGTTCGTCAATAACATCAATGACTTTGGTGTTGCGCAAATCCGGAACATCTTCTTTGAACGTCAGGCCCAAAATGGTGATGAGGTTCTTAGACGGTGCATCCAGTTTGTTTTTCAGCACCAATTTTACGGTTTTCTGAGCAATAAAGGCGCCCATTTCATCGTTGATTTGGCGCCCGGCCAAAATCACCTTGGGCTGGTGTCCGGCTTGTTCCGCACGATACGTCAGATAATAGGGGTCAACGCCAATGCAATGCCCGCCAACCAAGCCCGGTGAAAACTTCAAGAAATTCCATTTGGTGCCCGCAGCCTTCAAAACATCGGTGGTATCGATGTTCAAGAGGTCGAAAATTTGCGCCAATTCGTTCATCAACGCGATGTTGATGTCGCGTTGGGTGTTTTCAATGACTTTGGCGGCTTCTGCGGTTTTGATGGTGGGGGCTTTGTGCACGCCCGCCGTCACAACCGATCCATAAACAGCGGCCACGATTTCCAATGTTGCATAATCTTGCCCAGAAACCACTTTTGTGATGGTTTCAAAACGGTGTTCTTTATCGCCGGGGTTGATGCGTTCGGGGGAATACCCCACCCAAAAATCGGTGCCGCATTTCAGGCCTGATGTTTCTTCCAAAACAGGAACACAGACGTCTTCGGTGGCGCCGGGATAAACGGTGGACTCGTAAACAACAATGTCGCCACTTTTTAAATAAGTTCCAATGGTTTTGGATGCCGATATCAGTGGGGAARGGTCGGGGTTATGCGCATCATCAACCGGGGTCGGCACGGTGACAATGTGAAAATCGGCCTTAGCTAAATCGGCTGAATCGGTGGTCAGTAATAAATCGCTGGCGGCCAAATCGGGGTCGGTGACTTCACCTGTGATGTCATGACCGGCGCGAAGACCGTTTACGCGGGGCTCGGAAATATCAAAAGCCACAACCGGACCCAATCGTCCAAACGAAACGGCAACCGGTAATCCGACATAGCCCAGACCAATAACGGAAATCAGGCGATTATGGCTCATCAAAGACACTCCTTTTAAACACTAATCCCTGTCTAAAGGTATGTAAGTCAGAGTGCAAGGAACATCTAGGCGCAATCCCCTATGTTTTGCGGCATTTTAACCCCCCAAAATGTTGCGTCATAGGTGTCTTCTAACGCAAGGCCCTCTAGGAAATCTATACCCGTGCGCATTTTTACCCGCGCCAAAGATGTTACGGACTTTGCCCACGTTTTTAGCTTTGTATAGTCATCCCAATGATAAAGAGCCGTCATGACCTTGTATTTTTGGCTGTCTTTATCTTTTGCGACGAAAATTTTGTAAAAGCATTTGGGAATAACCGGGTCGTGGGGGTACTTGCCGATGGATGGTTCTGTTTGAACTTGACCGTAGACACCGGAAAAATCCCAGATATCAACATTTCGGGCTTTCACAAGTTTGCGCAGTTTGTCTTCCATGCCCAGCCAGACTCCGGCATTAAATCGTTGTTTTTGGGGCACAACGTTTGAAAAACGAAAAGTGTCTTTATAAGACGCCAAACTCCAACTCATGTCCGCCGCAGGAACAATGTGACCACGGGAAAAGCCCGATTTTACATAGCTTTTGTCGATGGCTTGATCGGCTGAAATTATAGCAGGATCAGGCGAGAACTTGGGGCGTTTTCGCTTTGTCTGGCCATTTGCTTCGGCTGGCGAGAGCTTGTGTGCCAGCCAATTTGGGGTTTTGCGTGTCGTATCGAAACGGATGGCAAAAATAGCTTTGTTATCCGTGATCTTGCAAAGATTTTGCACAGTTCTAGAAGCGGCCTTTGGCACGATTCCCCCCGGAAACATAGCCTTGCAAGCGGTAAAGTCTTGCGCGATGGCCTTTGGACTAAAGCCTGCAAATCCTAAAATAAACGCAAATGCCCAAAAAGCATAAATGAAGCTCTTCATAGTCTATCCCCCTGTATTTGGCGTGTAAGTCTGTGTTAGATGCAATTATGAGGGGTTTACAAGGCTGAGTACAATTAAAAATTGATTTTAAATTTAAATACACCTAAATGCTGGGGGTGGCGGGGACGAACCTTGGGTGCTATCAAAGGGGCCTCTTTAAATTGGGTCTTTCAGTGGAGTTTCCAGCTATGGCGCAACGACGCCCTCAACGCGGATCAGGCAAAGGTGCAGGTTCAAGACCGACAAAGCCACCACGCGGCAAACGTGGATACGACAAACCCGCACCCCGGCCCTTGGACGAACCCAAAGAGCTGTTGGAACCGGGGCTGTACGTGATTGCCACGCCCATCGGCAATCTGGGTGACATCACGTTTCGCGCGGTGGAAACCTTAAAAGCCGTGGATGCCTTGGCGACCGAAGACACACGGGTCACGGCTAAGTTGCTCAACCATTTGGCCATCGAAAAACCCCATCCGACTTTTTCGTGCCATGAACACAATGAACAAAGCACSRTRCACCGGGTCGAAAGCCTGATTGATGARGGCCGCGCGGTGGGCTTGGTTTCGGATGCGGGCATGCCCGGCGTATCGGACCCCGGTTATCGTTTGATCAGCACCTTGATTGAAAATGGACGCAAGGTCGAAGTCATTCCCGGCGCCAATGCGGCGACCATGGCGTTGGTGTCTTCTGGATTGTCCATGGCGAGCTTTACCTTTTTGGGCTTTCCGTCCAGAAAATCCGGCAAGCGGCAAAAAATGTTCGAAGCCGAGCGAGAATCCGGACACACCTTAATCATGTACGAAAGCCCACACCGCATCGGTAAATTGCTGGCCGATGCTTATGTGGTGTTGGGCGAACGCCGCGCCGTTGTGGCGTTGGAACTGACCAAGAAGTTTGAGCGTTTTCACCGGGGAACCTTGGCCGATTTGGCCGAAGAATTCGCCGACATGAAACCCAAGGGCGAAATCACGCTGATCATCGAAGGTTTGCAACGCAAAGCCAAACGCGCCAAGTCCGACCAAGAGGAAGAAGACTGATGGCGCGCAAGGGTAATCAAAAATACAAGGGTGGGTCAGGACGCGGCGGCACGCGCCAACTCTTTTTAAGCCGTTTCAGAAAAATCTTTGGCGTGCGCGAAGAAGAAGCGGAACAACTGGCGTCAATCCGCCTGAAAAGTTCAATCCGCATCAATGCGTTGTCGCCGTTGGACGCCGATGAAATTTTGGCGCGGCTAAAGGATTTGGGTGTTGAACTTGACCCCATTGACTGGTGCCCCGGTGCGTACCATTTGCTCAGCGATAAACGCACCTTGGCTGAAAATGAATTGTTTCAGGACGGCCATGTTTATATTCAAAATGCGTCCAGCCTAATACCCGCCCTCGCCATGGCCCCCAAACCCGGCGACCGGATTTTAGACATCTGTGCCGCACCCGGCGGTAAAACCGCCCACATTCAGGCCTTGGCCGGGGGCGAGGCCCAAATCATCGCCAACGACGCCATGCCAGCGCGTTTGATTAAGTTAGAAGAAGTCCTAACAACCTTTCGCGTGAACACTACAGACATCACTAATTTCGAAGGCCAATTCATTGACCGCCACGTCGAAGGTCAGTTTGATCGTATATTGTTAGACGCCCAATGCAGCGGCGAAGGCATGATGGATTTAAGCCACGGCGGGGCGTTGAAGTTTTGGAGCGAAGAGCGGGTGACTAAGATGAGTTACCTGCAGCAAAAAATGCTCGCGGCGGCGTGGAAAGTCCTCAAACCCGGTGGCGTGCTGATTTATTCCACCTGCACCTTTGGCCCGGAAGAAAACGAAGCCCCGGTGGCAAGGCTTTTAAAGCACAATAAAGACGTCGAAATCGAAGCCATAGATTTAGACATCCCCGGACGGTTCGAAGGCCTGAGTTCATGGGACAACCAGAGCTTTCCAGAAGACCTAAAAAAAGCCATCCGCATCACGCCGTCGACCTTCTTAGAAGGATTTTTTGTCTGTCGTTTGCACAAAAAAAACTAATTACACCCGATAGCGTTTCGAAAAATCATCCTGAATCAACTGGGCCAGTTTAAGGACAATCGGCGAAGGGCTGTCGGGGCGCATTCTTAAATTGATGTGAAATTCAGGCAGTGCTGGCAGGTCTTTGTTTTTAACAATAACCAGACCATCGGGAACGGCGTTTGATAAAAAGGCGGCAATCGCGATGTCGGCTTTCAGGGTGGCAAAAACCGGCTCCAACCCTCCGTCCTGACAAATCGCCCGCCAGTTGATTCCCGCTTTGTTCAGAGCGTCAACGGTGGAGTCCCGAAACGCACAATTTTCTTGAGCTAAGGCCACACACAGCGGGCGTTCTTTGTAGGCTTCGCCGTATTTGGCCCCCACCCACACCAAACGGTCGGTCAGCAAAAACTGTTCCTGATTGCCGCGTTTGGTTTCGGTCATTAGAACCAAATCAATTTTTTGCGCGCACAATTTAGTGTATAAAACTTGGGATGTATCGCTGACTAAGGTCACCAAAACATGCGGATAAACGCGTTTGAACAGTCGCAAGGTTGGCGGCATCATGCTGGCCACGATATCATGGGGCACGCCCAGTTTAATTTCCCCGCTAAAATCCGCATCTGCCATATCGGCGACCAGTTGATCGTTGCCCGCGACCAGTTTATAGGCCCGACTGAGCAAACGTTCACCGCCGGGGGTTAGGTGCATGGCTTCGACCGTGCGGTCAAAAAGTTTCAGGTTTAAGATGTCTTCTAAACGTTTGATGCGTTGGCTGACTGCCGATTGAGTGAGGCTGACCATGTTCGCCGCCGTGGTCATGCTTCCCGTTTCCGCCACGGCAATAAAGGCCCGCAAAAGGCCGACGTCGATGTCGCGGTGCAAAACGTTGGTCATTCGCTTTCCTTATTAAGGCTATGACAAAAAGTAATTTGTCTAATTTTACGGCGTTTCCTACTTTAGGCAACAGGTTTCACACACAGATTAGGAAATAGGACATGGATATGATTTCGGTGGGTTTGTTTTTGGCGGCGGCGGTGGCCTTGTTGGGATCACCGGGTCCGGCCATCGCGGCTTTGTTGGCGGTGGGGCGCACCCAAGGTCTAAAACAGGGGCTTAAATATTACGGGGGCTTGCAAGTTGGGCTTGGTCTGGCGGCAGCGTTCAGTGGCGTTGGCTTGACGTCTTTTCTTGAACTGTTTCCCACCGCAGTCTACCTGCTGACGATCATAGCCGCGGTGTATCTCTTGTATTTAGCCTATGCGATTGCGACTTCCCCAGTGGGGGAGCAACGGTCAAACAATGCGGTGCTGTCGTCGCCCTTGTCGGGGCTTTTACTGGGGCTTTCTAATCCCAAAGCCTATGTGGCGTTTGTATCGCTGTATGCGTCTTATGTGTTGATGCCGGGCAATGCGGTTTTGGATTCTTGGGCAAAATGGGCGCTGTGTGTGGCGGTGATGATTGTTGTTGATATCGTCTGGTTGCTGGTGGGCGTGGGCCTAAAACAGACCCACATGAGCGCGACCAAAGAACGATTGTTTAATGTTAGTTTGGGATTGATGATTGTGGTGGCGATGGGCTTGACGTTGGCGGCTTAACGTTAGCCTAGCACGTCAATGATGCTGCCGCGGGGTTGGGCTTCGCTGCTGCGGACGGCATCGGTAATGGCATCTTGGCGTTCGCGGTCATACCGCGCCAGTTCGGTTGAAGCTTGCAGATTACGTTGCAGTTGTTCCGTATCCAAGCTTCGCGTTTCCTGCAACACACGAATGGATTCGGTACGGTCTTTAAGGGCCGCACGATCTCGCCCAGCCTCAGCCGCCGTGGCTTGTTGGGCTTGGCTTGCAACGCGGCCCTCAATCAGTTGTTCTTGACGATCTTGCACGGCTTGACGAGCGGCCTGCGTTTCTGCGCGCCCCCGATCATTGGGGTTAAACGCCTGCACACGATTGTTTTGTTGGGCATTTTGGACCGCATTCGGGGCTGTATTGGCGTCAAACAAGCCCTGAAACTGGCCGGTTTGAGCGTTTTGAGTGTTTTGGGTATTTGAAGTTTGGTTTTGAACTTGGTTGCGGGCCTGATTTTGGACAACATTGTTCGTCCCGGTCTGGTTCGTCACCCGAGCATTGGAGAAATTTGTGGGTCTCAATTGGTTCAAAATGTTTGAACCGATAGCGATGTCAACCATAACAGCCTCTCAATTAAGCCTTCATTATAGCCTATTTTGTCAGTGTTGGGGAGTTTTTATAGGTTCTGCTTGCCGAAATCCATCCAGCCCGGTACACACTCCCCCATGGCTCCTCCTCTGATAAATCTTCGCGGCATTCATTTGACCTTTGGCAGCACACCGTTGTTGGAAGGCGCCGATCTAATTGTGTCCGCAGGTGACCGTTTATGCTTGGTCGGACGTAATGGTTCTGGCAAATCGACCATGTTAAAAATCATCGCCGGATTGGTCGAAGCCGACAGCGGCGACCGCTTTGTTAAACCCGGAACATCGGTGTGTTACTTGGCTCAGGAACCTGATCTTTCGGGATTTTCCACGGTTTTAGAATACGTCGAAGACGGTCTGGCCCACGGCGACGATCATTCGCGCGCCTTTTATTTGTTGGGCCATTTGGGCCTGAACGGTGATGAAGACCCATCCGTTTTGTCCGGCGGTGAAATTCGCCGCGCCGCTCTGGCCCGCGCCTTGGCGCCTGAACCCGATGTCTTGTTGATTGACGAACCCACCAACCACCTGGATTTGCCCGCCATTCAATGGTTGGAAAAAGAGCTCAATTCCATGCGTTCAGCCATCGTGTTGATCAGTCACGATCGCACATTTTTGGAAAACATCGGCAAGGCCACGGTGTGGATTTACCATGGCACCACCCGGCGCATGGACAAAACGTTCCATGAATTCGAAGACTGGCGGGACGAGACCTTGGAACTGATGGAATTGGACCGTCATAAACTGGACCGCAAAATCGTCCGCGAACTGCACTGGTTAAACCGAGGCGTCACCGGGCGCCGCAAACGCAACATGGGTCGATTGAGCGCCCTGAACGATTTGCGCAGCGAACGGCGAAATCAACGCGCCATGACGGGCAATGTAAAGCTCGCCGTGACCGAAGGCAAAACATCAGGCAAGCTGGTTGCCGAACTGGAACACATCCATAAATCCTTTGACGACAATGAAATTGTCAACGACCTGTCCATTCGTATTCAACGCGGCGACAGGCTTGGCCTGATCGGACCGAACGGGTCTGGTAAAACAACCTTGATCAAGCTTTTGACGGGCAATATGGAAGCCGACAGCGGATCGATCCGTTTGGGCACCAAGCTGGAAATGGTCACGTTGGATCAAAAACGCGAAAGTCTGGACCCCAGCTGGACCTTGTCCGAAGCCTTAACCGAAGGCAGCGGCGACAGCGTGTTTGTGCAAGGCGAACAAAAACACGTGGTCGGTTATATGAAAGATTTTATGTTTCCGCCCGAACAAAAAAACACGCCCATTACGGCTTTGTCCGGTGGCGAACGCGGTCGGTTAATGTTGGCGCGCGCCTTGGCAAAACCATCGAACTTGCTGGTGTTGGATGAACCCACCAATGATTTGGATTTAGAAACGCTCGATTTGTTGCAAGAAATGCTGGCGGAATATAAAGGCACGGTATTGTTGGTCAGTCACGACCGGGATTTCTTGGACCGGGTGGCCACGTCTGTTTTGGCTTATGAAGGCGACGCCACGTGGTCTGAATATCCGGGCGGCTATTCCGATATGGTGGACCAACGCGGACGCGGTGTGGACGCTCGGGCTAAGCTTGAGCCAAAGGGTAAAAAGGGGGCGAAGTCTAAAAAACAGAAATCGTCCTCTACAAAGCTTAGCTATAAAGACAAATACGCTTTGGAAACTCTGCCGGCTAAAATTGCTGGCTTGGACGCCAGACTTGAAAAACTTCAAGAACAAATGTCGGACCCAGATTTGTATACCAAGGACCCCGATGCTTTTAATGCGTTGGTGGCCAAAGTCGGTCAAACCCAAGAAGAACGCGACCAAGCCGAAGAACAATGGTTGGAATTAGAACTGTTGCGCGAAGAGATCGAAGGGGCGTAAGCTCCTGCTCTAAGGAGCCTCCCAAATGTCCATACCCACCAACAAATACGCTTATTTTGCGCTCGTTTTGGCGTTTGTCTTGCTGTGGAGTTCTTCATTTGCCGCCGCCAAAATCACCATTCAATACGGCCCGCCGCTGATCTTGCTGGGCAGTCGTTTTATCATTGCCGGCCTCATGATGATCGGCTACGCCGTGGTCACCAAAACGTACCGTCCCGTGGGGGCAGAGGGATGGGCTAAGCTGACAATTTTGGGCTTGCTTAATCAGGTCGGTTATCAGGGCATTGCGTGGATGGGCATGGCTTCGGGGGCGGTATCGTCAGGCTTGGTCGCGGTGATTATTTCCATGAACCCGATCTTGATCGCCTTATTTGCCGTGCCGATGTTTGGCGAACACATGTCGCTAAGACGGGGCGCTGGATTGGCCTTGGGCATTGTCGGTGTGGTGATTGTGCTGAACAGCCGCATTACGGTCACGGGCGAAGATGTCTTTGGCACATCCATGTTGTCGATCGCTTTATTGTCGATGGTGTTGGGCTCGTTGTATTTCAAAAAGTGGAAAATGGACATTCCGCTGTCGGTGGCAATTGGCGGACATTTATTGACCTCTGGCGTAATACTGGTCATTTACAGCGCCTTTACCGAAGATTTAAGCACCATCATTTGGGGCCTGCCGTTGGCTTTATCGATGGCCTATATCATCATCGGCGCGACCATCGGCGGCGTGGGGTTGTGGTTCTTTTTGCTCAGCCACGGAAACGCCTCAGACGCCAGCGCCCTACATTTCCTAATGCCCCCGTTCGGCTTGATGTACGGCTGGGTATTGCTCAGCGAACCCGTGGCGATCGGCGATCTGTTGGGCATAATTCCGATTGGCTTGGGCATTTGGTTGGCGACGCATAAGGGGAAGGCTAAATCCACAACTTAAGTAACCGTCATTCTCATCCCCACCCGTCATTCCCGCGAAGGCGGGAATCCAGAGCCAAGGGCTGGGTGTGCTTTAAGGATGTTTGGATTCCCGCCTTCGCGGGAATGACGGGAGAAGCAGGGATTTCTTATTTGGCTTCTACTTCGTCAATCCAGCTTTGTACCAGCTTGACCCTGTGCGGCATGCCAATGTCTTGATACAACACCAAAGCCTCCCGCGATAAACCAACAGCCTTAGTCATATCCCCCCGTTTATGAGCCACGATCCCTAAGTTGCTCAACTGATTGGCCATGATTTCTTTTATACCAAGCTCTTTATTGATGGCGAGGGCTTGTTGGAAATAATCGTCGGCCTTGTCCAACTCGCCGTGGGCCTAGGCGCTGATGCCTAAGTTGCCCAAATTACCGGCCATGGTTTCTTCCAGGCCAAGTTCTTCAGCGATGGTAAGGGATTGTTGGAAGTAATTTTGGATTTGTCCAAATCGCCTTGGGTCTGGGCGATGATACCTAAGTTGCCTGAGGCGATAGCGATGAGGCTTTTGTTGGTCGTGCGATTGCCCAAGGCCAAGACTTTATTAAAGGCTCGTTTGGCCCCCGTTAAATCCCCTGAGCGAAGCAGAAGTGCGCCCAATAGGTTCCAAGCCTCGGCGTCATCAGGATTTAGTTTGGTGGCTTTTTTGTAGGCGTTTAGGGCTTTATCTGTGTCGTGAAGATAAGCCAAGGCCCCGATGTTTTTGGCGGCCTCGGCGGCTTCCAGATTGGCGGCTTGGCCTTCGGCTTCTTTGGCCTCAAGAATGCGTTCAAACAAAGCCTCGGCCTTTTTGGTGTCGCCTTGTTTTAAATGGTCGAGGGCTTCGTTTAGGCCTTCTGGGGCATCTGGGGTGCCTTGCTTTTCAGTTAAACTATCAACGGCTTTGCGCAGAGCATCAATGGTTTGCCCTTGGTCGTCGATTTGGTTTTTATATTTTTCGGTCAAAGCTGTCATAGCTTCGGTGCCGTCAACCGATTGAGGAGCAGGCGTAGGTGTTTTTTTAGTCAGCCACCACCTAATCAACCATCCGGCTCCCGCCAAAACCATGAGGCCAGCAGCGTATATGAATGTGATAAATTCTTCCATGCACGCAGTATATTTAAAAACACAATTTTTTGCGCGGAATAATTAAAGTAGCACCGTCATTCCCGCGCAGGCGGGAATCCAGAGCCACGGGCTGGGTGTTTTTTAAGGATGTTTGGATTCCCGCCTGCGCGGGAATGACGGATGGGGGGCGGGATGGCTTTGTTTTGAAGCTGACTTTGTCAGCTTAAGAACGGGCATTCGCCCGGCGCGCCTTGCGCTTGCCTCGGATTCTCCCTTCGGTTTGGCTGTGGCTATGACGGGTCTATCCGTATGGCACTCTAACTAGGCCGAACAGGCCTCGGCACGTTAGGGCCGTTCTTAAACAAATAAAACTAAAGCCAGCCCTTAGGCTGCGAGCCCTTGGCGTACAGTCGATTGATGTGGCCCATTTTTCGGCCTGCTCTGGCTTCAGATTTCCCATACAGGTGCAGTTTGTCGTCTGGGTTTTTGACGATGTTGGCCCAGTCATTGATGTCGTCGCCAATGAGGTTTTTCATGACCACGTCGGAATGACGCTGGGTGGTGCCCAGCGGTAGGCCTGTTACGGCGCGCACGAACTGTTCATATTGGCTGGTGGAACAGCCGTCCTGCGTCCAGTGACCGGAATTGTGCGGGCGTGGGGCCATTTCGTTCATCAACAGATGCCCGTCTTTCGTGACGAATAATTCAACCGCCAACAAACCCACCATGTCCATGGCTTCGGCTAGTTTTTGACCGATGGCACAGGCATCCTCGGCCAATGCGCTGGATATATCTGCGGGCGCGATGGTGACGTCTAAAATACCGTTTTTGTGGCGATTTTCGACCACGTCAAAGGTCGCCATGGCTCCCGAAGGGCGGCGCGCGGTGATCACGGAAATTTCCATGGTGAAATCGACAAAGCCTTCTAAGATGCCAACATTTCCACCCAAGGCGTCCCATGCTTCACTCGGGTCGGTATCGGCGCGCAGGCGCACCTGACCCTTGCCGTCATAACCCAACGTGGTGGTTTTTAAGATGGAGGGCGTGCCGATGATTTTTAGGGCTTCGCGCAGATCATCCGCAGATTTCACGATTTCCCACGGCGCCGTTTCAATGCCCAAATCGGCGGCAAAGGTTTTTTCTTTCACCCGGTCTTGGCCAATTGCCAAGCAATTGTAACACGGCCGCACAGGGGCAGAAGCGCTGAGCTTTTTAACCGTTTCGGCGGGAATGTTTTCAAATTCGAAGGTGATCACATCGACACTTTCGCCAAACGCCTTGATCGCGTCGTCATCGTCATAATCGGCAACATAAGTGCGCGCCGCGACTTTCGATGCGGGGCTGTTTTCTTCTGGCGTGAAAATATGTACCGCGTAACCAAGTTCAGCGGCGGCAACGGCGGTCATGCGACCCAATTGTCCGCCACCGACGATGCCGAGGGTTGATCCGGGGGCGATGGGTGCGGGGATGTTTGTTGTCATTTAATCAGTGGGCTCTTCGGCTACGGCGGCGGTTTGCGCGGCGCGCCAAGCGTCTAAGGCTTCGGCGATGTCATCATCGTGCAGGGCCACAATTGATCCCGCATATAATCCGGCGTTAATCGCACCGGGTTTGCCAATGGCAAACGTGCCCACCGGAACACCGCCGGGCATTTGCACGATGGACAGTAACGAATCCATGCCTTTTAAGGATTTGCTTTCAATCKGAACGCCCAAAACGGGCAGGGGGGTCATGGCCGCGACCATACCTGGCAGATGAGCGGCACCACCGGCGCCGGCGATAATCGCCTGCAATCCACGTTCTTTGGCTGATTTGGCATAAGCGATCAGGCGGTCCGGCGTGCGGTGTGCGGAAACGATTTTGGTTTCAAACGCAACGCCCAATTTTGTCAGCGTATCGGCGGCGTTTTTCATGGTGACCCAATCGGACTGGCTGCCCATAATGATGCCGACAACTGGTCCGGTGGCGGGTGTTGAAGTGGTCATTTACTTTGCTCCTGCGCTGAACGCTAAACCCTTTGAGAAAGCGGGTGATTATAGGCATCGTGCTTGGAATGGCAAGGGGAAGCGATATTTCATGATTTTCTGACGTGAGAGCCATTTTTATGATAAATTAACAGGAGTATGAAATGATGATGTTGAGGAGAACATCATGGTCGATGAAGCCTTAGGGACAACGGTCCCCATAATGTCGGTTAGACCCGGCCGCAATCGTTTGGCGGACGAAGACCGTRCSRTGCTGGAAGAAAAACGCCGYCGYCAACACRMMGAAGAACASGGCMAWGGCRCRGGKTCTGAAWNCTSANGATCATCCGGGCCATTTRSCCGAAGATTWYCACGATGAAATATCGGTGTTTGGCATTCCCAAAGAAGACATGACCGAACCCGTGCGCAAAGCTTTAAAATTGCTGTTGGACGAAATCAATGCCCTGCGTGGCCAATTGATCAGCGCCCACGGTCACGAAGCGTATCTGGAAGAACAAGTCGAAAAAGACCGCGTGTTGCAAGTCATGCGGCGCAAAGCCTTTATGGCCAGGCTTGGATTAGCCGCCCGGCGTGTCGAAGACGAACATGTGCAGTTTTGTGTGCTGTATTTCAGCATTGCCAATGTCGAAGCTGTGCAAAGTCTGTACGGAAGCGGCGCCGTGGAAAACATGATGGTTCATGCTTCGGATGTTCTGCGTGAAAAATGCGAAGCTGGGGATGTTATCGGCGGTCTTGACCATTTTGATTTTGGCATTGTTTTGCCGGGAACCGACCCGGTGCACGCGGCCCAAAAAGGCCACCATTTAGTCGCCCAAATGGCCGCTCATGCTTTTACCTGGCAGGGCCAGACTTTGCATATTCAAGCCAAGTTCGGMGTYACWGAAATCGCCCCCGGTGACAGTGGYGACGATATYATTGAACGGGCCAARCRGGTGATGSACAGCTTAAGYSCYCRARGCCCGGCTTAAAAAATCCAAACGGTCCTGTCCCCAAAACAATTCGTTTTGATACACATAGGTTGGATAGCCAAACACACCGGCGGTTATGGCGGCCGTTGTTTCGGATTTGACTGCGTTGGCATAAAATTCTGTTTGGGATGCGGTGATCAATGCGGTTCCGTCTAGGCCCACGCTGTCGGCAATATGCGATAGAGTTTCCAGATCATTGACGTCTTTGTCTTGTTCCCACACCGCGCGCATGATTGCATGGACCAGCGGGCCGGGGGTTTGTGTGGCCAGAATCAATTGTGAAGCGTTGCTTTCCGGGGTGGGGAAATATTTGGGCTGAAGATTAATGTTGAAGCCCAAATAATCACGCCAGCGTTTTAATTCGGTCAGGCGGTTGTCTTTGCGGGGTTGGGCTCGGTCCTTTAACAATTGCCCACCGGTTTGGGGAAATAAATCCGGTGATAACAGCGGATGATAACGGATGCGCAGATCGTGTTTTTGGGCCAGTTTTGAAAATCGGGCATCGCCGAAATAAGCCCATGGCGACATCACGCTAAAATAATAATCAATACTTTGATCGCATGTGTTCATGAGCAAGGCCTTTGTAAGGTTAAGCGATAATGTCGGGAATCGATCCGCTTTCCAGTCGTATGATTTGATCCTTGAGCCTTAGTTTGCGTTTTTTTAGGCGTTGGATTTGCAACAGATCTGAATCCGCATCTGCAATCAGGCGGTGGATCACGTCATCTAAGTCCCGGTGCTCAAGGCGTAAGGATTCTAAACGGGTATGATTATCTTGATCATCAGTCATGCTGGGGCTCTTCTCTTTTTGTTGAGATATAATACACCGGACTTTCTTGAAATACCAAAGGTGCTTTTTTGAAAAATAAGATCACACAAATTTGAAGAAAAAGTCCAAGCCTTTGATCTTGCTGAACGAATGAAAATCGCTTGATTTGCTTAAAAAGAGGCGTAATATTGTTGCGTAAAACTGTCAAAAACATGGGAGATATTATAATGGGTGTAGCAAACAGAATCGATGCCTTGAAAGTTCGCCATCATGAATTAGACGAAGCCATCGAACTGGAAACCACACGGGCCTGTCCCGATGAACATGAACTTCACACCCTGAAAAAAGAAAAATTGCGCATAAAGGATGAACTCACCAGCCTGAGCTGAGCCCCGTATAATACGGTTTGAAACAAGAGCTCGTCAGGTGAGCATAAACGCGAGATCGGCGCTTCGAAAGGGGCGCCGATTTTCTTGTTTTAGGCCCAATTTCTGTCCGATTGTCTTAGGATTAGTAAGCTCTAATGTGTTATGATAAAGACCAGAAATTATTGAGACAGGAGGTCGTCATGCAATCCATTTCATCTGAAAAAGTATGTTTTATAATTGTAAAAAGCCGCGAATTTGACGCGAAGAACACGCCGGTCATTCAAGATCTGAGCGGTGCTCCGACCGATGATGATGGGCTGCAGAACGGGGCTGAACAACCCGAAGACCCAGCCTATGACGAACTGTTGGCTTTTTTGAGCGCGCTCAGCGAAGACGAGCTGATTGAATTGCATTGTATGATCATGTTGGGCCGTGGTGATGTGGATATGGATGGTTGGGGTGATGCCGTGCAAATGGCCAAGGATGACTTGGACGAAAACCTGCCGCATCGCTTGTTGCAAATTCCCATGATCAGCGATTATTTGGCCGATAGCTTAAGTCAATTTGGTCACCGCGCAGACCAATAATTTAAACGCTAAATACAAAAGGGGCCTTCACAATGTGTGAAGGCCCCTTTTGTGTATTCTGCTGAGATAAGCCGCTTAGGCTTTATCGTCGCTTTCGCTGGTCGAAGGCCCAAACACGGATTCAACGGTGTGTTTGGTTTTATCGTCTTCTGGATGAACGGGCGTCGTTGTATCCATGGCGGGTGCTTTTGGTTCCGCCGGAGCAAGGCTCGRAGCCGCMACNGAMKWCASNTTGYACSGGAGCRTGGGTGGTKCCSGCYTTGGCCCGMGCRATGGCRACCATTTTTTCCAAATCRGCTTCCAARCACAAACCYAARCCMACGGGGCTTTGYGGTTTGATTTTTGAAATGTTCCAATGAGACCGTTCGCGAATGGTTTTGATGGTTGGCTTGGTTGTGCCAATCAAACGCGAAATTTGTGGATCGGTCATTTCTGGATGATGTTTCAAAATCCACGCGATGGCGTCTGGGCGATCTTGGCGTTTGGATACGGGCGTGTAACGAGCCCCTTTGCCACGAGCCTTCGGCTGGGGCAGGGTGCCTTCGGATATCACCAAAAATGCATCGGGGTCAGCCTGACAGCGGTCGATTTCGGCCTGTGTCAGCACACCGGATGCGAGCGGGTCAGCACCTTGAATGCCCACCGCCACTTCGCCGTCGGCGATGGCTTGAACTTCAAGTTCGTGCAGGCCGACAAAYTCACCRATCTGGTCAAAWGMAAGCGCWGTATTYTCTACGAGCCAAACGGTCGTCGCCTTGGGCATCAAAGGCTTCGCCATATYKAGTATCCTTATCCTTGNAAGAKGGCAGTCACTCACAKGAGAGTGGCTTTAGCGCTCTTTTTATTCCATATTTCCAGTCGGGTAAACCGCCGATACGGGAAGATTGGAAAAGATTTTTCTTGATGACTTCAATTTAGCCGATAAATACCTGTAAAGTTGTTATAAATCAAATGATTACCCGTTAAATAAGGAGAGGCAGAAAATGGACACCGATGACCTAGAACCGCAAAAAAGCAAGGCGGGACAGAAAGATTTGGACGAAATGTCCATCGAAGCGATCGAAGAATACATCCAAGACCTGAAAAATGAAATCAAACGCGCCGAGGCCGCGATCAGCACAAAGCAATCCGCACGGGCCGGAGCAGACGCCTTTTTTAATTGATTGTGTCTGCATCCATTTGGAGTATTTTCAGGACTTTAACCTATATYTAAGGATGCTCGCGCTATGCTTAATCATCGGATACGCACACGACTTCCGATACCTCCCTGTTAAACTTGCGTCACCTTCGTTTAAGGTGGCGCTTTTTTTGTTTAGGGAGGGGAGGGCGTATTCCCTTTTGTGAAAATGCGACCTTGACCATCGACGGTGGGGTGATAGTCTACGCGCAGACTAAAAATTGACGGTGAGTTTAACAGGGCTCGGTCAGACGAATATTAAAAAAATGTTGTCACCTCGAATGAGGGACGGCATTTTTTTTGTCTTTTTTATGAATTTTAATTAAGCGTCTTGGGAGGGCTTTGGCTGAGGGCTCTGCGCTGCGGGTTGCTGGGCATAAGCTTTGCTGGCCGCGGCGGGTGCGGGTTGAGGCTGTACAGTTTGTTGTGCCGCAAGAGGTGTGGACTGCGGGAGAGCCTGTGTCGGCGTTTCAGCTGGTTTTGGCACCTCTGTTGCCACAGGAGCCACAGCCACCGGAGCCACAGCCACAGGAGCCTCGGTCACCGGAACAGGCAGGGGCTGTCCAGAGGCCTGAGCGTACGTGACTTCCAAAGCGGGGCGTTCGGCCAAAGATTCGGCATTCATGGCCGCGATGTCGGCTTTGTCATCCCACACCACTTCTTGCAAGAATACTTGTCCGTTGATGCCCTTCATATAATACGGGCCGCGTTTGACAAATTTCCATTGCCCGCCTTTGGCCATGCCATAAACGGTGTCGGAAACAAAAATTTGATCCGCCGCAGCTTTGTCGACGATGCGCGCCGCCATTTGCACGGTGACGCCGTAAAGATCTTGTTCTTCCATGACCACGCGTCCGGCATTGATGCCAATTTTGACTTTCAAGGGTAAATCAGGGCCTTGGTCATTGTGCATGCCAATCATCATCTGCATCTGTTGGGTCGCCAACAGGCTGGAGGTGACGTTTTCAAAGGACGCCATAATGCCATCGCCGGTGTGTTTGATTTCTTTGCCGCCGGTTTTGGCCAAGGCATCGCGGACCACGCGGTTGTGCGCCCGCACGACTTCTTGTGCGGCCAAGTTGCCTTTTTCGTGGGTCATGGCGGTCGACCCCACGATGTCGGTGAACATCACCACCACTTCGCGTTCGGGGTCTTCGGCGGCCTTGGGCTTGTTCCAATCGTTCAAAGATACTTCCAATTCTTTGATGGCATCTTTTTTGCCTTTCATGAAATCGGAAATAGAGCGGCGCCCGGATTGGAAAATTTCCATATACCGCGCGTCTTGTAACAAATAATCTTCATAGCGTTTGGAAAAGGCTTCGGCGTGTTCTTCCTTCAGCCCCATGGTTTGCAAGGCATCGGCCAAGATGGCTTCCATGGTTTCGCCATCTAGGTTCTTTTCACCACCCAAAGCTTCGGTGGCCCCGGCTAAATACAGGTTCAGGCCAAAGCGATTGTAATTGTCCATTTTTTTGCGTTCAGGGGGCAGATTGCGCACCGCTTCGCCAAAAAAGGACATCAGGGAGGCTTTGTGTTGTTCCGCCGCCGGGGACAGCCGGGAAAAGCCGTCGTCGCCTTCTTCGGCGGGCTTGTCGTCTTGTTTGGGCGCATCTTCTTCGGCGGCTTGTTCTTCTTCGCCACCGTCTTCGGCTTTTTGTGCGGCTTGTTTTTCTTGTTTTTCTTTTTCGCGTTTGATGCGGGCCATTTCGGCCTTGGCCCGTTCTTCGTCATCGGCCTCAAGCTTTTTCGCCTTTTGGACCTTTTTGGCTTTTTGGGCCTTCATTTTGGCGAGCTTTTGTTTTTGTTCGGCGGCTTTTTTCTTGCGGCGCTTTAATTCCGGAACGTCCAGTTCATCGCGGCCCATAAAGGCCATGAATGAAGTTGTTACGGTGACCAGAAAACAAATGATGGCGGTGCCCACGATGATGTTGGCGCGGGTCGCCCCCACCAAGCGCATATCACCCAAGCGGGTCGGCATAAAGGCGGAAATCAAGCTTGTGACGACGGCAGTTAAGGCAATCGAAAACAACAAAACCATAAGCATTTTAACGATAACGCCAAGGCCCTTGGATCCTTTAGATTTGCCTTCGTCTTCATCGTCCTCGGCAAAAGGATCATCAAAGTCGGCCATGCGATTGGTCGTGGCTCGATTTTGATATTTTGCGTATTTACCGCCAGCCGCAGGCGCGCGGCCCGGTTTTGGGGTATGTTTGTGGATGACCGTGGCGTTGTGCAGACCGGATTGATCGTCATAAGTATCGCGCATGACTTTGATACCCGCGATTCCCGGCAGGGATTCTAAGGTCTTGGCTTCTTCGATGGCCTCATYWCGACCACTGCTGGGGAACTGGGCATGAATRCGCCAGCGATCCCCTTGCATTACTTGGACTTCGTAGCTTGTCTGTCCCATATCGATCCAAAGTCGTTGCGGGGCACGGTTGTACATGCCTCCGGTATTCTAGCCCTATGATCCTAAAGGAAAAATGAAGGGYTGTGAACTTTAACCRTTTGAAGACGTAACAAWGGGGCCCCTGCAMAYCAGCAGAGGCCCCWWTGWGCGYTGTCAAACAGACGTTTCAAACAGGAAAATCTTAGAAAAACTAAGATTAACCTTTGAGGCCAAAGCCGCTGAAACGCTTGTTGAATTTCGCCAGCTGACCGCCACTGTCCAAAAGACGGTGTACACCAGTCCAAGCAGGATGGGTCAGAGGATCAATATCAAGTTTCATCARRTCACCTTCTTTGCCCCATGTAGAACGGGTTTCGTAGGTGCTTCCATCGGACATTTCGACGGTGATTGTGTGGTACTCAGGGTGGATATCTTGTTTCATCAGTCTGCTCCAAAAATAAGAGCGTCTGTATACCTAAGCCTTGGCCTATGTGCAAGGGTTTATAAGGATTAGTCTGAATTATTTTGCACTTGGGGGGGAATGATATTGTATAACGACCCAAATGGAGGTTCCCCAATGGACGCAAATGAATTCGAAAACTTAGCAGAACAAACCTTAGAAAACCTTTTTGAGGCCTTAGATGAAGCCGTTGGGGATGTTGCAGATGTTGATTTTGACAACGGWATYTTGACGGTYGAAYTGGMCGAYGGACGCCARTACATCATCAATAAACAYRCTCCGAATCAAGAAATMTGGCTGAGTTCWCCGCTCAGYGGMGCCGCGCATTATGCYTATGGWGAARSCCAAGTSTGGACGTCSACRCGGGGYAAYGAAGCKTTRAAGRCTGTTTTGGCGGCTGAATTTAAACAGATCACCAGCCGCGATATTAGCCTGTAGGGGCTTAGTCTATCGGGGCTGAGGCGTCTTCGACGACAGGTTCTGAGCTGGCTTCGCGGAGGGCTTCTTGTTTGGCGTTTTCATTGTCTTTCATAGACCGAAACGCCAATCCAGCCACCACCAACATGACGATGGTTCCGCCGTAATAAGGCCATTCCTTGCCCAGCTGAGCAAACAGCACCCCAGCGAACGCAGGACCCACCACGCGGGCCATGGTGGTCGCTGAACGGGCAACGCCCATCATCTGACCTTGTTCTGTCGCAGACGTGCGCAGCGAGATGAGGCTGTTTAAGGCCGGGTTGATGACGCTGAAGCCATAAGCGATAATAACCATCGCCAGCAACAAGATTTCCAAGGTGTGGCTAAACGGAATCAGCAGCATGCCGATGGCTAAGGCTACGGCGCCTTGTACGATCAGATTGGCTTCGCCGAATCGTTTGGTCAAACGGCCCATGGCGCCGCCTTGAATCAACGCGGCAATGACTCCGATAAAGGCAAACAGATAACCATTTTGTTGCGGACCCCAGCCATATTGGCGGGTCGACCACATGGCAAAGGTGGTTTCCATGCCGGCAAACACAAAGGTGGCTAAAAAGCTGATGGTCACCAACAGGCCAATGCCCGGACGATTAAGGGCTTCTTTGCATTGTGTGATGCGGCTTTGCTTGGGTTTTGCGGCCAGTTGAGCGCGAAGCTCAGGCGACAGGGATTCTTTCAAACGCACGATGGTCATGACCAAAGCCAACGCCGACAGGCCAGCGGCGACAAAAGCGGGGGTTTGATAATCCGCATTTAAGGGATCAGACCCGGCCAAAACGCCGCCAATAACCGGACCCGCAATAAAGCCCAAGCCAAACGCCGCCCCGACCACGCCCATGCCCTTGGCGCGATTTTCCGGGGTGGTGATGTCGGCGATATAAGCAAACGCGGTGGCAATGTTGCCGGCCATCAATCCGCCAAAAATGCGCACCAAAAACAGCATCCACAAGGTCGTTGCAAAGCCCAGACAGATATAGGAAATAACCGCACCAAAAAGGCTGACAATCAACACCGGACGGCGGCCAATACGGTCACTTAAACGGCCCCACAGCGGGGCTGCAATAAATTGGCCCAAAGAATAAGAGGCCATCATCAAGGTGACCAGCAACGGTCCAGCTTGAAAAAATTCACCATAAAAAGGAAGCAGGGGAATAACGATGCCAAAACCGACCAAGTCGATAAAGACGATGAGAAACAGAGTAAGCATTCTTAAAAAATCTTTTCGTTTTTATTTGGGTCTAAATTTTAGTTTAGAATTATTCGCTTCTGTATAGCGCCTCAACGCCGCCACGTCTAACGCTGTGTGAGTTTTAGTTCGATGCGGCGGTTGCGATCTAAGGCCGCTTTGGTCTTGCCGGGGGACAACGGTTGTTGTTCGCCAAAGCCCGCTGCGACCAAACGTTTGGCGGGAACGCCTTGGGCAATTAGGTATTTGACCACTGAAATAGACCGCGCCGCACTCAGTTCCCAGTTTGAGGCAAACTTGGCGGTTCTGATGGGGATAGCGTCCGTATGACCATCCACCCGCAGCACCCAATCGATGTCTTTGGGGATATCGGCCCCTAAATCATTGAGGGTTTGGGCCAGCGTGCGCAATTGTTCATACGCACCGACATTGATTTCGGCGGCACCACTGGCAAACAGCACTTCGGATTGAAATACAAAACGATCCCCGACAATTTCGATGCCCGGTTGAGCGCCCAATATTTTAACCAAACGGCCAAAGAATTCAGACCGATAGCTCGAAAGCTCCATGACCTTAGAGGCCAGTGCGGCGTTCAGGCGCTTGCCCAGCGAAACGATCTTTGCGCCTTCTTTATCAGCCTTGATTTCGGCGGCTTCCAACGCCCCGTTCAGGGTCGCGATTTGGTCCCTAAAAGCGGACATTTGTTGGTTCAGCAAGGCGATTTCGGCGCGCGCACTATTGGACAGTTCTTTTTCGCTTAACAGGGCTTGGGATTTGTCGTCAACTTCGGACGCCAGCTTGCCGATGTCGGCTTCTAACTCGGCCTTTAAGGCCTCTAGTTTTGTGATGTTTCCCGAAAGAGCCGATACCTCGCCTTGCAACTGATCGCCTTGGGTGATCGAAGTCTGCAATTCGCTGGACAGCCTGCCGACATCATTGCGCAGAGTGCTGTTTTCGGTCTTTTCAAGAGCCAGCAAATCGGCCATTTCCGCCATTTGCCTGTCGAGCTTTTCTAACGCAGAATCACGTCCCGATAACGCATCGCCCAAGAAAAACTGGGCCATGATAAACACCAGCAACAAAAAGATAATGACCATAAGGATCGACGCCAACGCGTCCACAAAACCGGGCCAGATATCGGCGCGGTTGCGGGAACGGCGAGATAACGAGGCCATGGTTTATTGGCCTCGTCCAGCCACGGTGCGGGCCAGCAGTTTGATTTCGCTGCGCAATTGGCTGACCGTGTCTTCGCGTCCGGTGCGGGCTTCTTCGACCATGCGCGATACCGCCATGTCGATGTTGCGGATATGGCCGCGGGTGGCATCATCCATGCTGCTGCCGCCCGTCATGATGTTGCCCCCGGCGATGGCTTCTAACGCGGGTTTTAATTCCATATGGGTTTCGGCCAAGGTTTTCATAATCACCTGTTCGGTGCGCATGAAATCGGTGATGGTGACCATTTTTTCAGAAAGCTGACCCAACGCTTGAGACGTTTGAATATTGGTTTCTTCGCCCCGCGTCATGGTGCGTTGCAGGTTGCCCAAACCTTCTGCGGTTTGTTCCAATAACGCTTCGACATAGGCCGGAATGGTTTGTTCGCCTTCGGTGCCAAGCGTTCCGCCCGTCAAACGCGCCTGGCTGGATAACCAGTCTTCTAATTCGGTGTAAAAGCGGTTTTGCGCCTGACCCGTTTGCAGATCCAAAAAGCCCAAAATTAACGATCCAGCCAAACCAAACAGAGAACTGGAAAACGCCGTACCCATGCCGCGCAGGGGTTTTTCAAGGCCGGTTTTTAAATCGTCAAAGACCGCGCCCGCATTGCCGCCACTGACTTGAATATTTGAAATCACGCTGCGGATGGAATCCAAGGTATCTAAAAGACCCCAGAACGTACCCAAAAGGCCCAAAAACACCAGAAGGCTGATGGTATAGCGTGAAATGTCACGTTGTTCGTCCAGCCGTCCAGCAATGCCGTCCAGAACCGAACGCAAAGCCATGGCGCTGAGCTTGATTTCAGCCCGGTCGCCAACCATTGCGGCCAACGGTGACAGCAAACGTGCCTTGGTTTTTGTGACCATACCGATGGGGCCATCTGGTGCGCCGGGGGAACGACTGCGGAAATTTGCAATCCATGTCAGTTCAGGAACCAATTGCAAAACTTGGCGCACATTATAGCTCATGCCCAAAACAAACACGCCCAAAATCAATCCGTTCAGCGGAGCATTGGCCATGAAAGCAGTGGAAAGCGGTTCATACACGGCGACCACGGCCAACAGCACAACCGTAATAAACAAAGCCATGCGGACCAGAAAACGTCTGGGATTGGTCATTTGATGCGCGTCTATCATGGCGCGACCGCTCAGCGTTCGACGACGGTGATATCAACCCGTTCGGTGACTTCATCTGAAGATTTGTTGCCCAAAGCCCGGACATCAATACGGGTTGAACGCACACCACTTTCAATCAAATGAGAGCGCACGGCCAAAGCCCGAGATAAAGACAAACGCCGCGCCGCACTGGCGGACATATTAGCGGTTCCGGCATAGGCCAGCAATTGCAAACGCAGGCTGTCTTGACCTTTAAGTTTGTCGGACAAGGCTTTTAAAGCATCGCGAGCGTCTTGGGGTAATTTTGAAGAGTCCATGGCAAATACAATGCGCATGTTGTCGCCATCGTTTAAATCGCCACTGGCCGATGGCAAAGACGCCACGCCGGGCTGGCTGCCTTTGGGCGGTAAATTCACGACAGTTTCATTTTTAAGCGGAGCGGTTGGTGTCACAACTTTTGCCACAGCCTGAGGCGGGGGCGGAGCCGGCATCGCCACATCGGGAACCTTTACGACGGATTCCGGTTTGCTTAAGGGCATAGGCGCTGGCGCTGGCGTTGAGATTACAGGTTCAACTTTAACCACTTTGATGGCGGGTGTTGGCGCAGGAGCTTTTACCTCAACCTTAGGCGCTTTTTGTGGAGCTTCGACGGCTTCAACTTTGACAACCGGAGCCTTGACGGGCTCGACAGGTTTTTTCACTTCAGCAACCGGTTTAGGCTGAACAACAGGTGTTTTCAAAGCCGGAGCCGCAGGCGGTGCGGTTGGTGTCGAAGGTGGTGTTGGGGCCGCAACCACTTTAACGGATTCTTTTTGAACCGGAACGTCAACTTTTTTCACAGAGCCTGAGCCCGGCGCTCGCAAAACCAACAATGGTTTTGTTTGTGGCGGAATGCTTAAGCCTTTGCTGGGTTGAATATACAAGGTCGAAACGGGCATGCCCGCATGGCCAAATTTTTGCAATGGATTTCTCGGACCCGTCCTGGCGCCGTATGTATTTGGCGAGAGGCCAGCAGCGATGCCCCTGTTGGGCATCATGCCCGGAGCCGGACCACGTCCACCATCATCCAGAACCGAAAGATCAATGCTCACGTTCGGGTCAGAAATATCAACGTAGACTGAATCTTGGGCCGTTTGCGCCAAAGCCGGGCCAGACAGGCACAGCGCCAACAGGGAAACCCCCGTAAGGCCTTTGCTGCAAGGCTTGGTCACGTTAAAAACCTTGGTAACATTAAGGATTCGGCGCATTTTGTTCAGTCTCCCCCCAGAATTTGGGTCATTATGGTCGAAAATTCTATATTTCAATGGCGTACACCATATCAATACGGGTCAATCCACACAACTGATTTGGCAAAATAGACGTGTTATTTAACCAGTTTTAGCAATGTTGAGTGCAATTTGTCGGTTCCGGCGACGATGTCCCCGGTTTCCATCATTTTGCGTTTGCCTTTAATATCGGTCACATAACCACCGGCTTCCCGCACCATAACGATGCCCGCAGCCATGTCCCATGATTTCAAACCACATTCCCAAAACCCGTCATAACGGGCCGCAGCAACATAGGCCAAATCAAGAGCCGCAGAGCCAAAACGACGAATGCCAGATGAAATTTTCATCACGCTTTCAAGGCGTTCCAAGAATCGCTCGTCTTTTTCCATGCCCAAAAATGGCACGCCCGTGGCAAACAAAGCATCGGCCATGTTGGCGCGGGCTGATACGCGCAGACGACGACCGTTCAAAAAGGCGCCTTGGCCTTTTTCGGCCCAAAACATTTCGTCCGTGATGGGATTGTAAACCACGCCCGCAAAAACATCGTTATCGCGGACCAAAGCGATGGAAATCGCAAAGTGCGGAATGCCGTGCAGGAAATTGGTGGTGCCATCAAGGGGATCAATGATCCACGTGTTAGAGGAGTCTTTGCCTTCGATGACGCCATTTTCTTCGAGAATAAAGCCGAAGTCCGGGCGGGCACGTGACAATTCACGAACCAAAGTTTCTTCGGCCATTTTATCGGCCATGGAAACAAAGTCAGCGGGGCCTTTGCGCGAAACTTGAAGATTTTCAACTTCACCAAAGTCACGTACCATACGCCGAGACGCTTTTTGGGCCGCGGACGTCATGACGTTCAAAAGGGCAGAACGGGGATGTGCCATGTTAGTAATCCTTAAATTTAGTCTTTAGCGCGTTCAACGTAAGACGCGTCTTCGGTGTTGACGACAATACGGGTTCCGGCAGCGATAAACGGGGGCACTTGGGTGCGGATACCGTTTTCCAACATGGCGGGTTTATAGCTCGAAGAAGCTGTTTGGCCTTTGACCACGGCGTCCGCCTCGGTGACTTCCAAGATAACCGTTTTCGGCAATTTCACGCCCAAAGGTGTGTCGTCATGGCTTTCGACGATGACCTTCATGTTTTCCTGCAAGAACAGAACCTGATCTTCGCCAATGTCATCAAC